>PKYZ01000902.1:0-3127 GCA_003132865.1 Bryobacterales bacterium
TTAGCAGAACGGTCATCTAGTTAGTTAGAATAATCCAGAAACGTCTTGCCCCAGAAATCCACTCCAAAAAAGGCGACCGACCTTGCCCCCGCTGTTATACTGAGGTTGAGCTTGCAAGAATACCGGACTTGCGGAGTGCAAAGGCTGATAAAAAGGCAATCGCAGAAAACCTGTAGATAGTCTGGCCGCAGGCCTTCAATTTTGGCCAGGTGGCGCAGTTTCTTATCTCTCTCTACCATCCCCCAGAAACACCCCATTTCCGCCGCCGTCGCCATTTCAATCTTGAGTTCCGGATGGCAGGCGCATCTTCGGCGCTTGTACAATGATCTCAAGCCAGGGAAGGTTCTGGGATAAGCGAACGGCAACGGAAGACGGCCCGCATGGGTGCCCGTAGGAAAAACGGAGAAAAGGCGTGAGCGACGGCGAAAAGATGGAATTCTGGAAGGCGCTGGGGCGGCTGTACGATTCCAGCCTTGCGCTGCAACGCGCGCGCGAAGAGGGAGGGAAGGCGTGACGGACGAAGAATTGAACCGGCGTTTCGATCAGTTGCAGGAGTCCATGCGCGACATGCAAACCGAGATCCTGCACGGTCTGGAACGGTTCGCACGCGGCAACTTCGCACGGATGCACCGCCTGGAGGTGTCCGACAACGACCTCAACGAGCGGCTGAATGCACTGGAGGAGCGCGTCACGGCCATCGAGACGCGGCCCCCACGATGACGCACAGGGCCCAGGCTGTCACTGAGGCACGAGTCATGTCGGTCACAACGGACCTCACCAAACCCCATCCCGTAATTCCGCTACCGCCAAAACAGCCAGTAAATCATTGATTCACATAGCTTTATAAGAAATTGGCTTTGTTCGTACAAAAGCTTTCCTGAACCCTTCGGGAGAACAACTACACCCGTCCGGCGGGCGAAGCGCCCGTGAACTTCCGTGCGCCCGTAAACGAGAAGCAGTACATTCGGAGCATCCTCTTCGGCGGGTTCCGCAAGTGCTTGTATCAAGTGCAGAAATTCGACTCGGACCCGGAACGGCGCTTCGCGGTCATCCTCGAGCAAGATCCGGGGGTTGAGAAGTGGTTCAAGCCCGCCAAGGCCCAGTTCCAGATCTTCTACCGCCACGCGCACCAGGAATTTCCATACGAACCCGATTTCGCCGTGGAAACAAAGACCGAAAAACTGCTGTGCGAACCGAAGCGCGCAAGCGAGATGACGGACGAGGTAGTCCTCGCAAAGGCGCGGGCTGCTGTTGAATGGTGCAAGCACGCCACGGAACACGCCCGGACAGCCGGCGGCAAGCCGTGGTCGTACGTGCTGATTCCCCACGACGTGATAACCGCCAGCTCGACTTTGGACGGACTGCTCGCCGCCTTCAGAACGACCGCGCCATAGCAGAGTTACACTGAAGAGGAGGGAAGCCGTGCGCGACGATGAAAGGATGGAATTCCGGAAAGAGCTGCGGAAGCTGTGCGATTCCAGTCTGGCGCTGCAACGCGCGAGCGAGGCCTTGCAGGTCGTGAGACAATCGTTGGCGGGAAAACGGCGGTCGCGCGAAAAAGGAAAGCAGGCATGACAGACGAAGAACTGAACCGGCGTTTCGATAAATTGCACGAGACCATGCGGGACATGGAAGCGCGGACGTTGGAAACCATGCGCGACATGTAAACCGAGATCCTGCGCGGCCTGGAGCGGTTCGCACGCGGCAATTTCGCGCGCATGCACCGCCTGGAGGTTCCGACAACGATCTCAACGAGCGGCTGAACGCCCTGGAGGAGCGCGTCACGGCCATCGAGACGCGGCCCCCACAATGACGCGGGTCACGTCGGTCACAACCTACCCCACCACGCCTGATCCAGCCTTTTTTCGCCGCAAAAACAGCCACTAGGAAGTTGATTCTAATGGCTTTACTAGAAATTGGCTTCGTTTGTCCAAATCGCATTTACCCCAAAATCCACCCCCAACCGCCTCCCCCCTTGCCCCCCGCTGCTATACTGAAGTTGAGCTTGCAAGAATATATCCGGATCCGCGGCGCGCGGGTCCATAACCTCAAGAATATTTCGCTGTCGCTACCCCACAACCAGTTGACTGTAATCACCGGTGTGTTCGGGTCCGGCAAATCGTCGCTGGCGTTCGACACCATCTATGCCGAGGGCCAGCGCCGCTATGTCGAGTCGCTTTCCGCCTATGCCCGCCAGTTTCTGGAACGCATGGAAAAGCCCGCGGTGGAGGATATCGACGGCATCGCACCCGCCATCGCCATCCGGCAGAAGAACACCAGCCGGAATCCGCGATCCACGGTGGCCACCTCCACCGAATGCTACGACTTTCTGCGGCTCCTGTTCGCCCGCGTGGGGCGCACCTCTTGCCCCAACTGCGGCACGCGCGTGGAGCGCGACACCGTGGATCAGGTGGCGCAGCGGCCGCTCTCCCTGCCCGCCGGTTCGCGCTGGTACGCGCTATTTCCCGTCAGCGCGGCGGGGTAGAAGTAGTCGGCCAACGAGGAAGGGCTCGTTAGTTATAGTTAACGCCGTAGCAGAGTTACACTGAAGAGGAGGAAACACGTGAGCGACGACGAGAAGATGGAATTCTGGAATTCTCTGGCCCGTCTGTACGACGACTGTCTCGCCCTCAAGGAAGCGACCGCAAGACTGGCGGATGCGGCCCAGGCCCATCAGCGGATAGCCGAAGCGCACGAAAAGGCGTCTGGATAAGCGGGACGTCGTGCAGCAGTGGCTGGCGGAGAAAGAAAGGGCGCGCGAAACGGGAGAACAGGCGTGACGGACGAAGAATTGAACGCACTGGAAGAGCCCTGATCACATCTGTCGGATATAAATAGCCGTAAGCCCGGTCCACCTGCTTTTCCACCTCAAAACAAGCCAGTAAACAACTGATTCCAAAATTCTTACACGAAATTGGCTTTGTTCGTACAAAAACTTTCCTGAACCCAAATCCACCCCCAACCGCCTCCCCCCTTGCCCCCCGCTGCTATACTGAAGTTGAGCTTGCAAGAATACATCCGGATTCGCGGCGCGCGGGTCCACAACCTCAAGAATATTTCGCTGTCGCTACCCCACAACCAGTTGACTGTAATCACCGGTGTGTCCGGGTCCGGCAAATCGTCGCTG
>PKYZ01000902.1:3219-9826 GCA_003132865.1 Bryobacterales bacterium
GTGGATCAGGTGGCGCAGCGGCTGCTGGCTCTGCCCGCCGGCTCGCGCTGGTACGCGCTGTTTCCCGTGAGCGCGGAAGCCCACCCCAACACGCAGGCGCTGCGCGATCATCTCTTCGATTTGCGCAAGAAGGGCTTCAACCGGCTGTTTCAGGCGGGCCGCACCTTCGAATTCTCCACGCCCGAATCGCTGCTGGATATCGACTTTTCGAAGCCGGTGTTCATCCTGGTCGACCGCCTCGCCATCCCCGCCGAGCAGGGTCCGGAGTTGCGCCAGCGCATGGTCGATACGGTCGAGATCGGCTATCGCGAAGCGGGCGAGATCGTACTGGAACCTGCGGCTGGTGGGGCTGGTGGGGCAGGCGGTTCCGCCTGCCTTCCCCTGCGCTTCAGCGAGAAGTTCGCCTGCAAGCAGTGCGGCCTCACTTTCGTCGATCCCGAGCCGCGCCTGTTCAGCTTCAACAATCCCTTCGGCGCCTGTCCGCGATGCCAGGGCTTCGGCAACACCATCGACTTCGATATGGACCTGGTGATCCCGGACAAAAGCAAGACACTCGAAGCCGGCGCAGTGGATCCGTGGACCAAGCCCAAGTACCGATCCTGGCTGGGCAACTTCCGCAAGACGGCGCACAGCAAGGGCGTGCGCCTGACCGTGCCCTTTTGCGACCTCGCCGAAAAGGAACAGGAGACGGTCTTCGCCGCCATACGCAACTTCTTCGAATACCTGGAAACCAAGAAATACAAGCTGCACGTGCGCGTGTTCCTGAGCCGCTACCGGGGCTATGCGTTGTGCCCCGAATGCAAGGGCGCGCGCCTGCGCAAAGAGGCGCTCTGCATCCGCGTGAGCGAACGCAACATTTACGATGTCGTGCGCATGAACATCGGCGAGGCCGTGGCCTTCTTCGATCGATTGCAGCTTTCGCCGGAAGAAACCGCCATCGCAGAGAAGATCCTAGTCGAGATCCGGCAGCGGCTCAAGTTTCTGTACGATGTGGGGCTCGATTACCTGACGCTGGAGCGCCTCTCGGCCACGCTATCGGGCGGCGAAGCGCAGCGCATCCAGCTCGCCACCTGTTTGGGATCGCGGCTGGTGGGCTCGTGCTACGTGCTCGACGAGCCTTCTATCGGGCTGCATGCGCGCGACACCGGACGGTTGATCCGCATTCTGCATGAGCTGCGCGAAATCGGCAATACCATCCTGGTAGTGGAGCACGACCCGGACGTCATGCGGGCAGCCGACCATATCGTGGACCTGGGGCCGGGCGCGGGCGAGCACGGCGGCGAGATCGTTTATGAAGGCTCCTACCCGGACCTGCTGCGCGATGGCCAGTCGCTCACAGGCCGCTATCTGCGGGGCGAGATGCGCGTGGCGATCCCCAGCGTGCGCCACGCCGTGACGCGCGCCCGGCGCCTGCGATTCTTCGGCGCGCGCACCCACAACTTGAAGAACATCGACGTGGAGATTCCGCTGGGCGCGATGGTGGTCGTCACCGGCGTTTCGGGTTCCGGCAAATCTACACTGGTGCACGACGTCATCTACCGCTCCATGCAGGCGCTGCACAAAGCTCCGTCGCCGGAGCGCGAACCCGCCACGCCGGACACGCCTGACGAAGCCTCGCTCGAGCCGTCGCTGAAGCTCGCCTGCCGCAAGATCGAGGGCGCCGAACCGATTAGTGAGACCATCATGATCGATCAGTCGCCGATCGGCCGCACCCCGCGCTCCAACCCAGTGACTTATATCAAGGTGTTCGACCTGATCCGGCAGCTCTTCGCCTCCACGCGCGACGCCGAAAAGCGCGGGTACACCGCCGGTCACTTCTCGTTCAACATTCCGGGCGGGCGCTGCGAAACGTGCCAGGGCGATGGCACCGTCACCGTGGAGATGCAGTTTCTGGCCGATGTCGAGCTGGTTTGCGAAGAGTGCAAGGGCACGCGTTTCAAGACCGGCGTCCTCGAAATAAGATACAACGGGCTGAACATCCACGAAGTGCTGCAACTGACGGTGCACGAGGCCATCGAGTTCTTCCGCGGCCAGAAGCGCCTCACGCAAAAGCTCCAGGTGTTGGCCGACGTGGGCCTCGGCTATCTGCGGCTGGGACAATCGGCGACCACGCTTTCCGGCGGCGAAGCGCAGCGCGTGAAGCTGGCTGCACATCTGGCACAGGCCTCCTGCGCGGGCACGCTGTATATTTTCGACGAGCCGACCACCGGCCTGCACTTCGATGACATCGCCAAGCTGCTGGCGGCCTTCGGGCGTCTGATCGAAAACGGCGCCAGCCTGTTGATCATCGAGCACAACCTGGAAGTGATCAAAGCGGCGGATTGGGTGATCGATCTGGGACCCGAAGGCGGCGATCGCGGCGGCTACGTAGTGGCCACCGGCACGCCCGCCCAGATCGCCAAGGCGCCGGGGTCCTACACGGGCCAATTCCTGCGGCAGGTGCTCGCGGAAGTAGCGCACGCGTAGAAGATGCCGCGCGCGCGTAGAATAGTGGTATGTGGGCGTGCGCCGCTGTCCTGCTCTTCCTGCAAACGCCGGATTACACTGCCGAAGGCCTGAAAGCCCTTGATGGCGGGAAGTACGGCCAGGCCGCCGAACTGTTCGGCAAAGCTGTCGCCGCCGACCCCAAGGATTATGGGGCGCACTTCAACCTGGCGCTGTCCTATACCATGCTGAAGCGCGATGCCGAGAGCCTCGCGGAATATAAGAAAGTGCTGGAGCTGAAACCCGGCTTGTACGAAGCTGAGTTGAACGCCGGCATCCTCCTCATCCGCGATAAGCAGGCGAGTGCCGCCGCCGAATATCTGCAACCGGCCGTGGATCGGAAGCCCAAGGAATTCCGTCCGCGGCTGTATTGGGCCCAGGCGCTGCTCGAATCGGGCGATGCCGCCAAGGCCGAGGAGCAATACCGCGCCGCTCTAGATCTGGATGCGAAATCGGCCGCGGCCGAATTGGGCCTGGCGCACGCACAGGTCCGGCAAGATCGGCTGGCGGATGCCGTGCCGCATTTCCGGGCGGCCGCGCAACTCGACCCGAACTATCGCGATGGGTTGTTGGAACTCGCGGGGCTGTACGAGAAGAACCATCGGAACGCCGAAGCCATCTCCATCTACCGGGAATTCCCGGAAAATGCGGCCGCCCAGGAACATGTCGGGCAGTTACTGCTCGAAAGCCAGCATTCGGCGGATGCCATCGCGCCGCTCGAAGCCGCCATGCAAAAAGATCCCACGCCGGCCAACCGGCTGGCCCTGGCTACCGCGTACCTGTTCGAGAAACAGTTCGCCAAAGCGCTGCCCCTGCTCGACCAGAGCGTCGCCGCGGAGCCGGGCAACTACTCGCTGCGCATGATGTACGGGCGCGGGCTGCGCGATTCGAAGAAATACGATCCCGCGGCGCAGCAGTTCTTTCAAGCCACCAAGCTGAAGCCGGATTCGTGCGAAGCCTGGAACGAGCTGGCGGGCATGTTATACATGTCGGAGAAATTTCCCGAGTCGTTGGCGGCGCTCGACCGCGCCCNNGTTGGGCGACGACACGCCGGCGAATTACTACTTTCACGCCATTACTTACGATAAGTTGCGCGCCTTGAAGCCGGCGCTCGAATATTACCGCGAATTCTTGGCCCGCAGCAAGGGCAAGTTTCCAGACGAAGAGTGGAAGGCGCGGCAGCGCGCCAAGCTCCTGGACAGGGAGCTAAGCAAGCGATGACCTCGCGCTTACTGCTGGCGGTCGTGCTTGTGGGCGGCCTGCTGCGGGCCGATCTCCAGCAAGTGAAAGCCGAACCGAATCTGGGGAAACGGTCCATGCTGGCGCTGGACCGTGCCTTCGACGCACTGACCCAGGCGCGCGACGCGTACGAGAAGGGCCAGAACGCGCAAGTAACGACGTTCGTCAAGGAAATTCAGGAATCCGTGGAGTTGGCGGAGGCGTCTCTCCATGAGACGGGTAAGAATCCGCGTAAGAGCCCCAAGTGGTTCAAACGCGCCGAGAGTTCCACGCGCGACCTGTTGCGCCGGCTGGATGCGTTCCAGCGGGCGATGGACGTGACGGATCGTCCCATGCTCGATGCCGTGAAGGCCAAGATCCAGCAGGTGCATGACGATCTGTTGTTGGGAGTATTGGAGGGCAAAGAGAAATGAAGGCTTTGCTGATTTGCGCGCTGTTGGCCGCGCCCCTCGCGGCGCAGCAACAGCGGGATTATCTGACCGTGGACGAATCGGACCAGATCCGCGAGGCGCAGGACCCCAACGAGCGATTGGCGCTCTACATTCATTTCGCCCGGCAGCGCCTCAGCCAGGTCGATCACTGGCTGGCCAAGGAGAAGCCCGGCCGCTCGATCCTGATCCACGACGCTCTGGACGACTACTCGAACATTATCGACGCTATCGATACGGTGGCCGACGACGCCTTGCAGCGCCGTGTGGATATCAAGGTGGGCCTGGCGGCCGTGGCCACCGCCGAGTCGGAGATGCTGCTCGGTTTGCAGAAGATCCAGGACAGCCAGCCGAAGGACATGTCCCGCTACGATTTCGTCCTGAGGCAATCCCTCGACGGGACCAATGACAGCCTGGACCTGGCGCGGCAGGATCCCACCGTGCGCGCCGCGGCGGTTGCGACCAAGCAAGCCAAAGAGACGAAGGAACGCGAGGACGCCATGACGCCCACCGAGCGCGACGCGAAGAAAGCCGAAGAAGCCAAGGCCGAGAAGGAAAAGAAGAAGGCGCCCACGCTGCTGCGTCCCGGAGAGACGGCCAAGGACCAGCAGAAGGACCAACAGTAAGTAGGACAGGCCTCCTGACCTGTCATCTTAGCTGTGGGACTCTGGTCATCCGTCTCCGGAACGCTCTGGCCACGGGCAGAGCTGACGACTTCAATCCGCCTACTCGGGATCCATCCCCGAACCTGCAAGAACTCCGGCGGCAATTCGGTGCGAACCTGCGCTACTGGGTGCGAAACCGCGATCGGGAACTGGCATGTCTACTCTGGACAGCACCATCTGCGCCACACCTTTACGTACCGAGATCGAAGAACGGGCGGCCAAAGAGATTGCCTCTCGCGAATGAGGCCATCCGCGCACTCAAGAATCTCCCAAGCTACGGCGCGAGCGCTTACCTATTTCCGGCCGACTGGGCTAATGTCGGCTTCAAGGGGAAGCAAGAGTACCTGCGGGACATCCGAAAGCCCTTTCAGAAGGCCTGCGAACGCGCCGGCATCCAAAACCTCAGAATTCATGACCTGCGCCACATGGCGGCCACCATCCTCTTTTTGCGAAGGATCCCCGAAGCCATTATCCGTAAGCTCACCGGCCACCGCAGCCGGGAACTGGAGCGCTATGAACACCTCTCGCCGCTCATGAAACAGCAGACGGTGGAAATGATCGCCGAGGAACTTCGTAGCACAGCTACTGACAAACCGAATTTTGAGGACGGCGGTAAGGGCTCGGAAGTGATTGAAAGGAATGGCGGGGACGACGGGGCTCGAACCCGCGACCTCCGACGTGACAGGCCGGCGTTCTAACCAACTGAACTACGTCCCCGCAATGACGTGAACTCTTCCATACTAGCATGCCCGTTACGGGCTTGCATACAGGCCATGTTCAGCGCGCAGGGAAAAGATCGGCACAGGAACCTGGGAGACCCGGCTGTGAGGGTGTGGCCGAACCACACGGCTGCCGGCGGGAATACATAACCGCAGGTGCCCGGACGAAACCCATAGGAACAATCCTCAAAATCTGCTCGAAGATCGGCTCCAGTATCAACAGGGCCGCCATCTGGACACCCGGTCTCGCACCGTTGGAATTCCCAAGGTCGTAGCTTGCCGTTGTCCTTCTCGATGTTCACGCGCCTCACTGGCTGCGGTTTGTAGGTTTTGGCGCGCAGCGATTCCTGAATCTCATCCAAGAATCCTTTCACGCCCGCTTCCGACTTCCCGATCTGTGCGATCGATAAGCCATCCACCCCGGGTGCCCCATCGTTGGCGCGCACCCTTTTCCATCCCGCTTCCAGCGTATCCCGCCGATAGAGCCGGTCATATAATGCGTAAAACCGGTATCTCGGCTCCTGCTTCGCCTTCTGATGTAGTTTCTGTCTCAGCAAAGAGAGTTTCTCCGGCAGCGGGCCAGCGTTTTCCACGCCTGCCAACTCCCAGTCTTCCGTAGTCGGGTCTCCCAAGCGGCTCTCCTTTCCTCTTACCGAAACTTGCTTTCAGTGAGGCCCCTTCGCTCCACGGTCGTTACCCGCTTCTTCGCTACTATGGGCCCCTCCGATTCCCGGTTGTGGACCGCCTGCAGTTATGTATTCCCGCCGGCAGCCACGTGGCTCGGCCACGCCCCCACACCCGGGCTTCCCAGGTTCCTCTGCTGATCTTTCCCTGCGCGCTGCCCTCAACCACCCCGAGTGCTCCGGTGGCCCTACGTCCGTTTGCTCTTCACCGGTTTCAGGTTTCACCAAATCAGGCCGGCTAACCAGCACCATTTGCGTAACGAGGCCGAATCAGGTTCGCTTGCGCTGCGGCTCGCAGGTTCGCTTTTTCGAGGCTTCGCCCTACGGATTGCTCCGCACTGCGCTCGATAGCTACATGTCGAACGGATAATTCACATGGTGAGTTCCTT
>PKYZ01000324.1 GCA_003132865.1 Bryobacterales bacterium
CCGCGCTCGCCGAGGAGATCCAGGCGGGGCGGGGTCCCGGCGCGGCGTAGTCCCGATAGGTTAATCGGCCAGTCCCGCGAAACAGCGCCGTGCTCAGGTAGCGTTCGCCGAATGACGGGATGATCACGACCATCAGCTTGCCCGCATTCTGCGGCCGGCGCGCCACCGGCAATCCGGCCCACAACCCGCGGTTACAGCTTCCAATGGCCTCGTCCGGCAAGGACGCTGTGCAAGGGCCGTGCGATGCGCGCGAAGCGCTTGCCTTAAGGCAGCGCATGCGGGCGCTGGTGTACAATTCCCCAATACGGAGGAGACCGAATTGTCTATGGCCGGCGAACATCCGACGCCTGAACACATTCTGCAAGTGGGCATGGGCTTCTGGGCGTCCAAAGCGCTGCTCAGCGCGGTGGAGATCGGGGTATTCACCGAATTGAGTAGGCACCCCGAGGATCTGGAGACCCTGCGCGGCCGCCTGGGCCTCGATCCCAGAGCGGCGCGCGACTTTCTCGATGCGCTGGTAGCGCTCGGGTTCCTTGTCCGGATTGATGGCACGTATCACAACACGCCGGCTACGGACCTGTATCTCGACAAACGCAAGCCTTCGTATCTGGGCGGAATCCTGGAAATGGCCAATCATCGGCTATTCGGCTTCTGGAATCGTCTCACCGAGGCGCTCCGCACCGGCAAGCCGCAGAATGAGGCAAGAACCGGCGAGGCTTCCGCCTTCGAAGCGCTGTACGCGGATCCCGCCCGGCTGCGCGAGTTTCTCGCCGCCATGACGGGAATCAGCCGCGCCGCCAACCTGGCCATCGCCGCAAAGTTTCCTTGGACCCGGTACCGGACCTTCACGGATGCCGGTACGGCCCAGGGCGACACGGCCGTGCAGATTGCCCGCGCGCATGCGCACCTGTCCGGCATGGGATTCGACTTGGCCGAAGTCGGGCCGATCTTCGAAGACTACGTCGAACAGAACCAGCTATCCCAACGTCTACGCTTCGTTCCGGGCAACTTCTTCAGCGACCCAATGCCGCAGGCGGACGTAATCGTCATGGGCCATATCCTCCACGATTGGGGTCTGGCGGACAAGCGCAGGCTCGTGCAGCAAGCGTATGCGGCCGTGCCGGCCGGCGGCGCCCTGATTGTATACGAAAGCATTATCGACGACGAGCGTTCGGGGAATGTCTTCGGGCTGCTCATGAGCCTCAACATGTTGATTGAAACCGCCGAGGGATTCGACTACACGGGGGCGGACTGCATCGGCTGGATGAAGGAAGCCGGATTCCGCGAGGCACATGTCGAGTACCTGGTAGGCCCGGACTCCATGGTGATTGGGATCAAATAGGGCGCCACGCGGCCGCTCGCCCCGTTAATTAACAAAAGAAGTCCGCGGCTGCCGGGCTGGCCGTCTGCCTGATCGGCATCAGTGCGGCGGTTTATCGCGCTTCGACGAAATTGGTGGAGAATGCCCGCTGGGTGGCTCACACCCACGACGTCCTCACGCAGCTCGAAGCCACCGCGGCAGGCGTCACCAAGGCCGAAGCAGAGCTGTGCGGGTTCCTCATGACGGACCAGGAGTCCTATCTGGTTCCTTACTCCGCAGGCCTGACCAAGACCCGCCACCGGCTCGAAGCGGTCCGGAAGTTGACTGCCGACAACCCCCGCCAACAGGCCCGCGTCGACAAGCTGGAGCCCTTGATTCTGCACCACCTCGACCTGCTGGAGGCGCTTCTGAAGATTGGTCACGACCAAGGCTTCGGCGCCGCCCACCGGATTCTCACCTTCGACCAAGGCCCGCAATACATGGAAGAAATCCGCCAGGGAATTCAAGACATGGAGCACGAGGAGCAGGAAATCCTGGCGTCGCGCTTCGCCCAGCAGGAGTACCCGCGGGTGCGCGAGATGTTCACGCGGGAATCCGTGCTGGCGAGCGATTGGTACAAGGAACGTTTGCGCGCGAAACAGGAGCGCGACATCGCCTTGTGGAGCCGCCACATCGCGGCATTGGAGGCCTTTGTATCCGGCCCCGGATCGGGGCAGTTCGACGTGCGAAGCCGGCTGGCCGAAGCCCGCGCTCTGATGACGCGCGTCAGCTCGGTGGCGTACCTGGCGGAACTGGTGGGCACCATAGGGGCGGATCCATTCACGGACGGCCACTAACACTTTCCGTGATCCGGGGCAATTTGGTGGGGTGCCTGGGATCGAGCATACGCCGCACTTCCTTCTCGTCGCAACCAAGTTTTCGCGCCAACTGCACATTAGTATTAGTCATTCCGGCCTCCCGCATTGCGAGATAGAGTACCGCCTTCGCAGCCATTGGCGCCCGGACGGGAGTCAGCCGTTCGCCCCGCGCCGCTTTAGATGCTTTCGGGATCTCCCGTCCGCCGGCAACCCTTCCGGCGATCGCCTCCTCCAGACAATCCGCAGCCTGCCAAAGCGCATCCCTCTCTCCGTTTCCCTGCGTGATGCCCAGTGTCTGATATGCGCCGCACAAACTCGCCGCCTCTCACACTCCTATCGGACAAACATGTCCGGCTGGCAACCGAAATCGGCCATGTCTGTGCTCAGTGACCGGCTATGACCTGCCGGGACGGATGTGTCCGGACTCTGGACGCTCACGCGGTCCTGGGCAGCACCTCACGTCTTACCGCGTTGCCCAGTCGATCATCTGCCACCTCGAACTCCCAGGAGGCCTGCATGTTCATCGAGAACCGGGGTGTCGTGCCGAAGCAGCGCGACAGCCGGAGAGCGGTGTCCGCCGCGATGCCGCGCTTCTCATTAACAATGTCGTTGATGGGCGTCGCAGGCACCCGCAGCGCCTGGGCCAACTGGTGCGCCGACATGCCGAGAGGAGACAGGAACTCTTCGCGGAGGATTTCTCCCGGGTGAATGGAGGATTGCCTGCCCACAAGCCATCCTACCCCAGAGGCAACCGGGGAAACCCCTTCTGATACGATGAGCGTTCTATGAAGACCTCGCCTCGCCGCCTCGCCCCATGGCTTCTTCTGCTTGCCATTGCAGGAAGCCGAACTCAAGCGCAGACCCCCGAACGCTTCTCCCCCGGCAAGATGGACACGTTCCTCTACGGCGCCGCCTTCTACGAAGAATACATGCCGGAGGATCGCCTGGACAAAGACGTCCAGTTGATGCAGCAGGCCGGCCTCAACGTGGTCCGCGTTGGAGAATCCACCTGGAGTCTTTGGGAGCCCGAGGATGGCCGGTTCGAGTTCGCCTGGATGGACCGCATCGTGGAACGCCTGGCGCGCGCGCAGATTCGCGTCATCATGGGCACGCCCACCTACTCGATTCCGCCGTGGATGTTCAAAGAGCATCCGGAGATTTTGGTAACCCGGCTGGACGGCCAAAAAGCCACCTACGGCATTCGCCAGAACATGGACATCACCAACCCGGATTTTCTGCGCTATGCCGAGCGCGCGATCCGCAAGATTGCCGAACATTATCGCGACAATCGCGCGATTATCGGTTACCAGATCGATAACGAGACTACTTCGTACGGCACGGCGGGTCCTAATGTGCAGGCCGGCTTCGTGCGCTACCTGCAGGAGAAGTTCTCCAGTGTCGACCGCCTGAACAAGATCTGGGGCCTGGTCTACTGGGGCCAGAGCCTGCATGACTGGTCCGAGGTTCCGCCGCGCAACGGTATTCTGAATCCCGGCTGGAAACTGGAGTGGGACCGCTACCAGGACTCGCTGGCGACACACTACCTGGCCTGGCAGGCCGCGCTGGTGCGCGAATACCTTCGTCCCGACCAGTTCGTCATGCAGGATTTCGGCGGCGCCACCCGGTCGGACGTCAACGAGTACGCCATCTCGAAGAGCCTGGATATTGCGGGCATCAATCCCTACCATCCGACGCAGGATCTCTACGACGGCGAAGGCTCCAGCTACGGCGGAGATTTTGCGCGGTCGCTGAAGGGCGCCAACTACTTAGTCACTGAAACTAACGCCCAGACTATCGGCTGGGACTCGCGCTCGCAGTTTCCGCCTTACGACGGTCAACTGCGCCAGGATGTTTACCTAATGGCCGCCACGGGCGCCAACATGGTCGAGTACTGGCATTGGCACTCGCTGCATTACGGCCAGGAGACCTACTGGAAAGGCGTGCTGTCGCACGACCTGGAACCCGGCCGCGCCTATGCGGAGGTGGCGCGCACCGCGCATGAGTTGCAGCGCATCGGGCCGCGGATCGTCGATTTGAAGGCATCTCGCTCTGTGGCGCTGCTGTACAGCAACGATTCGCGCCGCGGCACCGATTACATGCCGTTTCTGGTGTCGCAACCGGGCGGCGATATGCCCTGGAGCCATCCGGGCGGTTACGACGTGGAGATGCGCCGCCTGTACCGGGCGCTTTACCGCCTGAACGTTGGCGTGGATTTCGTGTTCCCCGAGACCGCAGACTTGAGCGCATACAAAGTTGTCGTAGCGCCGCCCCTGTACATCGCCAGCGACGCGCTGCTCGAACGGCTGGTCGATTACGTGCGCGCCGGCGGGCACTTGGTGCTGACGCTGAAAAGCGGTTTCTGCGACGAGTACTCGACGGTGCGCGCGGCGATGGCTCCGGGGCCTCTGCGCGAGGCTGCCGGCTTTCACTACCAGGAGTTTTCGAACCTCGCAAAGCCGCTGGCGCTCAAGGGCGACCCGTTCCAGGCAGGCGCCGAAAACCGCGTGAGCGACTGGGCGGATATGCTGCTGCTAGATAAAGCGAAGGCGCTGGCCTACTACGATCACCCGTTCTTCGGGAAGTATCCGGCTATTACGGAGAACCATTTCGGCAAGGGCATGCTGACCTATGAAGGCTCCGTGCTGAGCGACAAACTACAGCAGAAAGTGCTGGAACGTATGCTCGAGCAGGCGCAACTGATGGGACCCGACCAGAAGTTACCCGCGGCTGTCAGGGTGAAACACGGCGCCAGCCGCACCGGCAAGCCAATCCACTATTACTTCAATTTCTCGCCGGGGCCGCAACGGATAGTCTACCCTTACGGCGCGGGCCGGGAGTTACTCTCGGACCGTTCGCTCGGGAATGGCGGGACCCTCAGCCTGGAACCTTGGGGCGTGGCCATCGTGGAGCAGGAGAAGCCATAGCAATCGGAGGACGGAGATTGGTAACATGACCAACATGAACACAAAATACGCAATTGGACTTGCCCTTCTGGCGGGCGCGGCCTGCGCCGCCGACTCAGTTCCAGCCCTCGACGTCAGACCTGGGATGTGGGAGAGCACGATGACCATGCAGACGAGCGGCGCACCGCCGATCCCTCCGGAGCTCCTGGCTAAGATGACCCCCGAACAGAAGGCCATGCTCGAAGCGCGCATGAAAGCGGGCCCGAAGACTACTGTGAACAAGCACTGCGTCACTAAGGAAGATCTGAATAAGGGGTTGAACTTCGGCGAGGTGAAAGGATCGTGCCAGCGCACCGTAGTGAATGCGTCTTCCAGCAAACAGGAGTTCCGCTTTGAATGCAGCAACGCCGGGATAAAATCAAGCGGAACGATCCGTGTCGAAGCCGTCGACCCGGAACATGTGAAGGTCTCCTCGCAATTCACCTCGGGTGACGGTTCCCACGCCATGAACATCAATGCAACCGGCGCTGGCAAGTGGGTGAGCGCGGAGTGCACCAGTGAGCCGAAGAAGTGAGCAGACGGCGAACTAAAGTTCGCCGCAGCACGCTGAAGCGTGCGCCACATCATTACTCCCACTCGATGGTGGCGGGAGGCTTGTGAGTCAAATCGTAGAATACTCCACTAACACCCGGGATCGAGAGTAACTCGGTCGAGATAGAGTCGAGTAAGTCATGGGGCATGGCGACCGACTGGGCGGTCATGCCGTCCACGGAATCGATGGGACGAAGGACCACGGAGTCCGGCGCGTCGCCGGTTCCGAGCGGAATCAGCACCACCGGGAATTGCCAGATGCGGCGGTCGAAACCGCTCGAGTGCGAGAGGCGGCGCACGATGGCATCGGCATGCCGCAGGCGCGCGAGCCGCTCGGGCGTGAGGTCGCTGACGCGCACGCGCAGATCCGCCAGCGGCGCGGCGGTGCGCACGCGCGCGACGACGCGGTTGACGCCGGATATGCGATTGATCAGTTCGGTGGCGCGGGCGTGATCCAGCGCGTCGAGCGCGTCGATACACAACACGGGCGCGTAACTGCGGCTATCGCCCTGCACGCCGACGGAGTGGACCGGCAGGATGTAGCCGTCGGCGGTGGCCTGGACGCCGGCTTCGATCTGGGAACAGAGACAGCGGATGGCCAGACCGGGTCCGGGAAACGGGTGGCGGTCGAGGATCTCCGCGGGCAGCCCGAGTTCCCGGCCAATCTCGCGAACCTCATCCTTATAGTAAGCGCGGAGGGGCTCCACGACGCGGCCGGCGTCGATCAGCCTTTGTATGCCGGGCACGCGGTTGTGGTGCGTCTTGATGACGGCGGCCTTTTCGGTTCCGCCGGATTCGATGGTGTCCGGATAGATGGTGCCCTGGCCGAGAATCCAGTGGCCGTCGAGCAGATGGCGGGATTCGATAATGCGCTCCTGCACGCGCACGAATTCTTCGCCGATGATGTGGCGTTTCCGCTCGGGGTCGCGCACCCCGGCGAGCGCGCCCAGGAACCGATCTTCGGCGGACTCCACCGAGAGGCCGGGTATGCGGCGCATGGAATCGGTTTCGCCCTCGCGCATCAGGCCGGTATCGACATAAACTCCCTGCACACGTTCCGCGCCGAGGGCGCGTTGGCAGAGCGCGCAGGCGACCGTGGAATCGACCCCTCCGCTGACGAAGAAGAAAACATTGCGATCGCCTACGCACTGGCGAATTTCGTCTTCGATCTGGGGCACGCGATGGAGCGGATCCCAATCGCGCCGGCAATCGCAAATGCCGAACAGGAAGTTGGACAGGATCTCGCGGCCGCGCGAGGTGTGCACGACTTCGGGATGGAACTGCACGCCGTAGAGGCCGCGGGCGGGCGCTTCGATTGCGGCGATGGAGCAAGTGGCGGTACTGCCCAAGAGGGAGAACCCGGGTGGCACGGCGCTGACCAGATCGCGATGGCTCATCCAGATTTGCTGCGGGCCTGAGATGCCATCGAACAGCACGCTGGAGCAGCCATCCAAATCGAGCGTGGCCAAGCCATACTCGCCTTTGACGCCCAACTGGACGGTTCCGCCCAACAGATGCGCCATGAGCTGCTGGCCGTAGCAGATGCCCAGCACGCGTGCGCCATCGTCTCGGGGATGGAAAATGGCGGGATCGACGGTGGGGCTGGCTGGATCGTAAACGCTATTGGGGCCGCCGGAGATGATCAGACCCCTGGCGCCGGCGAGATCGGCCGCGGGAGTTTCGCTTGCACGCACTTCGGAATAGACTCCCAGGTCGCGAACTTTACGCGCGATCAGGTGACAATATTGGCCTCCGGCATCCAGGACGACGATCTGGGCGGCGGTTTTCACCGGGCGAGTATGGGATCTTCCGGCTGCATGCGTTTGACGACGATCCTGCGGGCCGAATCCAGCAGCGCTTTGGCCTTAGGCATGGCGTCGATGGCCCGTTCCACTATGGGATCGGTTTCGATGGCGACGCGGTCGGCCTCATCGAGGTTGAATGCCGTGATGTACATTTCGCGCTTGAGGAGGCGCCTGATCCAGTCGGTATCCTGGGTGAATTCGGCTTCCGTGAAATCGTAGTTTTGCTTCAACAGATAGTCGTGGAATTCGTTCAGGGTGGTGGCGTCGGGGGACCAGCCCTTGGGCAGCTTGGCCTCGTGCTGGCCGAAGTAGTAGCGCGCGAAGTTGAAGAACCCCTTTAAGTAAAGCTCGGTCTGCAGATGGTCGATTTTGGGTTGGACGTATTTTTCATCGGGGGTGATCCCGCCGCCGCCATAGACGGTGCGGCCGCTGTCGGTCATCTTCACGTCCTGCATGTCCTTCGGCTCGTCCTTGTGATAGTAGTAATCGAAGAACGACTTATTGGTGTAATCGCGCTGGATCAGGCGACCGCTGGGTGTGTAGAAATGGGCGGTGGTAAGCGCCAGGCCGGTGTTCTCGGAGAGCGGATAGACGGTTTGCACCAGCCCTTTGCCAAAAGTGGTTTCGCCCAGAATCCAGCCTCGATCGTGATCTTGCAGGGCGCCGGCGACGATCTCGGCGGCGGAAGCCGAACGGCGGTTTACCAGCACGACGATGGGATACTCATGCCCGTGGTTGCCGTTCCTGGCGGTGTACGTCTTTTCCGGCGAAGAGCGGCCGCGGTGGGAAACGATGGTCTGACCCTTTTGCAGGAACTTGTCGGCCACCGCCACGCCTTCGTTGAGCAGGCCGCCCGGGTTCTCGCGCAAATCGAGGACCAGGCCGTGGATGTTGTTCTCGCCCAGCTTCTTCAGACTGTCTTCGAGTTCCTTGCTGGTGGTTTCGTTGAACTGCTCGACGAAGACATAGGCGATGCCGGGCTTTAGCCAGATGGCGTTTTTCACGCTGCTGCGCGAGATTTCGTCGCGGATGACGGTGAACGTGATCGGCTGGTCGCTGCCTTCGCGGGAAACCACGATGGTGACCTGCGTGCCGCGCGGACCTTTCAGCAGGTCGGCCACCTCGGTGGTGGTGAGGTTGTCGGTGGATTTATCGTTCACCTTCATGATGATGTCGCCCGGCCGGAGTCCTGCGCGATAGGCGGGTGAACCGGCGAACGGCGCGACCACGATGGTCTTACCGTTGAAAGGCCGCACCTGCATGCCGACGCCGAAGTAGTGGCCCTTCTGGTCCTCACGGAGGAGTTGGTAGTCGCGGGGATCGAAGAAATTCGTGTGCGGATCGAGGGTGCGGAGCATGCC
>PKYZ01000264.1 GCA_003132865.1 Bryobacterales bacterium
TGCATCGCCGCTTGGGCGCCGCTTCGGTTCGCCCGTATGCCGACGCTCGCATCCCTGTAAATGTTGTGGGTATGGCTGCCATCACGGGCCGGCCCGAAACCTGGTTGATCGAAATGCACGACTCGTTTGCCGGCATCGAGGATGTGGACAAGGCGCTTCGCCCATTGGACCCGTTCGCGGCTATGGATTACCTGGACCAGCCTTCCGGCGACATTTTGGCGGGTTCCAGAAGCCTGATCGCGGTCTACCGGCCAGGCTTCAGCTACCGCCCCGAGCAAGCCACCCAGGCGCTTCGGAAGGCCCGCTATTGCCAGGTATCGATCTATCGGGTCCATCCCGGCAGCGAGTCGGAGTTCGCGGAACTCGCCAAATCGCGCCGGCTTTTGTTCGACAGTATCAACCTCGATAGGCCCGATATTGCCTACTATGTCCTCTCCGGCGCGGCGTCCGGAACATACGTGTTCCTCGCCCCTCTGCCCTCCCTCAAGGTGTTGGACGATGGGTGGGCGAAGGCTCCGGCCTACGCGGAAAACATCCCGGCGGAGAGTGCCAAAACCGGCGGGTTCACTGNNCGAGCACTTGCTCTTCCGGGTCGAACCCGCCACGAGTTGGGTATCGGACGACTTCGCCTCCGCCGATCCGGAGTTCTGGCGTGGCAAGCCCAAAAGGCCATAAGCCGTCGTGCCGGAAACCGCACTTGGCGCATGCCAATCGCGATTTTCGATTTCCGGCGCCGTCCCGTGGGATGTCCACTTTAAGGACACGGGGAGTCCTGCGCCGGCTGGGCGGATGGCCGGATCGCATGCCCCAATAAGTGTTCGAGAAGCGGTGCCGGCGGGTACGGGTGTCCTTTATAGCGCCGGAAGCCCTCGGCGAAGACCACGCCGGCGCGGCGCCCCGCTTCGCGTGTCCAGCGCTCCATGGTCAGCAGGTAATCGTCGATGCCGTGCTGTGCGAGCAGCCACTCACGCTGGCTGGCGTGCTCGGCGAGCATAGTTCGCTTGGTCTCGAATTGGCGCCCTATATCCACGTAAAAGTCCGCCATCACAGGTCGATTCTCACGGTCCACGCCGCCGATCGGGTCCATGAAGTAGAGATGCGGAACCGCGGCGAGGGCTGGCGCCGGCGATACTGCCGATGTCGTGTAATTCGGAGCGGACGCGCCGAAGCACGCGTCGCGAACCAGCGCGCTCGTTGCTTCGTGATCGCACATGTAATCCACCGGCGAGGCCGTCACCACCACGTCAGGCCGCACCGCGCGGAGCACCTCGGTGACCCGCCTTCGGGACGCGTCATCGTTGAAGATGGCCAAATCGCGGAACTCGGCGCAGCGATAGGCGGCGCCGATGCGCCGCGCGGCGGCTGCCGCTTCCTGGCGCCGGATGGCCGCGATCTCTTCCGGTGCGCGGTCGCGCGAGCCGCAGTCCCCCGGCGTCATGCTGACAATCACCACCCGGTGTCCGGCAGCCGATAGTTGGGCCAAAGTGCCCGCCGCCAGAATCTCCACGTCGTCCGGATGGGCGTGTACGGCCAGAATGGTCTTGTTCATCGGGGATGCCTTTCAGTCTAACGCCCAGCCGGGGCGGCGGTGGCAGAACGCTGGAAGCTCACTGGAGGTCTATTGAGTCTCGCTCAATACGGTGACAGTTTTGGTCACAAGTCACAACACAATATGTGGGGCGGGTCCCCTGACCNNGAGGGCGCCCGCCCCACCCTCTTTGTCACTATATTGTGCGAGCCTCGGCAGGGCTCATCGATCTGCCCGCGGAATACACTCCGGAGCCAACTCAAGAAGGATCTGTTCCAGCCCATCGGCCAGTCGATCGAGGTGCGGCAGCGCCGGCTGGCGTAGCACGGCCTGGGCAGCTTCCTCCCAGCCGGGAGGGAGCTTCTTGCAGAGGCGCCGGGCATACTCCACCGTGCGCTTCTCGCCCGGATGCGGCACGCCGTTCACGGTGAAGAGGACGTCCCAGTAACTGGCCAGGAAAGCATTCACGCGGTGGTGCACGCTTGCCCAATCGCCGCGCTCGATGGCTGCCGCGACCTGGCGCCGGTACGAGGAAATGTTGTCGCGCAGGATCGGGAAGTTCTTGGCGACGATTGCGCGCCGCAACGCCGCCGGATATGGCTGGCGCGCGGTCTGCCGCAGATTGGCGTACCAACCCGTGGGATCGTGCAGCGCACGCGAGTGCAGGACATTCCACCAGAAACAGGTTGAGTAACCGATGGAAGCCTCGTGGCGCTCCAGCACGCGCGCCAGTTGATCCTGAATCCACGCCGGACTGCGATACATGATGTCGATACTCCGGCCGGAGGCGCGGTCGATCCACTCATCGCCCGGTTCCCAGAAGCGGTTGTCGATCTCCACGCGGTCCGCGAAATCGCCGGCGATCGCGCGCCGCGCCTGGATAGGGATCTCGGCATCCGCGTACACGTACAGGTCGATATCCGAAAGCGCGTCGGCTTCGCCAGCGCCTTCCGATCCAGCCAGTGCGATGGCCGTAACCTGTGGGAAGGCGGAAAAGCGCGCGGCAATTGACTCCGCGAGAGGACCTGCTGGATGCACTTACTTCTGGCCCTCCGGCGGGGCGGAAGCGTAGAATGTCATATCCCAGTTACTGTTAAGAGCGCAAGGCCATTCTACAATACGCCAACCACCAGCCACCAACCAC
>PKYZ01000132.1:0-7993 GCA_003132865.1 Bryobacterales bacterium
TGGGGCTGGGCGCGCGCTGGCATCACCCGCTGGGCCGCGACGATAAGGACGATGCGTTCCAGCACGCTATAAGGCAGGAACTCAAGCAGCGCGAAAAGGAAGAGGGCCACCGGCTGCTCTACGTGGCCATGACCCGCGCGGAAGAGCATCTGGTGTTGTCGTTTTCGACTAATGGGAAAAAGCCGCAGAACTGGGCGGCCATCGTGGCTGAGCGCCTCGGAGTGCAAAGTGTCACCGCGCTGCCGGATCGCCCTGCGCCGCGCGAACGCGATGAGCCTGCTGTCTCCGTGCAGTGGTTGCAGCGGCCGGTTCTGACCGAGCAGCACGACTCGCAAGCCAACGTGACCTCTATCGCCATGTTTGCCGACTGCCCGCGGCGTTACTACCTTTCGCGCTACCTGGGATTCGAAGCCATGCCGCGCGCTAGCGAAGCCGCGGACCACGGCTCCGGCCTGAGCGCCAGCGAATTCNNCGGCCTGAGCGCCAGCGAATTCGGCCAACAGGTGCACGCGCTGCTCGCGGGCGCGGCTGTCGGCCTGAGCGCCAGCGAATTCGGCCAACAGGTGCACGCGCTGCTCGCGGGCGCGGCTGTAGAGTCTCCGGACCCGGAGGCGGCCAAACTGGCGGACCTGTTTCGCAAAAGCGCGCTAGGCCGGCGCGCCGCCACGGCGGCCACCATCGAGCGCGAATTCGATTTCTTGATGGAGGTCGAAAACTTGGTCTTGCGCGGCCAGATCGACTTATGGTTTGAAGGCCGCGGCAAAACCGTACTGGTGGATTACAAGACCGATCGAGTCAGCGCCGCCGACGTGCCGGTCCGAGCGGAACAGTACACGCTGCAGTTGCGCCTGTATGCGCTGGCGCTGGAACGCCTCAACGGCCGCGCGCCGGATGAAGCGTATGTTTATTTCCTGCGGCCGAACGCCGCCGTGCCCGTGGATCTGCGGCCTTCGTTATTCCACTCGCCCGAAGCAGCCGTACGCCAATTCCGCGAAGCGCAGGAGCGCCTGCATTTTCCGCTGCACGAGGGCGATCACTGCCGCACCTGCCCGCATTTCACTCGCCTGTGCCCGGCGCGGCTCACGCCTGACGCTCCCGCTTCTCCCATCCAGGCTTGAACAACGGCAGATAGTTTTCCTGCTGGTACGGATGTTTCAGGATCTCCTCGATGTTCAGATCGATGCCCAGCCCCGGCCGGTCTGAAACTTCGATGTAGCCGTTCACCTGGTGCACTGGATGGGTCACGATCTCCCGCTCCCACGGTTCGTTGAACTCGTCGAACAACTCATGAATGAAGAAATTGGGAATCGAGGCGTTGAGCTGCACGCACGCCGCCGAGCAAACCGGCCCTTGCGCGCTGTGCGGCGCGATCACGCCGAAATGCGCGTCCACCATATCCGCGATCTTGCGCGCGGCAAACAGCCCGCCCAGGTTCAGCGGCTCCGGCTGCAGGATATTCACGACCTCGTGCTTAAGCAACTCCGCGAACTGCTGCTTCGTCGAAAGGCTCTCGCCCGTCGCGATGGGCACCGGACTGCGGCGCGCCACCTCCACCATGGCTGGAATGTTGGTATGCGGCACGGGCTCTTCGAACCACGTAGGCCGGAACTGGTGGATGGCTTCGGCGAACTCCACGGCGGTCGCCACGTTGAAGCGGCAATGCCCTTCGATCAGCAGGTCCACCGGCGGCCCCACGGCGTCGCGGACCGCCCGGATGATGTCCACTGCGAGGTCGAAATCGTACCGTGAAAGGAACCGCCAGCTCGAGCCAAACGGATCGAACTTGAGCGCCGTGTATCCGCGCGCGGCGACCAGCTTGGCTTTCGCGGCGAAACTCTCCGGCGTGCGCGGGCCGCGATACCAGCCATTGGCGTACGCGCGCAGCTTTTCATGGCATTGGCCGCCCCACAGGTTATAGATGGGCTGATTGCAGGCCTTGCCGATGATGTCCCACAGCGCGATCTCAATGGCCGCTACCGCGCACATGTGGATCTGCGCGCCTTCCGTGTACACATCGCGAATCAAGCGCTGCGAAATGTTCTCCACCTGGAACGGGTCCATCCCCATCACCAGCGGCTTCAGCTCGTGAATGGCGGTTTCCACGGTTTTGCCGAAATTGTTCACCGTGCCTTCACCCACGCCGTACAGGCCTTCGTCCGTGGATACTTTGGCGAACACCCAGTTTTTCCAGGGATTGCCTGCGATGTAGGTGTCGATGGCTGTGATTCTCATGAAAGGGATTGTAACAGCATCAAAACTGGAAGTACACGAATGGAATCGACGCGTCGATGACGCCAAAAACCTCGATGCAGAAGAACATCAGGGCCAGCGCGGAAGCGTAGGCCAACATGGGCGCCTTCAGCACACGCTCGAACCAATCGAGCTTCTCCTCCAACACCGCCAGCACCAGCGCAATCAGTATCAACTCGAAATGCCAAGCCGCGAGTAACAGGTGTCCATGTCCGCGAAACATCTCGTGCAGAACCTGTAGACTCTGCGGGAGATCGGCGGCGCGAAAGAAAACCCAACCGATCATGACCAGTGCGAAAGTGACGATCGCCTTCAACGGATAGAGCCAATTCCAATCCTCGCGGACCGGCTTGTCGCCGCGAAAGACACGCTCCAGGCCGAGCAGCGCGCCATGGTAGCCTCCCCAGATTACGAAGTTCCAACTCGCGCCGTGCCACAGCCCGCCGAGCAGCATGGTGAGCATCAAATTGCGGTAGGTCATCCAGCGTCCCCGCCGATTGCCACCCAATGAGAAGTACAGATAGTCGCGCAGCCAGGTGGATAGCGAGATGTGCCAGCGGCGCCAGAAGTCCGTGATGCTCGCGGCCAGGTACGGCCGCCGGAAGTTCACGGGGAAATGGAAGCCCAGCAGCTTCGCCATGCCGATGGCCATGTCCGTATAGCCGGAAAAATCGAAGTAGATCTGCATCCCGAACGCCACTACTCCGCTCCAGGCGGTCAGCCAGCCGGGATTTCCGGACACGTTCTTGAAATAGTCGTTGGCCACTTTGGCGAACTGATCGGCGAACGCCATCTTCTTGGTGAGGCCCAGCGCAATCAGCAAGACCCCGCGCGAGACATCCTCGGCCGACGGCGGCTGCCAGTGGAAAAAATCGTGAAAGAAATTGCGCGCGCGAACGATGGGCCCGGCTACCAGTTGCGGGAAGAAGCAGATGAACAGCGCATAGTCGATGGGATTGCGCACGGCCTGCTGTTCGCCGCGATATACATCCACCACGTAGGACATGCTTTGAAAAGTGTGGAAACTGATGCCCAGGGGCAGCACGATATTCAGGAAGAACGAATGCGCGGGCTTGTCCAGCACCCACGCCAGGTTGCTGCCCAGAAAATTGTAGAACTTGAAGAAGCCGAGAAAGCCGAGGTTCGCGCACAGGCTCAGGATCAGGACCGTTTTCCTCCGCGGACCCGGTGGGACCTTCTCCAGCCAGATACCAGCCGTGTAATCGATTGCGGTCAAAGTCAACAACAGCGGAATGAATTTGTAATTCCAACTTCCGTAAAAGAAATAACTGGCGGCCAGCAGAATATACTTGCGGAGGGGGCGAGGGCTCGTGTAGAACAACGCCAGCACTACGGCGAGGAACAAAAAGAAATGTGCGGTGTTGAAGAGCATGGATCAGATCATCTCGCGGCCCGCTCGCCCGGCGGCCCGAGTATGCGGGCAACTTCGTCCGCGAGCATCGCTGAAAACCTTTCCACTCCATCCCGGTTCAGGTGCATCGCGTCTTTGAAGAACTCGGGATGCTCCAGGGAATCGAAGAGGTGTTCGTTCGCCAGGATCACGTTGGGGCGGGACGCCAACTCCCGGATGGAGCTGCTGCGTTTCTTCACCAGGTAGTCGGGGCGCGGTATCGGGCCGCGCGGCAACCGGAAAAAGATGACTTTGGTGCGCGACTCGCGATAGCGATCGGCGGTGCGCCCCAGCCACGTGCGAAGGAAATGAGCCAGGCGTCCGGTCTGCGGATTGGGCTCGTGAATCAGAAAAGAACGCACCGTGCCCTTCTGCTCCTCGGTCATTCCGGGAGGATACGTCGCAGTGAGGGTGGACCAATCGATCTGCAGGCCCACCATATTGCTGGACGACTCCACATAGTTGTAGGTCCAGTCGGGCCAACCCTGATGGCAGAGTCGAACGTAGGCGATGCGCTTCAGCGGATGCGCAAGAAACGCCTGAATGTCGCTCTGGAGCGCGATCCCCTTCAACACGGCGCCGCGCAGGGCTTCCAATTGAACCTCGCGGCTGTGAAACGATTGGGCGAACTTGATCGTGTCACCCAACCGAAGCCTGGCAATCGAATAGTGCAGCGCGCGAATATCGTCATCGGGGTTGAACAAACGGTCCTCATCGTCGTAGTCGTCGATCCCAAACACAATCGCGCGATAGCGGCGCGCCGTGGGATCCAGGTCGCGCAGCAAGTAGTACCAGGCTCGCGGATCGCTACCGGCCACGCCGGCGGTCCGGACGACATAGCCGGTCTGCCGCGGCCGCAGATCCACTCCCTTTGGCACGTAGCCCATGCGCGAATTGCCGAGAGTCACGACGAGGTTGTCGCCGGCCTTGTACTGCGCCTCCTTTTCCCGCCAAAGGATCAACTCCAGGAGTCCGGCTGAGGAATCCGGCTCCAGAATGGAGCAGTACAGGCGCGTGCGAAACAGGAGCGCATCCAGGCCGAACAGGCCCAGGCATGCGAGCAGCAGCGTGAGGGCGATGCGGCGTCGCTTGCGGACAGGCGTGGTTGCGAGAGGAGGCGAAGGTGCGATTGCCATTGGCGTCAAAGACGGTTAGATTGTGCGAGACGAACCATTAGCAGGCGGCCAACACCGGCGAGCGGGGTTTCCCCGCTTTGCGCATTCTAGCATTGGTTCAAGCCGCCCGTGGACCGCCTTACAACAAACAGCGTGCGTAGCGCCCTTGTTATACTGGGCCTTTAATGCTACGAGTTCGCTTCGCGCCGTCTCCCACCGGCTTTCTCCATATCGGCAGCGCGCGCACCTTCATCTTCAACTGGCTATACGCGCGCCATCACGGCGGCGCGATGATCCTGCGCATCGACGATACCGACGTCGAGCGCAATACGCAGTCTTCGCTCGATTCCATTTTCGATGGGCTGCGCTGGCTGGATCTTGGATGGGACGAGCAGTATCGCCAATCCGAGCGCCCGGCGGTGCATCGGGAAACCGCGCAGGCCATCTTCCAGAAGGGGATGGCGTATCGCGACTTCACGCCCGCCCAAGCCGACGCCGGCGAATCGGCGCGCGGCGAGGGCACGTGGCTGTTCAATCCGGGCATGCGCGGGCTTTCCGCCGCCGAGAGCGACCGGCGCGCCGGGGCCGGAGAGCCGTTTGTGCTGCGCTTCCGCGTGCCGCGCGATCGCGCCGCCAACGTGTGCTTTCGCGACGCCGTCTACGGCGAGCAGATCAAATCCACGGCGGATATCGAGGACTTCGCGCTGTTGCGCAGCAATGGCATGCCGACTTATCACCTGGCTTCCTGCGCGGACGACGCCGACTTGCGCATCAGTCACATCATCCGCGGCCAGGACCATCTCACGAACACGTTCAAGCACGTGCTCATCTTCGAAGCCGCGGGCGCCACACCGCCGCAATTCGCGCACCTGCCGCTGCTGATCGCTCCGGATGGCGCCAAGCTTTCCAAGCGCCGGCACGGCCCGGTTGTGAGCGTGACCACGTATCGCGACAACGGCTTCCTCCCGGAAGCTTTCGTGAATTTCCTGTGCCTGCTGGGCTGGTCGCCCAAAGACGATCGCGACCGGATGAGCCGCCAGGAATTGATCGACGCGTTTTCCTTTGAAGGCGTCAATCGCAGCAACGCGGTAGTGAATTTCACCGAAGTTGACCCCATCGATCCCAAAGCGCTGTGGCTCAATGGGGAGCACATCCGGGCGCTGCCAGTGGAAGATCTCGCCGATCGCCTGCTGCCATTCGTGCACGCCGCCGGCTTTAACGTGGACCGCGCCAGAATGCTGCGAATCACTCCCCTAGTGCAGGAGCGTATCAAATTATTGCGCGATGTGCTGACCGTAGCCGATTTCTTCTTTGCCGATCAGTTGCCGCCTTATGACAGCGCCGAGCTGATCCCGCCGAAAGGCGACGCAGCCATGGCGTTGCGCGCGCTGCAGCGCGGCGGCGAGGCGCTTGGCACCGCCGAGTTCACGCACGACGCGCTGGAACAGACGCTAAGGTCGGCGGCCGGCGCGCTTGGAATCAAAACCGGCCAGATGTTTCAGCCGATTCGCGTGGCCGTCTGTGGCCGCAAGAACGCGCCGCCGCTGTTTGCGACCCTCGAGGTGCTCGGCCGCGACACCTCGATCGCGCGCATCGGCCAGGCAATTCACAAGTTGCAGTAGGAGTTTCCGGATATTATGAACCCCATCCCAGGCCCTTCGAACTTCGTCCGCGAAATCGTCATCGAGGACTTAAAGACCAACAAGTACGGTGGCCGCGTGCATACGCGCTTTCCACCGGAGCCGAACGGCTATCTCCACATCGGCCACGCCAAGTCCATCAATCTCAACTTTGGTCTCGCCGGGGAATTCGGCGGTAAGTGCAACCTGCGCTTCGACGACACCAACCCTTCGAAGGAAGAGACCGAGTATGTCGATTCGATTATCAAGGATGTCCGCTGGCTCGGCGGCGACTGGGAAGACCGGCTCTTCTATGCTTCCGACTACTTCGACCAGTTGTATGAATGGGCGGCGAAACTGATCAAATCCGGGAGCGCGTATGCTTGCGATCTCACCGGCGACCAGGTTCGGGAATACCGCGGAACTTTGACCGAACCGGGCAAGGAGAGCCCCTGGCGCAACCGGTCCATCGAAGAGAATCTGGGCCTGTTCGAGCGCATGCGGGCGGGCGAGTTTCCCGACGGCTCGCGTACCCTGCGCGCCAAGATCGATATGGCTTCGAAGAACCTGAACATGCGCGATCCGGTGATGTACCGCATTCTGCACGCCGAACATCACCGCACGGGCGACAAGTGGTGCATCTATCCGATGTACGATTTCACGCACGGCCAGTCCGACTCCATCGAGCGCATCACGCATTCCATCTGCACGCTGGAGTTTGAAGATCACCGCCCGCTGTACGACTGGTATGTCGAGCGGTTAGGTATCTATCATCCGCAGCAGATCGAGTTCGACCGGCTCAATCTGACTTATACCCTGTTGAGTAAGCGCAAGCTGCTCACCCTGGTGCAGGACGGGCATGTGAGCGGCTGGGACGATCCCCGCATGCCGACGATCTCCGGCATCCGGCGGCGCGGTTACACGCCCGAGGCCCTGCGCAACTTCTGCAATGCGATCGGCGTCTCCAAGACCAACGGCACCATCGAGCTTGCGCTGCTGGAGCACTTCCTGCGCGAGGACTTAAACAAGCGCGTGCCGCGCGTGATGGCGGTATTGCGGCCGTTGCGCGTGGTGATCGATAACTATCCCGAGGATCGGGTGGAGGAGATGGAGGCCGTGAACAATCCCGAGGATGCCGCCATGGGCAAGCGCAAGGTACCGTTCTCGCGGGTGCTTTACATCGAGCAGGATGACTTCCGGGAAGTCCCGCCCAAGCAGTTTTACCGCCTTTCTCCGGGGCGCGAAGTCCGGCTGCGCTATGGCTACTTCATGGCTTGCACGGGTGTGGTGAAAGACGAAAAGACGGGTGAGGTGCTGGAAATCCATTGCACTTATGACCCCGCCACACGCGGCGGCAACGCGCCGGATGGGCGCAAAGTGAAATCGACCATTCACTGGGTCTCCGCGGCGCACGCCATCGACGCGGAGGTGCGGCTGTACGATAATCTGTTCACGCGCGAAGATCCCAACCAGACCGACGAAGGCGAGAACTTCACCGCGAATCTGAACCCGCGCTCGCTCGAGATCTTGACCTGCGCCAAGCTGGAGCCTTCGCTGCGGGATGCGGCCGAGGGCAGCCGCTATCAGTTCGAGCGGCT
>PKYZ01000132.1:8000-8874 GCA_003132865.1 Bryobacterales bacterium
AAATGATCATTCTGGGAATCGGTGGCATTCTGGGCGATGCGGCGTGCGCCATCCTGCGCGATGGCTGTCTCGCGGCGGCTATCGAAGAATCGAAGCTGAGCCGGCAGGGACTCAAACCCGGCGCGCACACGGGCGTCACGGAGCTTCCCGAACAATCCATGGCCACATGTCTCTCGCTGGCGGGCGTCGCGCCTGAACAGGTTGACGCCGTCGCCATCGTGCGCCCATTCACCGCCGGGCCGGAGGCGTCACTCCACCTACAGTTGCGCGCGCGATTCCCCAATAGCCGCATTGTGGTGGTGGAGCATCACACCGCGCACGCGGCTTCGGCATACTATCCGTCGCCGTTCGAAGAGGCAACCGTGCTCACGCTGGATCGCGCGGGCGATTTCCGTTGCGGCACGCGTTGGCGCGCGGCGGGCACGCAGCTTTCGCTCGAAAAGGAGCTGTATTATCCCGACTCGCTCGGCGATCTATACGGCCGCGTGACCGAGTTACTTGGCTTCCGCGCCAACCTGGAAGAGCACAAAGTGCAATGGCTTTCCGCCGCGGGCGACGACCGGTTCCGCGATCTGTTCCTGGACATCGTGCCCATGCGGGACAGCGAGTGGCCGCGCCTGGACCGTTCTTTCTTCGATGCCGAACGGCTGACCCACGGCGGCTTCAGCGCCCGCTTTTACGAGCGGCTGGGGATCGAAGAGGGCGCCATGGTGCCCGAGCCGCTGCGCGCTCCACTGGCGGCCGGCATTCAGCGGGCTGTCGAACATACGGTCGTCCGCATGGCGGGCTCCGGCACGCGGCACCTTTGTTTCGCCGGCGGGCTGGGATTGAACGCGCTGCTGGTATCGGCGCTGGAACGCTCGTCATTTGAAAA
>PKYZ01000160.1 GCA_003132865.1 Bryobacterales bacterium
GGTCGCTCCGAACTCTTCCTCCTCTCGTCCCGGTCCACCCCGCTTAGGAGCGCATACCCAATGCGTCTCGCTTCCCAGGTCGATCCCGGCTACATTGGGTCGCACCACTGGCAGCCCTTCGGCTTCCACATCGTTGTCCGGCTTGTTGGTTGTCTCACGATTTTTGGCCATCCTGTTATCCGCCTTTCGAACACGACAGCCCAGGTCGGCCGACACTCGGATTCTGGTCTAGGGGAGAGCTACAGGAGCCTCGCCAATGTTTAATTGCCTTCCTGGAGCCATGCTGACTTTGGGGCATACGCACCAATGAAAAAAGGGCTTTAGCTGCTGTCCTGTTCTCTTGCGTCGTACCTCCGCGCCGGGCGTCTAAGTCACAGCCTGTTCAATCCGGCACCGTCGGCGGCAGGGCTGACTTCTGTCTTCTGCCTTCCTATCTTTCGACGCCGATGGCGAGCACTCCATTCTTCAGTTCCTCTTTCGTCCATTGCCCCGGACGTTGGCGAAAACCGGTTCGTGCTTCATCCATATCATCCAGGCGCCCGCCATCGGGAGCGCGTTGGAGTGCAAGGGACCTGGAAAGCGACTTCGTCGCCGCTCGCGGCGCGCGCGACCTGGTGCTATTCAGGATCCACCGTTCAGGATTAGCACGAAGGCGGGAAAAGATACGGGTGAGAAGCCAGAAAACAGAAAACAGAAGTCAGAAGTCAGACGTCAGCCCCGCCACCGGCGGCGCCGGATTGAACAGCCTGTGACTAAACGGCGTCGGCGTCGACGGCGGACCGCCTCCGGCCGCAATTTTGACGGAGGCGGCGGATATTGAGAATAAATGACTTAACTGGAAGTCACAGACCAGAAGTCAGAATCGCCGCGCAGCACCGCGCCCGGCTGCCATTCGGTCTTCTGACCCCCTGACTCCTGTCTTCTGTCAAGGCAATGCCTTGCGGAACCCCGCCGACGCCTTGCCATCCTCCACTAACTCATATTCGCCGGTCTTCCAATCCCACATGCTGGCGGCCAGTTTTACAGTACGTAGCGCGTCATTGCCCGCCACCACCAGTACCATGTGACTCTGGTCCATAGGGTTCTTCGCCGCAAATAGCAGCGCATCGCGATCGGATGCATGCGCGTCGCCGTCGAGCCGGAATACGTTTTCGCTGTAGTCGAGACCCAAACGCTCGCTCCACTCGGCCAGCGCCGAATTCGCTTCCGGACGCCCCACGAAGATCACATCCCGCTGCCGCAGGTCTTCGCCGGTCACTTCGAAATCCTTGCGGATCCCAACAGCGCTTTCATACACGTCCAGGAACCGCTTCTGCAATTGCTCGGCCGCATATCGGTTGGCGCCCGCTTCTCGCACGGTGCCGTAAACCAATATCGCCGAGTGGAGCCGGTCCCGGATGTCGGTCGTCTTATACGCGGCCCCGTCTCCCACCTCTACGGTAAACGTCGCGCCGGCCTGGTCCAGGAACGATTGTGCAGTCACCGTCTTCGTGGTATTCAGTGCGAAGTAATCGCGCATGAGTTTCAGGAAGGCGTCGTCACCCATGCGCCTGCGCAGCGCATCCAGGAATAACACGCCTTTCGTCATTTCCAACCAATGATGTTCCTCCGGAGCAGCCGCGATCTGCAAGCGCCGGTATGCCGCCCGCTGCACATTCATCTCCAGCTCCGGATCGTCCGACTTGAGGTCGCGATAATACGCCGCCGCGCCCGCCACGAACCATACATCCGCATCGCTTGCCGGCAGAATCCAGCCTTTCCAGAGCCGGGCCTTATCAAACGCCTTCTCGTGCGTGGGGTTGTCCGTCTTGTGCTCCGCGGCCGCCGCGGCCAGGCGCGCCTTCTCGTTTGCCGCAATCGCGGCGCGCAATCCTTCCGAAGCTTCTCCGCGGAACAGATGATAGCCGGACGGGAACAGTCCGTCATTCTTCGCATAGCTGTGCCGGCCCCGCTCCCCAGCCTCCCACTCGCGCTGGTTGGGTTTGCCGATCGCCGCCCACACCATCAGGTTCTGCGCCATGTCCGCCGTGGCGACCTTCGCATCCATGGTGGAGGCGCTCACCAGCGGCGCCGTGCGGAATGCCAGGAATCCGAACTGCTCGTCGATCTGCCCGCGATATTTGTGGTAGAGATCCTGCCACGCCGTATCGCGCGTGTATGGGGTATAGGGCACGAACTCAGGCTCGCCTTGCGGATCGGGAACGTACTCCAGCCGTACGTTCAGATCCTTGGCGTTGTTGTCGCCCCAATAGAACCCTTCCGTTCCGCCGAACCATTCATTCTTCGAACTGCGCCACAGTTTGGTGCGGCCGGTGCCCAGCTCGTACATCGCGATCTCGTTGTTCTTGCCGTCGCCGATCAGCCACTCATTGGTATAGAGGCCGTTGTTGCGGGTCCCCAGCCGCTCCACCACTTCATCCACGTTGCCGCCATACTGGATCGCCTCGCGCGCGCGGAACGCCACTGGTGTACCCTCGATGTTGAATGGCGACTGGCGAATGGTGGTCTCCGTGAGCACCACGCCCGCGTCGTTCTGATACCAATCGGTGCCGCTCTCGATCCCGCCGGGATAGCTTTGCATGATGATGCGGTGGCCCTTGGCAGGCTGTATGTCGAGCATCACGTTGGTCTGCTCGGCCAGCGTGAGCGGCCACCACGTGACATGGCCGATCGCCATCTTGCCGTCGCGCGTGGCCGGGCCGGTGGCCGCGAAGGCACTGCAATGATCCATCGCCGAGTCGCGCTTGCGGTCGAAGTACGACGGCGCATCCAGGTGCAGCCCTTCCAATCCTGTGGAAGTCATCGGCATCGCGCCGCGCAATTCGCCGAGCTCCACAGTGGTGTTGGCGACCGCGATATCCACCAGGTCGATGCGCCGCCCGAGCCACTTCGCGCCGGCATCGGAAGCGCCCTCGGCGATTCCCTTCATTTCTTCCAGGATTTCGCGGTCGAAACCGCGCAGGAAAAGCGCGTTGACCGTGGTGCGGAGTTGCTCCCAGCTCTCCGCTTCAGCCTTGGCCCCGAGCTCCGCGGCGCAACGCTCCAGATACTCCGGAATCTCGCGCGCCATCAAATGGCCGTGCTGGTAGCCGCGCTCGTAAGGCTGGCCTTCGATATGCAAGTAGATCCAGCCGGCCGAAGGATAGCGGTACGCCGGACCGAATGTGCTGACTGTGGCAGCGGGCGGGGTGCCGGCGGCCGAGGCTTCATCCAGCGTGACGCCCGAGAACCACGCCTTGCCCGTAAACGTGCCGCCATTGCCCACCGTCAGCAGAATGCGATCCTCCGCACGGCTGGCCACGAAGCGCAGCGCCAGGTGCGTCCACTGCCGCGTGCCGCCCAGCGAGGCTGAGTGTACGTCGAACGGCATGGAGGCCATCGTTAGCGTTGCGCCGATAGCGATGGGCGATCGGTCCAGGTCGCGCACTTGCACGTCTTCGGTGCGCACCCAGCCGCTCACCTCGTAGCTCTTGCCGATGCGCAGGGAAACGGGCGCGGAGCGTACGCACGCGTCCGGCGAACTGCCCGGCTCCACGCGCAGCGATTTGCTACCCTCGTGCGATACGGAGGCGTCCACCGCCAGCCCCCCGCGCTCGGCCGTCCAACCCGTAGCGCCACGCTCGGTGGTGGGTCGAAACAGCGGAGTGCCGGCCTGCAGCAAAGCTCCAGCCAGCAGAAAAGAAAGTATACGAATCACAGTCAGCCTCCCTTAGTCTTTTATACACCCGTAGCACCTGCTATACTGCCTCTCTTGTCTTCCGCCATGCCAGCCTTCGAGCCAACAGGTGCTCCACGAACGGAGCTGCAGAGTACTTGGACCGGCCACGTGCGCCGCATCGCGGCCGGCGATCAGGCCGCGCTGNNTCCGGTGACTTCAACGTCATCCACTGGAACGAGCGGATCGCCCGGGCCGTCGGGCTGCCGGACGTGATCGCCCACGGGATGTTCACGATGGCGCAGGCCGGCCGGTACGTCACTGACTGGGCCGGCGATCAGGCCGCGCTGGCGTCCCTGTACGACGCCACGAACAGCCTGATCTACGGCATGGCTTTGCGCATCCTCGGCAACCCGGCCGACGCCGAAGAGGTGACATTGGACATTTACACTCAGGCCTGGCGCAACGCTTCGAACTTCGATGAGCGTCGCGGTTCGGCGGTCGCCTGGCTGATGACCATGGCGCGCAGCCGCGCGATTGACAGGCTCCGCTCGGACGCGAATCGCAGTCGGCGTGAAGAGCCCCTGGCGGTCCTCGGCGCTCCCGCCGCCGTGCAAGCGCCCGTGCAGCCGGCTGTTGGGCGGGAAGTGCACGCCGCGCTGAAGACGCTAGCGCCCGAACAACGCGAGGCCATCGAACTGGCCTATTGGTACGGCTACAGCCATTCGGAGCTGGCCGCGCGGCTGGGCCAACCGCTGGGCACAGTCAAAACCCGCATCCGAACGGGTATGATGAAATTACGCTCGCAGCTTGGGCCCCTGGCATGACAGAACATCAAACCGCCAACGACGAGGTCCGCGAATTGGCCAGCCTGTTCGCCGCCGGCGCCCTCCTTCCGGGCGAAGAGGCGGAGTTCCAGGAACACGTGAAAAGCTGCGGCGTCTGCGCCGAACAAGCGCGGGCGTTTCGCGAAGCCGCGGCCTGGCTGCTATTTGCCCCTGAAGCCGTGGCCGCCCCGCCGGATTTGCGCGAGAAGCTGCTGGCCCGCATTCAACAACCCGAGCCGCCGCCCGGCATTCAGGTCGTGCGCGCGGGCGAGGGAGCCTGGCATACCCTGGTTCCCGGCGTCGTCGCCAAGCGCCTTTATGAAGAGTCTCCGGCCGGCAACGTGGCCCTGCTGGTGCGCATGGAACCAGGCGCCAAATACCCGCCCCACTCGCATGCCGACGTCGAACATTGCTACGTTCTGGAGGGCGAATTGCATTTTGGCGATCTGGTCCTCTGTTCCGGCGACTACCAGTGTGCCATGGCCTCCACCACCCATCGGGACAGCCACACGGTAAACGGCTGCATGGTGTTGATCGTCGCTTCCCAGCAGAACGCCATGCTGCCATGGACCCGCTGACTTTCCTCTGCTTGGCCAGTTACGAGAAGGGCCACGACTTCATGCGCGAAGCCAAGCGGCAGGGGGCCCGCGTCTTCCTGATCACATCGCTGAGCCTGCGGGACACCGCGCAGTGGCCGCGCGAAAGCATCGACGACATCTTTTACATGCCGGACCAGGACAAAACCTGGAATCGCAACGATACGCTGCTCGCCATCAGCCACCTGGCGCGCACGGAGGCCATCGGCCGGGTGGTGGCGCTGGACGATTTCGACCTGGAAATGGCCGCCGGGCTGCGCGAGCATCTGCGCATTCCGGGAATGGGCGAAACCACCACGCGTTACTTTCGCGACAAGCTGGCGATGCGCATGCAGGCCATGGAAGCGGGCTTGAACGTGCCCGAGTTCGTGCACCTGCTCAACGACGCGAAGGTGCGGGAGTTCACCGAACGCGTGCCGCCGCCGTGGGTGCTGAAGCCGCGCGGAATGGCGGGTGCCATCGGCATCCAGTTGATCCACTCGCTCGATGAGTTGCGCGCGGCCGACTGGGCGCTCGGCGATAAGCGGTCGTTCTTTTTGGTGGAGCGCTACATTTCGGGCGACGTCTGCCACGTCGATTCCATCGTCTACGAAAACGACATCCTCTTCGCCGTGGCCAGCCAGTATGGCTATCCGCCGCTGGACGTTTCGCACCGCGGCGGCATCTTCACCACGCGCCTGCTGGAGCGCGGCGCCGCCGATGCGGAGGCGCTGCTGGCCGCCAATCAAGGCGTGCTGGCGGCCATGGGGCTGCTCCGCGGCGTTTCCCACACGGAGTTCATCAAGGGCGGCGACGGCGTCCTGTATTTTCTGGAAACTTCGGCGCGCGTGGGCGGCGCGCACATCGCGGGACTGGTGGAAGCGGCCACGGGCCTGAATCTGTGGGGCGAGTGGGCCAAGGTGGAGATCGCCGGCGGCAAGATGCCTTATGCGCCTCCGCCGCCCGCCAACGATTATGCCGCGCTGCTGGTGTCGCTCGCCAAGCAGGAGCATCCGGATACCTCGGCCTATAACGACCCGGAGATCGTGTGGCGCATGCAATTGCCGCATCACGTGGGGATGATCGTGAAGTCCGCGCGCCGCGAGCGCGTCGTCGAACTGCTCGACCAGTATGTCGAGCGGATCAAGAGAGACTTTGCCACGGTTGCGCCGCCGCGCGACAAACCCACCAACTAATCCCTATGTCCCCTACACCCGCTGCCGTCCGTACCAAGTTGTCAGGGTCGCAATGGGCCGTACTTTTGTTGCTGGTGCTTTCCATCTTCATTAACTACATCGATCGCAGCAATCTCTCGATCGCCGTCGCTCTGCCGCCTCCGAAAGGATTGAGCCTGGATCCGGAGCGGCAAGGCTACTTGCTTTCCGCCTTCTTCGCGACATACGCGTTGTTCCAGTTGCTGGGCATCGTGGGATTCGTTTTGGACCGCGTGGATGTGAGTTGGGTTTATGCCATCGCATTCCTGGTGTGGTCCGCGGCTACCGCGGCGACGGGCCTAGCCAGTGGTTTCGCCGTGCTGTTCACCTTGCGATTGTTGCTCGGGGTGGGCGAATCTGCGGCGTACCCGTGCTATTCGAAGATTTTCGCGACGCATTTTCCGGAACACCATCGCGGTCTCGCCAATGGTCTGATCGACGCCGGCTCGAAATTCGGCCCGGCTCTCGGGATGCTGGTAGGCGGCCTGCTGATGGCACGTTTCGGGTGGCGGCCGTTCTTCGTCGTCCTGGGCGCGGCCAGCCTGATCTGGCTGATACCCTGGCTGAAATGGATGCCGCGCGGTAAAGGCATCGTCGTGCATTCCGCGCACCCGCCCCCGGGCGTCGTGCATATCCTCAGGCAACGCTCTGCCTGGGGCTCTTTCGGCGGATTGTTTTGCGGTAACTACTATTGGTATTTTCTGCTCACCTGGCTGCCCTCCTACATGGTGAAGGAACGCAACTTCTCCAAGGAACATATGGCTAATATGAGCGCGCTGGCGTTTCTGGCGATTGGCCTTTCTTCGGCGCTGTGCGGCTGGCTCTCCGACCATTGGATCGCCGCGGGCGCCACCCCCACGCGCGTCCGCAAGACCTTCACGGTCGGTGGCCTGACGCTCGCCACCGTCATCCTGCCGGTCGCCATGGTGGACAGTAAGGACCTCTCCATGGCCCTGCTATTCCTCGCGTGCATCTTTTTCGGGATGTGGAGTTCGAATCACTGGGCGCTGATCCAGACGCTGGCCGGGCCGCCCGCCGCCGGTAAATGGACTGCGGTGCAGAACGGAGTCGGCAATCTGGCAGGAGTGGCAGCGCCGGCGCTGACCGGCTTGGTCGTAAAGCACACCGGCCAATTTTTCTGGGCGTTTGCGCTAGCTAGCGGCATCGTGCTGGCGGGCGCGTTTTTCTATATGTTCGTGATCGGGCGCATCGAGCAGGTGGACTGGAGCAGGCGTTAGCGCAACAAGGTGAAGCCCGCGGCGCCCTTCAGTCCACGGTCGAACGTGATGCAGTCTTCACACCCCGCCTCGCGGCAGATCTCACCGATCAGGTAGTCCCGAAAGTCAGCCCTACCGTCCCGGAAGGCATCCAGGCTGCGGCGCACAAGTACGTCACTCTCGACCTGGAACTGCTTCGTTTTCAGGATGAGTTCAAGAATGCGAATGATTTCTGCCCTGGCTTGGCCATAGCTCCTGGTCAAGACCCAGGCTAGTTCGCAGAGGACAACGATAGAAATGTACAGAGGATCCCCCAGCCCGCGCGAGTGTTCCACGAGTCTTTCGGCCAAGGCCGTCCGCTTGGCGTCGTCCGTCACGAGATATCGGACGAGGACGTTCGTGTCCAGGCCCCTCATGTTCCCGACCAGCCGCGAGCAATGGCTTCATTCATCTCCTCCACGGAGACTGGGGTCTTTCGTGTACTCGAATGATGCCCTTAAGGTCGCGAACATCTCCGTTGCGGGCTCGCATTATTACTGTCCTTGCCGGTCGATTTGGAACTCCACTCGATGACCAGCCTGAAGCCGCAAACGATCGCGAATTTCCTTCGGGATGGTGATCTGTCCTTTGCTGGTTACGGTGCTCACAGCTATGTTGTTCGTACTCCTTACATTGTAAGCGATTCCTTACCTGACTGTAAAGGAGCCGCGACACAACCCACGTTTCAGCGTTTTAGCTCAAGGACTTGATTTCAGGAAACATAGCGATTTAAACTCTATGAGGGCTCCATTCGTGGAGAACACAAAAAGGAGAAAGAACTCAATGGCTGTAAAGATGCGGTCTATCGCAATAGCGGCAGCGGTAATATCTGGCGTTGCCGCCTCGCAGAACCTGGTTGCATCGTGGGGAATGCCCGGTAGATCGTA
>PKYZ01000468.1:0-1610 GCA_003132865.1 Bryobacterales bacterium
TCGCCGCCATCGTGCGCCCAGGGCGGAATGAAGGCGGAAAAATCGTTGTACCAGGCCGTGTAGGCGTAAGTGTCGGCGGTTACATCGGAGCCGGCAGCGCGGGCGACATTGATCTTGGCCACAACTTCCGGCATGCGCCCCCAATTGTTTTTGCCCGCGACCTTGATGTGCCAAATCTCTACGGGAATGTGGGCTTCGAGGCCGATGCGCAAGGCTTCGTCAATCGCTTCCAGAACCGAGTCGCCCTCGTTGCGCAGGTGGGTCGCGTAAATGCCGCCGAACTTTGCCGCCTCGCTGGCAAGCGCAATCAACTCCTCCGTCTTAGCATAGGGCGCAGGCGGATACTGCAGAGCAGTCGAGATGCCCACGGTGCCGTCTTTCATCGCTTCGCGTACCAGCGCCTGCATCTGCTCGAGTTGCGCGGGGGTGGGCCGCTTATCGTCGTCGCCAAGCACCATGCGCCGGACTTGCGTCGCGCCCACATAACTTGCGAAGTTGATTCCCATGCCTTGTTTTTCCAGCCGCGCGAAGTACTGACGGAAGTTTCGCCAGTCCGCAGTGATCTTGTAATGCTCGTAGCCAGAGCGGTCCGACTCGATGATCGCGTCATTGAGCGGCGCGACCGAATCGCCTTCCCCGGTAATTTCAGAAGTGATTCCCTGGTAGATTTTCGACGGCAGGTGCGGATTGACCAACATGCTGACTTCCGACTGTCCCAGCATGTCGATGAACCCGGGCGCCACCACCATGCCCCGCGCGTCGATGGTGCGCTTGGCCGCGGCGCCCTCCAGGTGTCCGATGGCGGCGATCTTGCCGGCGCGAATGGCGAGATCGCCCGAGTACCACGGAGAGCCGGTGCCGTCGACGATGCGGCCGTTGCGGATGACCACGTCGTAAGGGTTGGCGGCGGCGGCGAAAAGAAGGAGCGGAAGAAGAAGTGGCATGGTTAACGCCCTCCCAAACGCAAACTGGCGGCACTCCACGTTTTCGGAAAATCGTTCACCCAGACGATCTGGGGCAGGGTTTCCGGAACTGTAACACGGCGGCCGTGGCCGACTTGAGTGGTGGCGTCGTCCGGCGCGATCCCTCGTGCCACCAGAAGAGCGGATGCGATGAGGCCGGAGCGTCCAATACCCTGACGGCAGTGCACCACTAGGTGTTGGCCGTGAGTCAAATCGCCGTCGAGTTCCTCGATCACACGGGTGGCCTCGCCATCGGATGACGGCACGCTACGGTCCACAATCGGGAAAGAGAGGAAGAAAAGNNAGCCCGGCTTCCAGGGCCGCCTGTTTTTCCTGTTCGAGACCGAGGGCATCCTCTTCGCCGGGCGTGAGAAGAGAGACCACCTTAGTGACACCGGCCGCTCGCCAACTCTTCAATTCATCCTCCAGCCAATCGCCGCCCCTTGGGCGTGCGGAAATAGCCAGTCGCCCCGGCCACGGTCCGTCGATCCAATATAGTTCGGTAAACACCCGGCTTCCTCCACGCGTTCTTCAGGTTTCGGATCTCGTTATGATTTCCCTCGGCAATCGATCGACATCCACGGCTCGCCCTCGCAGAATGTAAATCCGGTGGTGGCCCTCCAGCAGAGTCCCGTCTGGGCGCGCCTT
>PKYZ01000468.1:1627-3947 GCA_003132865.1 Bryobacterales bacterium
TAGCTAGTTTCTGTCGCAAAACTCCGGAAAATGGCGACGGCAGGCCGGAATTTCTCGGCAAAGCCTGCTCATTGTTTCAGCCATAGCGATGAAAGGAGCTTACGGATGCCCTCTGGAAGGCGTTTTATTGGCGTTGGTCTATCAACCGGGCATGGATGGCCGAGAAGAGGCCGAAATAGGCGGAATACGGCATGAACGGCGGGGAGCGGGAGACACTTCTCCCAGGTGGGCTGTGACGGGAGGCGGTTTTAGGCGGCTCGCCGTCGCTTCGGTTTCTTGTTCTCAATGAGTTGGGCGATGCGCATCAAGTTGTTGGCCAGCACTGCGGCGCCCACCAGCATCTCGAACCTCTCGCGGCCTTTCGCCCGGCACCGCTTCATTCCCCGGCCGCGAAACAATACCGAGATGCGGCCTTCGATGCCGACCCGGAAACGTTGGGCTTTCTTGAATGCCGGGCTGCGTTCCAGGGCTTCCTGCTCCGCCGTCTTCTGTCCGCCCCTCTGCGGGATGCACACCTGGCCGACTTCGGCTTTCTGGCAGAGTTCCACATTGCCGGCGCTGTAAAAGCCACGATCTGCCGCATAACACTCCGGAGGATGTTGGAAGGTTTGCCGATGACGCTCCAGCGAAGCTTCCACATGGTCGGAGTCAACGGGGTTGCCCTCCAGCACGCGGTAGTCGGTGATTAAGCCCTGGGCGCTCTCGGCCAGGAAAACCTTGTGGCCGAATTCCACCGGTTTTTGAGCCTTGCCCCGCTTGATCAGATCCGTGTGTTCTTCGAAAATCGAGTAGACTTTCTGCTCGGCGGGAACCTGTTCTCCCTCGATCACCCGGCGGCGGGTCTGGTCGATGACGCGGTCGGCCAAGTCGCAGTAGGAGGCGATCTGCTTGCGCAGTTGGTCGAGGACCAAGCCCGCGACCACATCGGTCCCCCCAATGCCTTGGGTCTGTTCGACCACCTGGCGCGCATTTTGCACGACCTGCCCGGTGATCCGCAGCAGTTCGCGGTATTTGGTTTCTTGCTGCTGCTGCCGCTGCGGGGCGGTCATCCGCTGGATCTGTTGCATGCGGCGGCGGGCGCTGCGGGTGCGATTGGTAAATCCCTGCACCCCGTTGGGAAGTTTGTCATGGAGATCTTCGACCAGACGAGTGATGGTGCGCACCGAGTCCCACAGTAAGGTGGCATCGGTGGGGTAGTGAATGTTGGTTTCCACTACCGTGGTGTCGACGCGGAGTTTCTTGCCGTCTTCCACGCCGAGTGCGACGGCCGCCTGGACCACGGCCTGGTTGATGCTTTGGAGCGTGGCCGGGGTGAGTCGGTTGAAGGCTCGGTTGAAGGCGTCGTGCTGGGGGACAGGGAGGCAGTCAAACTGAGTAAATCCGCGCAACGTGTAGCCATCGTTGATGCGGTCGCGCAGTTCGCGGTAGTCCCAGTTCTTGATGCGCATGAGAGCCAACGAGCGCAGTACCTGCGAGGGAGCGATGCCGTTGCGTCCGGTGCCGGGATTCTTCAAGCCGCGCTCCAGATCCAGGCGGACGTGCTCGATCAACTCGGAGTGCTGATTGAGGAACGCGTCGACACCTTGTAGGACGGGGTCGAGATGGACGCCCAGGCGGATCATTTCCAGGTCGGCGAAGCTGAGTTGTAAGTCGATAGTTCGGCTCATAGGTGTGCTCGTGGATTAGCGATGGTTCTCCGGCCGGAGTAGTTTGTGGTTGAGTTCACAGATGCGCTCCAAAGTGGCCTTCAGTTTTTGGTAATTGCGCAACCACTCTTGGACGAGGGGCTTCTGTTCGGCGGAGAGGCTGATCTGCTTGGTGCGTCCGCCGGGATAGCTGACGGTCAAGACCCACACGAGATGGCCCTTACCGCGAGCACAGACGGCGCAGCCGGAACGATGGCGGATGCGGCGATGGANNGGAGGATTTCGGTGGTGGAGGGGAGGGCGGCAGCGAGCTTGGCGCGGCGGTTAAGGGCCGTCTGTTGCTTCATCTATATAAATGAAACAATAAAAACGCGGCCTTGTCAATCCCTTCTGGAACATTTTATTTGAAATTTGTTTTTGCGCTGGGTTGGGCGTTGGCTCCCCACCGAAACGGTTCCTGCCCGGCATCCTGCGGTAACCATCGAGTGGGTTTCCCGGGCGCTGCGCGCGCCGTAAGCCTACGCAAGCTGTCCCCGGCTCTTCTCTTGACAACGGCAGCTAAGCCTTTACGAACCAATGGCTTAATGGTTTTGCGACAGATACTAGCTAGCTATAGCTAGCGCCTCGGCCGCGCCAGCGAGTCCGCCACCACCCAGGCGGCGCCAACCACGGCG
>PKYZ01000026.1:0-3195 GCA_003132865.1 Bryobacterales bacterium
CCAGTAAGCGAAACTCCCCGGCATCCACGGGAATCTCAATCGAAGCGATCTTTTTCAGCAGCCGGTAAAACAGAAACGAAAACAACTTGTACAGGCGCGAGCTGGAAACGCTCGCGCGCTGCACGTAGACCACTTCAAACCCTTGCCGCCATCGCTCCATCAAGTCCGGAATCAACTCGGGAGGGTCCTGAAGGTCGGCGTCCATCATGATCACGGCATCGCCGCTCGAGTGATCGATGCCCGCGGCGATCGCGAGCGACTGGCCATAGCGGCGCGACAGGCGCACCAGCTTGACCCGGCGATCCGCCTGATGCAGCCCGCGGATGACCTCGGGTGTTTGGTCCGTACTATCGTCTGCGAAGATCAGCTCGAAATCGCAGCCCGCCAGCTTTTGAAACACCGCCGCGATACGTTGGTGCAAAACCTGGACATTGCCGGACTCGTTGTGCGTCGGCACAACTATCGAAATCAAAGTCATAACGCCCTCGCTAATCCGGACGCGATGGTTTCCACGACGCGTCCGTCCCGGACCCGGACAAAGCCCATGCCGCAAGCCGCGGCCAGATCCCTGTCCGTATCGCTATCGCCGATCAGCAAGGATGCCGCGAGATCGATATCCCACCGCGCCTGGGCTTCGAGCACCAGTCCCGGTTTCGGCTTCCGGCACATGCATTCGCCTGCTTCGTGGGGGCAGGACAGAATCTGATCGACGCGGCCGCCGGCCTGNNAGAAACCCCAGCGAATTGAAGATTCGGATCCAGTCGATGACCCCCGGAAGGAAGCGGAACTGCCCCCAGTTTTGGATGTACTCTCCGGCCGGCGGCCCCACGTTGATGGTTCCGTCGCGATCCAGAAACACGCACCGGCGCTTCACCAGCGATCGCTCCCCACGTGAATGACCTTGCTGCCTTCGAGGTCGAAAGAAAAAGGCAACTCGGAGAGTTCGTGCAGTTCCGCCCGCAGCCGGTCCTGAAGATGCGGCTCGCAGTAGAACAGCAGAAATCCCCCGCCGCCGGCGCCCAGCAACTTGCCCCCCAGCGCGCCGGCGCGCATCGCGCGTTCGTATTGGTCGTCGATCCGTTCGTTGCTGATCGTGCCTTCCAGAGACTTCTTTAACTCCCAGGCTCGATGCAAGAGGTAGCCAAATTCATTCAGGTCCCGCCCGACGGTGAGGACGTCGCGAAGTTGGTGGGCGATCTCGCACATCTTGGCGATGGCGGGGAGATGATTGGCGGTATTGGCGCTCTGGCGCGCGAGGATGTCGCGCGCGGCGCGCATCCCACCCGCGTAAAAAACCATCAGCCGGCGATTGAGCTCCCTGCGAGTCTCGGGGGCGCAGATCACGGGATCGACGGAAACATGTCCGTCCGGGTGAAACTGGATGAATTGCAAGCCGCCATAGGCCGCGATGAACTGGTCCTGCTTGCCGATCGGTTCGTGCAGNNATTTCGATCGCGCACGCTTCGCTCGCCAGGCGGTGTGCCGTCACTACGTGGCCCTGCATGGCATGCAGTGCGTGCAGCAGGGCGACGGTAAAACTGCCCGACGAACCTAGGCCGCTCTCGGCCGGCAGGTTCGCCATCGAAACAATCTCCAGGCCGCCCCGCACTTTCAGCATGTCAAGGCATTCGCGCACAATCGGATGCTGGATCTGGTCGGCGCGGTCGACTAATTCCGTGCGCGAGTAGCTGATGCGGTAGGTGTCCCCGAACCGGTCCATGACCGAAACGTACATGTAGCGGTTGATGGCCGTCGAAAGCACCGCGCCCACGGCGTGGCGATAGTACGATTCGAGGTCCGAGCCTCCGCCGGCAAAACTAATACGAAAAGGCGTCCGGGTGATGATCATGACTGAGGTACGCTTCAAATGCGCGCAGGCGGCCGGGTGTTCCGATATCGTAGAACCGTTGCGACGTCCGATAGGCGCGCAATTGGCGCGCCACGATCAAATTGGGATACAACTGCTTTTCGAGCGATACAATCCCCTCCGGGATCAGGCCGATGATGGAGCGGCGGAAAGCCAGGACACCGGCTTCCACGAAAGCCAGGCCGGCATCGTCCGCAGCCTCCTTATCGTACCGGACGACGAATCCTTCCANNTGTCCGCCAGCCGGTTGTCGTAGACCACCACCAAACCGGTGGCGCCGGACACGTCGAGAGATTGAGCGACGTCCCGGTAGTCAATCGCCAGGTATGAATCTCCGTAAATCACCAGGAATTGTTCATCTAGCAAGTGCGCTGCCAACCGCAGGGCGCCGCCCGTGCCGAGAGGTGCGGGCTCGCGGGAATAGCGGATCGACATGCCGACCCGGCGCCCGTCTCCGAAGTAGTCTTCCACCATGTTGCCGAGATATCCGGTGAGCACCACCACGTTGCGGATCGACTGCCGTTCCAGCAGGCGCAGTTGGTGTTCGAGGTAGGGAACTCCGGCCACGGGCACCATCGGCAGCTCTGGCCTGTACACCGCCCCGTCGTNNTTCGGAACCTGCGCGGTGATCGGCCCCAGTCGCGTGCCGAGCCCGCCGGCCAGAATCACGGCTTGCATGTGTCCACGACGTGACGGATTGCGATGGCCACCGCATCTTCGGAGGTGTAGCGGGCTTTCCATCCCAGTTGGTTGAGAGCCGACACATCGAGCGTGAAACGGGGAACGTCGCCGGGCCAGCCGCCTTCCCCTCCCGAGTAGCAGTATTCGACATTGGAAAGACCCATCGCCTCCACCACCATGTCCGCAATGCGCTTGACGGACAGCGAATCGCTCGATCCCAGGTTGTAGACGTTCAGCGGGCCGCGGGCGTGCTCCACCACGTACAGGATGGAGTCGATGCATTCGCTCGACAGAAGATAGGATTTGGCTTGACGCCCGTCGCCCAGGATTTCGAGCCGGCGCGGATCTCCCGTGAGTTTGTAGACGAAATCGGAGATGACGGTGCGTCCCTTTTTCCGCACTTTTGCGCCNNTGGCTCCGTAAAGAGAAATCGGGCGGCCGGCGGCGTTCTCCGGGATCGGCTGGACGGGAAGAATCCCATATACCGCCGAGGTGGAGGAAAAGGCAAACCGGCGGACGCCATGAACGCGGGCAGCTTCCAGGACGTTATAGGTCGCGATGACGTTCTGTTGGAGATCCTTGTCGGTGGCTTCCCCTTCGACAAACTTGACGTCGGGATTGGCCGCGAAATGATAGACCATGTCCAC
>PKYZ01000026.1:3232-3382 GCA_003132865.1 Bryobacterales bacterium
TGCCGATCAGGACTTGAGCCAGATCGGACCCGATACATCCCGCGCCCCCGGTGACCAAGACTCGCCGCATCCCTAACAGAATACACGATCCCGATTGATGACGAGCAGGGGACATCGGCGCCCGCCAACCGCTCCCTGCGGTCGCGGCTC
>PKYZ01000328.1 GCA_003132865.1 Bryobacterales bacterium
CCCAGAAGGTGAACTTTTGGGGACAGGGGAATAAGGGAAGGCTCACCTCGTCTGCCGTTAGGCGAAGAACGGGCGAATATCCTCCTGCTCGCCTGCTGCTGCCAGGACGACGACATTGGCGATGAAATCACGATTCGCCGAACCGATCTCGCCCTGTTCGACCTTGACCTATTGAACCGCACGGTAACGTGCAACTTGGTCGAGGTCAAATGCTATGCCCAGAAACTCGGATTCGCTGGGTACGCTCAGCTGAAAGATACGATCACTGAGCAACTCAACCAGAGCGAGCGAGTCATCCAGTATCACTTCGACCCAAGGAGAACGACTCCCGACCGCCCAGACCGCGCTTTGAAGACACGGGAACTTGCCGTGTTGCTTCGGTTCTATCTGGAAAGAGGCGTTCGGTACGGACACCTAGACATAGACGCAGCCGCGGAAGCCGAGGTTTTCCTTGATTCCCTCGAGGCCGGCTACGGTCTCCGATTCAACCGTTCTGGCCTGGTCTTTGACTTTGAGAAGCCGGGCACGGAAGCGCCGGCGAGTGAGGTCGGGATTGAATTTCACCGCATCGGCTTCGATCTGATTCGGGTCCTCATCGAAGGCGCAGCGCCCGGGTCATCATCCAGTGTCGATGGCGGGCCTCAGGACGGTAGCCCTCCCGTCCCGCAAGCTCCATCCGCATCTATTCCGCCACTGATCGGACTGCCACAACTCCAGTCCGCGGCGTTCCTTGCCCCGGATCGTCCTCGTTCGACTTCTGTCGGAGTTCTGGGCGAAGCCGGGCCCCCTGTGCCGAGTAAACCGTCCGATGAAACTCAGCCTGAGGTTTTGAATGAAGGGCCTGTCGCCGAGATGACGCCTGAACCTACCGAGACGGCGAAAGAACAGGCAGTCCAGAAGGACGAGTTGGTTCCCCTCTAATGGCGGACCAATGGGCACGCTGATCCAAGCAACAGATGGGAATTTCTACGGCACAACTGCTTACGGCGAAACCATTTTCTCGATTACTCCGGACGGGTCCCTTACCACGCTATACACGCTCAGCTACAACGACGGAGCTTCTCCATACGGGCTGGTGCAGGCCACCGACGGGAACTTCTATGGGATAACCGACGAGGGCTACGGTACAGTGTTCAAGCTATCTACCGGGCTTGGCCCGTTCGTGAAAACAGTGTCGGCCACCGGGAAGGTGGGAGACGGGGTCATCATCCTGGGAACGAACCTCACGGGCGCAACCGGAGTCACCTTCAACGGCACCGCCGCTGGCTTCACCGTCGTCTCAGCCTCCGCAATCTCGACCACCGTGCCAGCCGGCGCAACCACCGGCAAGGTCCGGGTTACGACGCCCGAAGGGACGCTCTTGAGCGATGTGGCCTTTCGGGTGAGGCCATAATCTCGAAGCCTCTAGCCAAAGGTGTGGCTTCAGCAGGGCTTTCGATTTAACGGCGTTACGTCGCATTATCGGCCGCTGTTCCGCTTGGCACGAAACGCAACGATTCGATCCTGCCTGGCTGGGATGCCCTCCTGCTAAGCCGTGGCGAGCGATACCTGCCGCAACAGCACGTCGTCGGGCTGCTTGAGATCAGGCGGCTCCGCGTAAGGCTGGCGATAGCTTTCCAGCGCTCCTGTCGGCCAGTAGACCTCAATGATGTTCCCGTCGAATCCCTGGATGAGGGGCACAATGGGGCCGGCCCCGTTCGCCCCACTGCCAAAACCACATAGAATTATCTACATATGCCCAGATTCGAGCGCCAGTTGCGCCTCCCGATGCTTCTTCTTCTCAGCGTCCTTGCCGTCCGCGCAGACGTGACGCTGCCGATGGTGCTCGCCGAGCACATGGTGCTTCAGCGCGGGCTGCCGTTGCACATTTGGGGCGCCGCGGATGCAGGCGAATCCGTGTCCGTGGAGTTCCGGGGCGAGACGCGCAGCGCGACGGCGGACGAACTCGGGCGCTGGAGCGTATACCTACGCCCCGCCGCACCGGGCGGCCCGTTTGAACTGACCATCAAGGGCCGAAACACCATAGTGTTTAAGGACGTACTGGTTGGAGACGTCTGGGTGGCTTCGGGCCAGTCCAATATGGAAATGCGCGTCCAAGAAACCGCGAACGCGCAGACGGAGATCGCCGCGGCGAACTACCCTCGCATACGCCTGTTCCAGGCGCTCCACAAGGTTTCGGACTATCCGCTGGAAGACATCGCCGCGCGCGCCTGGGCGCTCTGCAGCCCCGAGATGGCCGCGAAGTTCTCGGCCGTGGCGTATTACTTCGGCCGGGACATCCAGCAGAAACTGGATGTGCCGCTGGGACTGATCGAATCGGACTGGGGCGGCACGCCCGCCGAGGCGTGGACCAGTCTTCGCGCGCTATCCGCGGACGCCGCCTTGATGCCGGTGTTTTCCGAGTGGAGCCGTATGAACGATGGCCGGGCCAAGGTGCTGCTCCAGCATCAAAAGCAGGAGCGCGAATGGGAGCGCGCCGCCGCCCAGGCGAAGTCGGAGGGTCGCACGCCTCCGGACCGTCCGTGGCAGCCCAACGAAGACAATTCGTGGATGCCGGCGGGTTTGTTTAACGCCATGATCGCGCCGCTCACGCGCTTTCCCATTCGCGGCGTCATCTGGTATCAGGGCGAGAGCAACGCCGCGCAGGAGCGCGCGCCGCTATATGCGCGTCTTTTCCAGACCATGATCCGCGACTGGCGGCGGGCCTGGGGTCAGGGAGACTTTCCCTTTCTTTTCGTGCAAATCGCCAACTTCGAAACCTCGCCTCAGAGCCTGTGGCCGGAAGTCCGGGAAGCGCAACGGCAGACGCTGGCCGTGGCCAACACCGGCATGGCGGTAATCATCGACATCGGGATGCCCAAGAACATCCACCCCACGAATAAACAGGACGTCGCTTTGCGACTGGCACTCTCCGCGAGGGCCATCGCGTATGGCGAGAAAATCGAGTACTGCGGCCCTTTGTACCGGCAGACGATCCCGGAAGGCGACAGCTTGCGCGTCTGGTTCGAGCATGCGGCAGGCGGGCTTAAATTCAGGGGGCCGGAATTGAAGGGCTTCGAAATTGCCGGAGCCGACCGGAAGTTCTGGCCAGCCCAGGCCCACATCGATGGCTCGACCGTGGTGGTCTCGACCGCGTCGGTGCCCGCGCCGGTGTACGTGCGCTACGGTTGGGCAAACAACCCGGAGTGCACCCTGTACAACTCGGACGATCTGCCGGCTTCGCCGTTCCGCTCCGAGTAAGGTCTTCACACGCCGCAAACGCAGGTGTCCCCAGGGCCGCCGATGTACCGGACCGAGGCGCACGCCGAAACAACCGCTGTAGCCTGTTGAGCGGAAAGGGCAGCGGGAAAACCGCTGCAAGGCGTGGACGCCTGGCGTGGACGCCTGCCCCGCATCGACTGACCCCTTGGCGGTTTACATCAATATGCGCTTATACGTCACTCGCGCGCAGTAGTTCAGTACTCCCGCACGATCTGGTAATCGGAGGTGCCCGTGGTGTGCTGGCTGTTCCCCATGAAGTTGTGAAGGTCTGTGCACGCGAGGCCACCGCGTTCGCCGCGGAGATCAAAAAAGCGATACAAGCCATTCTCCGCCAAGTGCGGGTGTTCATGCTATCCTCCCTGGGAGCCACACGCCCGCCATCCTCTATTCGGGAGAAGTGGTCATTCAGGATTTCAGT
>PKYZ01000310.1 GCA_003132865.1 Bryobacterales bacterium
GCAGGATCGCCTGCGCACTCGCTTTTTTTGTGCGCAGTCGCGTGGCCTTCTGACGGTCTGACACCATGGGCATCCTGGAATACCGTCTTCGGAGCTCAATACCCAGCCTACAGATACCCCTGTCCAACGCTTCAAGTGCAGCCTCGCGACTGCCCTCACATGGCTCGGGGCCAGGGTGGTTCGCTATTCCTTCCCTGTACGACTCTTGCATTCGCTACTCCATGCCGGTTTATCCCGGCGCTATCCAGATCTGGAGGTCTGCCCCACGACCGCCCCCGCGCGCCTACCGCGCGTCGACCTTCACCACGAAATACGTAATCTGCTTGCCGCTCTCCACCAGCATCTGGTGAGCCGTCTTGATGGGAATGTGCACCACATCTCCCGCGGCCAGCGCCATCCTATCGCCGCCGCGGATGGATGGCCCGCGGATCTCGTGTGGCGCGGTGGTCTTCGGATCCACCACCGTGCCGCCCACCACCAGCGTGGCCTCGCCGCTCTCCACCACCATCACGTCGTTCTGGGTTTCGTGCAACTCCGCCTCGCCGCTGCCCTCCCGATGCGCAACCAGGAAGCTGTGGTTTCCATAACCCGCCAGCGGTTGCGTAGCCACCTTCTGCGCATTCATCCTGGGCCCCAACGTCTTTTCGAAGCCCCGCAGCTCGCCGCTCGTCCAATGCCCGACGCCCTCCGGCAGACCGGCGGGCAGCGCGGCCGCCGCCATGACTATCGCGATCGCGAATGTTCTCATTGCTCCTCCTGTCCAAACCCTATCCCGCTGATGCAAATCACGCTCATCGCGGTCCGATCGAATTTCAGCCGCACCACCGTCAGCTTTGCTGGATCGATGCCCTGAAACGCCGCCAGTGGCGCGCGCACCGTCTGCAACACCGGCTCCCAATCTTTTTCGTACGCTGCGCTCTCCATCGGATCGAGCTTGGTGAACTTCTCCTTCAGCGGCGGTGGAATCGCCGCGAAGCGGCTCACAGGCGCACTGGCCGTCACGCCATCGCTGGCCGCCAACTCGATGGTGAAGTCCGGCGATTCGCGGTCCTTCTTCTTGGAATCTTCAGGCTTCTTGTCCTTCTCGTCTTTCTTCCCAGGCAGCGGCGCGTCTTCATCCAGCGCCGCCATCGACAACTCGATGGTCGACGCCCTCCCCAACTGCCACTTCGCCGCCGCGCCCTCGGGCAGCGTGATAGTATACGCCGCCGCGGGCGCGTTCTTGGCCCGATTCCATCCCAGAAAAACGCCGTTATAGTCGCGATCGCCGCCCCGCCACGGTATGCGCCCCTCGCGCCAGATGGATAGCTTCTCGCCCGCGATTCGCCCGCCCGGCGCGGTGGTCGTGGTGATATCGGCATCCTCCTGGAAGGAAGCCAGCGGCACATACGACGCATCCTGGAAGCGATTGATGTAAATCGTATCCGGCAGCCACGCGCGCCCCACCCGCCAATCCTCGAACAGCGGCAGATACTCGCGCCGGCCTTTCAGCGTGGCTTCTAGAAACGCCGCGATGTAGGTCTTCGAGATGCGCCGCTGCTCCTCGCCCGGCATCAACGGCTTCAGGTTCAGGAACCAGCTCAGCGGCGGGCCCGCGTCCGTGCGGCCCCAAACCGTGTTGAATTGCCCGTGATTGGCGCGGTATGCGTAGATCTCCGCCTTGAACCACGGGCCGGGTTTGGTATATCGCACGTGCTCCCACTGGCGGCTGCCCATGAACGATGAGACATCCGCGTCGTGCGCACCCTGCAGCGTCAAGTAGCTCACGTCTTGAATCCAGCGATGTTGTCCGGCGGGCTTGTACTGGCCGTCGGCCGGCGCAATGGCCACCACCGCCCGTATGGCAAAGCCGGCGAATCCATAATCGAAACGGATGTCGGCGTTGTCCGGGTAATACTGCATCCGGTTGAACAACGCCGCTGTGGCCGCGGCCTCGCCGCCCCGCGAATGCCCCATCAGCGCGATGTGTTCCATGTCCACTTTGCCGTGAAACGGATTGCCCGCCGCCTGGTTCCATTCCCGCCAAAGCTTCAGATGCTCCAGCAACATCCAGCCGCGCACTTGCTGCTGTTTGGGCGGATCGTGAAAGAGGCCGCTATTCAGGAAGTTCTCGTCGATGGACGCGAGGATAAAGCCGCGGCTCGCCAGCAACTCGCCCAGGTATGCGTACCCCGGATCGGAGAACTCCGCCATGCCGTGGTTGCCATGCACGATCAGCGCCAGCGGAAAAGGCCCCGCGCCCTCCGGATACCACACCCGCGCATTCAGCGGCAGCTTGTCCATATCGAATCCCCAGTACTTCCGGCGCGCCCATTTCTTCCAGCCCGTGAAGTCTTTGAAGAAGTCCGACGCGTCCACCGTGCGCGTCTTGATGGCCACCGTGGCCCCGTATTCGGGACGCCGAATGTCGTTGCCCACCCCGTAGAACAGCGTGTTCACGCGATAAGGGCCGTTGTCCGCGGGATTCGCCAAATCCAGCTTGGCGGGCATGGAGCCTGCCGGCGGCTTCCAGGAGATCACCTTCTCCATCGAACCTTCGTGCACGAACAGCCACACCAGTCCGATATTAATGGCCACCGCAAGCAAGTACAGCGCTACGGTGACGATCTTCTTGCTCCGCGCCGCCTCGCGGAAATGGCCCGCCGCGAACGTGGCGATGGTGGCGCCCAGGAAGCCCTCCGCCAAGCCGATCGCGATGGCCATCGGTAGCCCCAGTTGCGGCGGTCCCCAGACCATCATGACGATGGCGCACGATCCTACGATCATGCCGGTCGCCATGCGGGGCAGCCTCCGCGCGATAGTCAGCAGCAGCGCGACCGCCAGCGCGATAAGGGGAATGAGCACTGCGGCAAATACGATGGCCAAGGCGAAGTCGAAAGCGTAGCCGAATCCGGTCCGGGCATACAGCCCTGCGATGACTACGCATAGGGCCGCCGCCGCGAGCGTTCCCCATACCGCGCCGCGGCGCGCTTCCGGGCCTGGACGGATCTGCCTCCATCGCCGGGCGCACCAATCCATCCCCTTGCGCCACCACCCCTTCACGAGCGCGCGCAACGGAGGACGCGCTTGGAAGGGTTCGGGCGGGGCGGTATCCGGCATGATCGCTCATCTTAAACCACGGCGCGTTGGGCGTCCTAACCGTTCTTGGGGAATGCACCCGCTGGCTGCAGTCAGGAGCGGCTCCAGTATTTTTCCAAAGTTTTCTAGTGCCGCTGGTACCACGCCTATCGCCGAAGTGATGTACACTAAGCGGGATTGCGGGAGGGGACCCTGACACATACTCTCTGCAACCGTGAGGATACACATGCTAACAAAACGACTTTGAATTTTGGGAGCGATCGCCATACTGCCTGCATTCGCGCAGGTTTCGAGCGCGCCTCCTCCATCCGACACTACCGAAAAAACAGCACCCCGTCGGCACCGGCCGATTCGGGACCTCTTGGACCACGGAGACGGCACGGTCACCAGTAGCAACTGGAGCGGTTACGCCGTGACCGGGTCCGCCTTCACCAAGGCCAAAGGTTCCTGGATTGTGCCCAAAGCCAAATGCAGTTCCGGGGCGCAGTACGCGTCCTTCTGGGTGGGCATCGATGGATACTCTTCCGGCACGGTCGAGCAGACAGGCACGGATTCCGATTGCAGCGGAGGCAGCCCGGTTTATTACGCATGGTATGAGTTTTACCCGGCTTACCCGGTCTATCTCGCCATGACGATCAACCCGGGCGATCACATGTCGGCGAAGGTGGTCTACAGCAGCTCGAAGTTCACCATCACGATCACGAACGAGACTACCGGAAAATCTTTCAGCAAAAGCTCGACGGTCTCCGGCGCGCAACGGTCGTCGGCCGAATGGATTGCCGAGGCTCCTTCGAGCGGTAGCGGCGCCCTGCCTCTCGCCGATTTCACCGAGGTGCTTTTCGGCGATGACCATACGGGTGTAACCGGCACGTGTGACGCGGCCGACAGTACCAAAAGCGGCGCCATCGGAGTGTTCCCCACTATCGAAGAAATCACAATGGAAAAAAGCAGTGTAAAAGAAGCCATACCTTCGAAGCTGTCTAGCGACGGAACCAGCTTCTCGGTGACCTGGGCTCACAAGTAGCCGCCAGGAATGCTTAGTACTTCAGTTCAGAAGTTCGCTAACGTATTCCGGCGACGTGGGGNNGCCTCCGGCCAGGCGGCGTGAGGCGCCGCCGCAGCGCGAGGCGCCGCCCCACACTCTGACCGCTTGATTACGTGACCGTACTTAAGAAATCGTGTACTTAGCCATCATGTTGGGCAGCGCCGTCCGCCGCCATCGGCACAGGATCGCCTGCCCCACATGACCGGCCCTTACTCGTACTTGAGCGCGGTGAGCGGATCCACCCATGTGGCGCGCCGCGCCGGATACCAGCTTGCCAGCATGGCGACGATCAGCCATGCCATGCCGGCGGTTGCGAACGCCACGGGATCGAAGGGACTCAAGCCGAAGAGAAACCCGCGCAATAGGTTCACGGCCGCAAACGCTCAGCAGCAATCCGCCGAGAATACCCAGCTCGGTGATGCGCAGACCCTCGGCCAGCACCATCCACTGCACATCGCCGGGCGCGGCGCCCAAGGCCATGCGCACGCCAATCTCGCGCGTGCGCTGCGACACCGCATAGGCCACTACGCCGCACAAGCCTTAAGAGAGGCTTTGTCCATTCGTACGGATCGGCGGCCGTTCGCACGATCAGAGCGAAGTAGCCATTTCCCGACGCCTGTCACCGCTAGAGGTAGTAGAAAGGCAGGGCAAATTCTATCAGATAAATTAAATTGCCACCCGTGTCAAGCCATGTCGCTGTGCGTCCGCCAAGAGAACGCTATGGCTGCAAACGCTCCCGCAAAGACTCCAGTTCGGCCTTTGGGTCGCCCGGCGAATCGCTTCGTCCGGATCAGTGTCTGCAAATCCAGCACGTAGTAACGGATGCCAAATGTCTCCACCGTGACAGCGTGAGCAACCGGGTCTTCATAACGCCCGCCACCGCACCACGCAGGTACGGATGGCATGCGCCGAGGGTGCCCACCAGTCTTTGCAGGTTCCGTTCGCTCCGGCTGTAAACGACATCGATGTCCTGAGTGGATCGTGCCGAGCCATGCGCCGCGGCGGCCACCCCGCCGGCCAGAATGAACTCCACGTCAGCCGATGCCAGCGTACGAAGCAGCTCAGCGAAGCGTGTCAAGTTGGCGCTCCGTGGCGGCTCGCAGCTCTTCTCGAAAGCGCTCGAAGTCTTCTAGCGCCTGGAGGCGTTCCTCCACGCTGCGGCGGAGTGACTCCTCAATCAGCGTCATATCGATATCGCGCTTGTACGACTCGATGATTTCGTCAATGGAGTTCACAAACGGGCCCTCTTCATGATACGCCAGTAATCCCGCTAGCGTGCTACTTGACCGCCATTTGCAGTCGTTCGTCCGCCGACGAGCCTCCCACCGCGATGCGCGTTCCCGGCTCCGCCTTCAGCGGCATCTCGACGGTGCGCTTCTCGTGCGGCTTCAGCGAGACGCGCTGGAATCCCCGCAGTTGCTTCAACCCCGCGCGCTGTACATAGAGCTGCACCACTTCGTCGCCCGGCCGCTTTCCCGTATCCGTCACATCCAGGCCGACCGTGCCGGCATGGTACCGCAGGTGTGAGTATTGGAAACTTGTATAGCTAAGTCCGAAGCCGAAAGGATAAAGCGGCTCGCCTTTGAAGTATGTGTAAGTGCGGCCGTGGCGAATGTCGTAATCCATCATGGGCGGCAGTTGATCGAGTGACTTCGGCCACGTCTGATTCAGACGCCCCGCGGGATCGTAGTCGCCGAACAACACGTCCGCAATCGCCGTGCCTTGCTCCTGGGCGGCGTGCGCAATGTGGAGAATGGCCGGCACGTTCTGCTGGGTCCAGTTGATCGCGTACGGGAAGCTCGACACCAGCACCACGACCGTCTTCGGATTAGCGGCGTACACCTGTTTGATCAACGCTTCCTGCGAGAGGTCGATGGACTCCCGGTCGCGCCCCTCTCGGCCTTCACCCGGATCGGCGCAGGGCTTGCTCGACACGTCCATATTGAAAATCGCCATGATGTTGGTCGCGCCGCATATGGGATGATTCCCCACCACGATCACCGCCACATCCGACGAACTGGCAGCTTTCACCGCCGCACCGTCCGCATTGTCGGCGGCGTAATTCACCGTCGTGCCGGGCGCCACCTTCTCGCGAATGCCCTGCAGCGGCGTAATAGCATAAGGCGGCCGGCCGCCGTACATGTCGATCGACGCTTCACCGGCACGAGGCCCAACCACGGCGATGGATCTGATCGCGTTCTTATCTAGCGGCAGAAAGCCATTCGCATTCTTCAGCAGCACCACCGATTCGCGCGCTACATCCAGCGCCACACGCTTATGCTTCTCCGTAGTCCACGGCTCCGCTTCGCCCACGCCCCCGACGCTGGAGTAAGGCACCATCGACGGCGTATCGAGCAACCCCAGCCGGATCACGGTTCTGAATTTGCCCCTGAGCACCGCATCGATATCCGCCTCAGTCAGCAGGTGATCGGCCAGATCCTGCTTCGCCACTTTCGGTATGTTGAAAAAGAATGTGAGTACCTGGCCAATGCCGGCTTTGATCGCTTCCGCCAAGGCCTGCTCCTGCGTCTTGTAATAGTGACGCGGATTGACCATCAGCTCCACGGCCAGCGCATCGGAGGAGATGATTCCGTCCGCGCCCCACTCCTTGACGGCCAGGTTTTTAAGGATTGGGTTCACCGTCATCGGCACATGGTTCCAGGCGTTGTAAGATGCCATGAACGACTTAGCGCCGCCCTCCACGAATCCCATCCGGAACGGCGCAGAGTAATAGTCGCGCAGCAACTGTTCATCGAAATCTGAAGAGGAACTTCCGCGCGTGGTTTCGTTGCTGTTGGCCAGGAAGTGTTTCATCAGGGAAGCGGCCTGCCAATACTTGGGGTTGTCGCCTTGCATCCCCTTGATGAATGCCACAGCCATCGTTCCGGTGAAGAACGCGTCTTCGCCATAGCTCTCGTTGTTTCTTCCCCAACGCGGGTCGCGCGCCAGGTCCGCATTGGGTCCCCACACCACCAACACGCTACTCTTGTACTTCTCGTTTTGGTAGATGTAGCGGGCTTCGTATCCTTGAACCGCGCCCGCGCGTCGGATCAGCGCCGGGTCCCAGGTTGAAGCCATCCCGATTACCTCAGGGAACTGCGTGGTGGTCACCGCCTTCTGGTTGAAATCGCCCTTGCGCACCAGGCCATGCAGTCCTTCCGAGCCGCCCGCATCGGGGATGTGCAGGCGCTGTACGGCGGTGCTCGTAGCCAGACAGGCAAGTTTTTCATCCGGCGTCATCAGCGACAGGATGTTATCCACCCGCTGTTCCAATGGCAGGCTGGGATCTTGAAATGGGTATTGACTCTGGGCGTTGAGCGGCGCCATGGCGGCGAGTAGCGCGGTGCAGGCCGCTGCGATGTGCGTGTTGGTGTTCATGGCAATCACGCGCATAATATCACTATGCGGCGATCCACACTGGCGCTCGGCTTGCTGGCCTGCTATTCCGCGCTACTCGGGCAGGGCGGGGAAGCGGTCCTGCTGGTGGTGAACCGTGCCGACCCCGTTTCGCGGCGCATCGCCGACTATTACATTCCCAAGCGCGGCATCCCGCTCAAGAACGTGTGCAAGCTGGACATTCTGTCCGAGAAGGAGGAGATCGACTGGGACACGTATGTGGAGCAAGTCGAGCGGCCCATCGCCCGCTGTCTGGCCAAGGCTAATCTGCGCGAGCAGGTGCTCTACATCGTCACCACCATGGGAGTGCCGCTGAAGGTGAGCGGCGGCGGCGAGGGACCTGCCGCCGAATCCTGCGCGGTCGATTCCGAGCTGACGCTACTCTACTCCAAAATGAAGGGGAAACGCTTCCCGCGCGCGGGCCTGGTGCCCAATCCGTTTTATCGCCAGAAGGACCAGCCATTCACGCACGCGCGCTTTCCCATCTACCTGGTGACGCGCCTGGCCGGTTACGATTTCGACGACGTGAAGGGCATCGTCGACCGGTCGCTCGCCGCCCGCAACCAGGGCAAGTTCGTACTCGACCTCAAGTCCGATGACGATTCCGAGGGCAACAATTGGCTGCGCACCGCCGCCCTGGCGCTGCCCAAGGAACGCGTTGTGATGGACGAATCCACCAAGGTGGTAACCGTTGAAAAGGATGTTATCGGTTACGCCGGCTGGGGGTCCAACGATCCCAATCGGCATCAGCGCAACCTCGGATTTCAATGGCTGCCGGGCGCGCTGGTCAGCGAGTATGTTTCGACCGACGGCCGCACCTTCCGGCGCCCACCCGCCGGTTGGACGATCGGCACGTGGAAGGAAGCCGGAGGTTGGTTCGCCGGCTCACCGCAAACGCTGACTGCCGACTACATCCACGAAGGCGCCACGGGCTGTTCCGGCCACGTCTACGAGCCGTTCTTGGAGTTCACACCGCACCCCGATCAGCTTTTCCCGGCCTATTTCCACGGCCGCAATCTGGCTGAGAGTTACTATGTTGCGATTCCCGGACTGAGCTGGCAGAACATCGTGGTGGGGGATCCGCTGTGCAAGCTGAAGTGAGCCCCTCAGATTATGGCCCAACCGCGTAGCTGATGGCGTGATGCGAGATCCAGGCACCGAACAGGGGAACCGCGAGACGGTCGCCGGGAGTGAGCAGGTAGCGTCGCGTGAGCCAACGGTGTGCGGCGGGCGATACGTCTGCCGGCCCTTGGCTCAGATGGTCGAGGGCCTCGCGGGCCGCGGCGGGCGCGCTCTTGTACATGTCGCGGAAATAAGGCTCCGCCCATTCGATGGCACGCCCTTCCACGGCGGCGATGTCCGCGATCATCGCCGTACGCCGATCGGTGTCGTTCAGCCGACTGACCAGCAGCGAGCCGAAGGCCTGGAGCAAGAAGGGCTGGCCGCCGGTTCTCTCGAAAACCTCTTGCGCGACCTCGGCTGGAATGGCATCGGCGGGGAAGCCGGGATCCGGTTGCACGAGCAGCCCGATGGAGGTTGGTTCATCAAGGAAGGGAAGCTTGATCTGGCGCGCGCTGATGAAGTGGTCGTCCCATACGCGGTCCAGTTCGTCGAAGGGTGCGGCCCCGGAGACCAACAGGCGCACGCGGCGGCGATGCTGGATCGTGGCGCGGAACAATCCCATCAATTGGAGAAATTCCTGCCGGCTGCCCGGGAAAAGATCTTCTAGGCGCTCGAATTCGTCGATGGCGATGAGCACGCGGCGGCTGTCTGGAAGCTGGTCGAGCTGTTCGAGCCACGCGGCCGCGGCTTCCATGGGCGGGGCCTGCCGGCAACGGCGGCAGGTCGGTCCGCCGATGCAGCTTCGCTTGAATGAGCGCTTGTTCGGCGAGTTTGTTCCAGAATGCGCCCACGGATGCCACCGGGTGCGCTTGAAGGTCGAAGAAGACACAGACGGTATCGGGCAGCATTCCGGGCAGCATCTTGAGAAGTGAGGTCTTGCCGGCGCGTCTGGGCGCCAGCAATTGCAGGGAAACGGCGTTGCCGGCATCGGCGAGGGCGTCCTCGATTTCATGGACCGCGTGTTCGCGGCCGCGGAACAAGTCCGGACCTGCCTCGGGAGAAAGCGACTCGAACACGCGAAATGGGTTGAGTATCCGGCCGGCCGCGTTCTTCTCCGCTTCGATGCGCAGCGCCTGGCCGGCATCCCGGAGCGCGAGCAGCGGTTCTTCGAAGGGCTGCGTGAATGCGTCGCGCTTGGCCCGAAGCTGGTTTTCAATGCCATTCAGTTGGGTGGCAAGTCCTTCCAGATGCTTGAGCCGGTGATGCGGACTGAATGCCGCGTTGGCGGCGGCCAGATACCGTCCGGCCTCGCTGAAGCTCAGCAGGAGCAGATCGGCACCTTGGATGCCAGGCAGCCAGAATCCGCGGAGCTCGGCGATTGCCTGGAAGTCTATCACTCGGGCTAGTCGCGCCAACTCTCGTGCGCGAAGCTTAGCTTCGGTCCGTCGTCCAATGCGCCGCTGCCCTGGGGCGATGGAGCAGGCGTCGAGGACGCGCCGGGCGAGCGCGGGGTTGGCGTCGGCTTCAGCGAGCATGTGATCCTCAAGGAATGGGAGAGGCAGCAAGCTCAGTTCGTGATAAAGTACCGGGGTCCAGGCGAGACTGCTGCGGTGAGTGAAGGCATTCCACACCCACGCCAGACCGGCCACGACTAGCTCGAGCGGGAAAATAAGGATCCGGGGCAGGCCAAGAATCCAATCTCTACCAACACTGCCGCGACGTGCAGAGAAAGTACCAACGGCAAAAAAGGAAGCGAGAACTCCAAACGAGACCGAAGGGATCAACGCTACACCGATTGTCAAGCACATTGCCACGACGCTGCCGTAGCTGCCAAAACTCGCTGCCACGCCCAAGCCTTCCGGAACGGACATGAGAACGCCGAGCAAGACTGCACCCAGGCACACGAACACGACCACCGCTCCAGCCATCCTCGAAGAAGAAGAGCGGAGTGAGATCGAGATTCCACCCGCAACGCCAAGCGCCAAAAAGAGTACGAACAGATGCACCGAGCGCAACAGCCACCAATAGTGGACGACGGAAGCACGTTGGCGAAGCAATTTCCACAGGGACTTCTCTGGATCGACCCCCACACGGCGTAGCAGGAGGTACAGCGTAACCGGTTGCATGAACAGAAGCCAGGTGAATCGCCAGAAACCCGGGAGACCTTCCGTTGACTGATTCACGATCCGATCTCCCCGCGCAACCACACGGCGAACACCTCGCCGAAGGGCGTGCCATCGTCCCTCAGGAGCCCGCGTTGCTTCAGCACCCCGGCGTGCGATGGCACCCCGCGCGCCGCATCGCGCAGCGCTTGTTGCTGCGCGGCCGGCAGCATTTTCCAAAGCTGGCGGAAATGCGTCGGCGCCTGGCGCTTCAGGTCCGCCAGCGCGTCATCCGGACTCGTCCCCGCCCGGCGCGCATCCACCAGGGCCGAGCCGAACAGTTGCAGGAAGAACGAATGGTCTCCGCACCAACGATGCATCAGATCGGTGTCGCCGGGGCCGAACTGCCCTGCGCCGAGCCGAATCGTCGCGTCGGCGCCGCCCGGCTCCAACAGCCCAATCCAGGCTGTCTCCATGCGATTGGTGATCGGGGACGCCTTGTTGTTGCGGGTGAAGACTTCGTCCGGCGCCTCGCGCGACGAAAAGACCAGGCAGATGCGCCCGAGCAGATCGCGCAGCCGGTCGAAGAAGCGGACATCGCAGGATTGCACGACCGATTCCACCTCGTCGACCAACACCACGGGAGGCAGGCCTGACGACGACACCGCCTCGATCCACGCGGTCAGCCGATCGGCTGCGTCGTCGGCCTCCGGTGGGGAATCCAGGCCGGTCACTGTCTCGACGAATTGACGGACGGAAACTCCCGCGGGTCCCTGGCCGGAGACGAGCTTCACGACGATGCCACGCTTACGCAAGCGCTTCTCCCAGGCCATCAGGATCATGGTCTTTCCGATGCGCCAATCGCCCACCAGCCACATACTGCGCCGCTCGTCGAAGGCGGTTTCGAGTCGGCGGAAGACGCCAGCGCGGCCGAAGCAGTGCTCGGGGCGCGGGGTCCACGGGCTGAAGGGGTTCGGCTTCCTGGGTACGGAAACGCCAAAGGTCCAGGTGATGCGTCCTTCCCTGCTCTCGCGATAGAGGCTGTTGTCGTCGAACCAGTGACCGCCCCTCGGCGAAAAAGAGCGGAAACGCACCATCGCCTCAATGGGGCGCAACTCGGAATCGAGCTCCAGCCGCACCAACTGGCAGGAGTTGCCATAAGTATCCGCGAGTCCGCCTTCATAGAGCGAACCGGACGCCAGTTCGCGGAGGCGGCTGTCCGGATCGATCCATTCGACCACCTGCGTCTGGTGCAGATGCCCGCGCAGGACCAGGTCCGCATAATCGGCCAGCAGCCGCCGGGCGTGTATACCGTCGGCGAGCTCGTGCAACGGATGGTGCATCAATACGATTCGCAAGCCTGGAAGCGGATCGCCGTTCGCTCCGGTCAAGTGCCGGCCCACCTGGTTTTCCGTCAACAGCAGGCGGCCGGCATCCGCGTCATCGCCGCAGAGCCACGCGGTGTCCAGGCCCACGATGTGGATCGGATGCGCCCAGCCCGGCAGCTCGACGGAAGACCGGTAGCCCAGGCCCGCAGGTTCCGCGCGTTGCAGATCGTCTCCAGCCCAGGCGCGGTATGCACGCCGGCGCTCGAGGATGGCGGCCTTCCAGGAGTCCTCAAAGCCAAGGGGCGGGCCGGAACTGATGCCATTCATCCAGCGGGAGACGCCCAGCAGATCGCTGGTTGCGGCGAGCCGCATACGCGCCGACGCCCACGCCTCCGTTTGCACGTCACGCGCGATGTCGTGGTTGCCGGGAACGACGAACAGACGCTCCATCCCGATGCCGAGTTCCATGCATAGTGAGCGGAAGAAGTCCGTGACTTCGGCGTACTCCTCCGGCTTGCCGGAGTGCGCGGCGTCGCCGGTGAAAAAGACGAAGTCGACGGACCCTTCTTCCTGAATGAGGGTTTCCAGATTTCGCAGCCAGGCATCCCCGAGAACACGGCGACGGCGCCAAGGCTCCTTCTCTCGCGGACCTTTGGCATGGAGGTCTGAAATGTGGAGAAACTGCAAGCGGTATTGTCCGTATGCCATGGCTCCTCTATAGTCTACAGTGAAATAGACCCGACTGAGAACGGATATCATAGGCGTGGTGCTGGCGGCGAACAAACGTGCGGGAGTTTTTGGAGATGGACCGGGTGGCGTAGGGTGCGCTTTGCGCGCCGGGGCTAGGGGTCGGGGGCTAGGCTAGGGGCCGGGGTTGCGTTCACAACTAGGCAATGCGGATCTCAAGCCGGCACTACTTCGACGTTAGCGGGCGCCGCAGAAAAGCGTTCCAGCAGATCGATCAATTCCCGGGCTCGGATGGGCTTTGCAATATAGCCGTCCATGCCCGCCGCCAGGCATCGCTCCCGGTCGCCCCGTATCGCATGGGCCGTCATGGCGACGATCGGCATGTGCTTGCCGGTGCTGTGTTCCCGAACCCGAATGGCGGAAGTGGCCTCGAACCCGTCCATTTCCGGCATCTGCACGTCCATCAACACCACATCGAAGTTCTCTTGGTCGAGAGCGGCGAGGGCTTCGCGCCCGTTGTTCGTCACCGTGACCCGGTGTCCGTGCTTTTCCAGCAGGCGCGCGGCGAGCTTCTGGTTAACGGGATTGTCCTCCGCCAGCAGAACGCTGAGTTTTCTGTGCTCTTCCCGTAAGGTGCGGTGGGTGACCAGCGCCGCCGGCCCGGTCGCCGCCCCAGGGGTACCCAAAACGCGGACGATACAATCGAACAACTCGGATTGGCCGAGGGGTTTGGTGAGGTAGGCGGCCACGCCCAACTCCCGGCAGCGCGCGGCGTCGCCTCGCTGCCCGGCCGAGGTGAGCACGACGATTTTTGGCTCTACGGCCGGATGGGGACCGTGCCGGAGTTGCTCCACCAGAGTCAAGCCGTCCATGTCCGGCATATTGAAGTCGGTCAGGATCAAGGCGAAGGGATGATCCTCGGCCCGCTTCACGCACTCTAACGCGGAGGTCCCGCTCTCCGCCAGGGTGGGTAGCATTTCCCAGTTGCTCAGCATTTCCTGAAGAATGCGCCGGTTGGTGGCGTTATCGTCCACCACCAGCACGTGTAGTCCCGCGAGGGCGTCGGCGGACAATGCCTGGGGCGGTTCCGCCGGCTTGCCCACACCGAGGCTGGCGGTGAAATGGAAGGCGCTACCTTCTCCTTCGACGCTCTCCACCCAGATTCTGCCGCCCATCATCTCCACCAGGCGTTTCGAAATCGAAAGTCCCAGGCCAGTGCCCCCAAACCTGCGCGCGGTGGAGCCGTCGGCCTGAGAGAAGGCCTCGAAGATGCGTTGCTGCTGTTGCGGCGCGATGCCGATGCCCGTGTCTTGAACCACGAAATGCAGCACGACCCGATCTGGCGTGCCGGACTCCAGGGCAACCTTGATGCCAACTTCGCCTTGTCCAGTGAACTTGATAGCGTTGCCGACCAGATTGACGATAATCTCCCGCAGCCGGGTGGGGTCGGCGACCACGTCTTCCGGCACCTCCGGGCGGATGTCGCAGGTCAGTTCCAGACCCTTCTGGTGGGCGCGGAAGGCCAGGGTCTTGATGGCGGGCACCAAGCTGTCCCGCAGTCTGAACTCGATGGCATCCAGCTCCAGCTTGCCAGCTTCGATTTTGGAGAAATCGAGGATATCGTTGATGATGGTGAGCAGTGAGTCGGCGGACGACTTGACCATATTGGCGTAGTCGAGTTGTTCGGTGTTGAGTCCGGTGTCCAGAAGCAGGTCGGTCATCCCGATGACGCCGTTCATGGGAGTGCGAATCTCATGACTCATGTTGGCGAGGAATTCGCTCTTGGCTTGGTTCGCGGCTTCGGCCGCTTCTTTCGCTTTCTCCAAAGCGGCCTCGGCGCGCTCTCGTTGCGCGCGGGTGCGGAGGGCGACGATGCCGTACGCCAGGTTGTCCGCTAATTTCTTCAACAGGTCGGCTTCCTCTGCGTCAAAGGCATCGGGTTCGCCCGCGTAGATGGTGAGCGCACTCATGGTCAGTCCACCGGACTTCAGGGGCAGGGCGATAACGGACGCAAAACCGCGCCGGATGGCTTCCTCGCGCCAGGGGCCAAAGGCCGGATCGGTGCCGACGTTCCGGACCAGGAAGACGTTTCCGGTCCTGAGTGCACTGCCGCTTGGACCGCGGCCCCGCGGGGTATCGGCCCAGGAGATGCCGGCCAAGTCCAAATATCCCCCTTCGCGGCCGAACTGGCCCACCACGCCGACGCTTTTTTGGCCGTCGTGCTCGGCCTGACCAACCCATGCGAAACAGTAGCCACCGACCTCGACAATAACCTCGCACACCTCATGGAGCAGTTCCCGCTCGTCGACGGCGCGAACCAGCGCTTGGTTGCATCGGTTGAGCGTGTGCAGCGCCCGGTTCAGGCGGCCCAGCGCTACCTTATCCTCCTGCAACTCCGCCGTGCGTTGGGCGACGGTCAAAACGAGATCGGACTCCCGCACTCGCATCCGCCGGATGCGAAGCCGGTGCACCCCAACCGCCATCAGGCAAGCTTGCAGTCCGCACAGGCAATAGAACCAGTAAGTCTGGTAGAAGCGAGGCCTCAGAACGAACCCCGTCGAGGCGCCTGCCTCGTTCCACACACCATCGTCATTAGCCGCAGTAACCCGGAAACGGTATTTGCCCGGAGGAAGGTTATTATAATAGGCAACGCGGCGCGAACCCCCATCCATCCAATCGCGGTCGTAGCCCTCCAGCTTATACTTGAACTGCACGCGGGAGGGAATCAACAGGCTCAAACCCGTGTAGTGAAACTCGATCTTGTCTTTGCCTGGGGAGAGCTGAAGATCGTTCCGGGGAGGGAAGGGGACGCCATCCACCACCACTTCTTCAACCACCACGGGAGGAACCAAATCGTTATGCAGCAGATGGCGGGGGTCGACGACCACGACACCTTTCTTGGTTGCGAACCATAGCTTGCCGTCGATCGTCCGTGCGCCGCCCGATTGCGCGCCTGGGCCGGCGGCCTCGCTGGTCTTCATGCCGTCGTCGGTTAAGTAATGGGTGGCTCGAACCGAAGAAACACGCCCGTCGGCAAAGTCGTCCAGATCTTTACGGGGGGCCTTATAGATGCCATTCGAGGTGCTGATCTAGAGATTGCCCTCATCGTCGGCGAGAGCGCAGGTGAGATCGTCGTCAAAGAGCCCATCCCGTTCCGTGTAATGGGTCACGCGGCCACTGCGGACGTCGAATCGGGTGATTCCCGGTATCCTGCCACCGAGCCAAAGGCTTCCCCGGAGGTCATCGGATATGGACGTGACGGGGAAGGACACTTGCTTCTGCCACGCGTTGCCGGGCGATTCGCCCGGGGCGAATCTGAAAAGGCCCCGGACAGTGCCAAACCACATGACGCCCGATGGATCGCGGTAAATTGTGAACGTGTAGTTGCCGGGGCTGGACAGCGGCGTGGCTTTCCCGCCAAAGGTGAGCGGCTGAACCTCGCCCTTTTTGAATCGCAGGGCCAGTCTTTCGTCGGTGGTGACAATAAGACCCTCCTCGTCCTCACCGATGGCGGAAATCCAATGCTTGGATAAGCGCCCGCCCGCCGGATACTGGGTGAACTTTCCGTCGCGGTATCGCGACAACCCACTGCCGGTTCCCAGCCAAAGGCTGCCGTCTTTGCTTTCAAATAATCCGTTGGCGTAGAGGTTGGGCAAGCCATCTTTAGTAGTGATGGGTGTGACGGCGCCATCCTTGATGTGCGCCAGACCGGCGCCTCGGCAGAAGACATACAGGCTGCCATCCCGCGCCGCGATGACCGTTCCGATCTCGTTCCCAGGAAGCTTCTCTTTCATGGTGAGCGTGGTAAGTTTGGTGTTGCGGAAGCGGTCCAGCCCGCCTGCAGTCCCCACCCAGAGGCTGCGTTCCCGATCCTCATACAGGGCAAGTACCTTGCGGTCGGTCAGGCCTTCCGGCGAGCTGAACGAGGACACTTCCCTGCCCGCGACGCGCCACAAGCCAGTGGCGGCTGTCCCTACCCAGAGGTTTCGGTCATGGTCCTCGAGAGTTGCGGATACCTCCCCACGGATCGCGCCGGCGGCGACCCGCTCCGGAACGCGCCGGTCTTGAGGGAGCCGATAGAGGCCATCCGTCGTGCCAATCCATAAACTGTGCTCGCGACCCTCGGCCAAAGCCGTGGCCGCACTACTCTTGCTTAAGTCCCAGGCGGTTGAGAGGGCGCCCCCATGAAAGCTGTAGAGCGCGCGCAAGCCAGCAATCCACAATTTCAGGTTGTCTTGAAGGAAAGCAAAGATCCAACTGGTCCCCCTGCGGAGCATCTTCAACGTACCGTCCCGAAAGACATAAAGGTAGTCGTCGGATCCGATGAAGACATCGTGTTCTTTCGACTCAAAAATGAGCCGGATATCCCCATCCGGAAGGGGACCGGGAGGACGGTAGTCGGAGAAAACCCTGTCTTTGTAAATCAGTGTTCTCGTGGTCGTGCGCACCAGCAAATCACCGTCGGCGCCGAGGCAAATCGCCTTCATCGGCTCGTTTACCGGATGGCCCGCGACCGCCGGTTTCACCAGTACAAAGCGAACCCCGTCAAACCTCACCAGCCCCGCCGATGTCCTTAGCCACAGGTATCCGTCGGGGCTCTGCAGGATTTGATATACCCCTTCGCCCGGGAGGCCATTCTGCGAAGTCCAAACATCGTGCCCGTATTGATCGAGGTGCTTCTCCCGGTCGAGTGCCAGAGCACGATCGGCCGCGCCCATCATCGCGAGCAGAAGGAGGAGCGTGGATGCGAACCTGGCTACGGTTTGGTTTAGCCACCCCATCCGAGCCGGTACCCTGCTGGGGACGCCCCAGCGCAACGTGCATGGCGCGCTTCTTAACCCGAGAGCCCAATTGAGATGTCGCACTCGTCCCATCCGCAAAGCACTCGCTAGTCTATCGGCCTATCGAGACTCCGTCTTTAGCCTCAACGACAGGATGTGGTGCGGTTAATTTCTGGCCGCGCGCAGGCGCGCCTTCCGCGCCGGTAGAGTTTCAACATTTCCTGACCCGGCGATGACAGATGTGAGTGTGGATATACTGGAAGGCAAGGACGCCTATCCGGCCGATCTTTCCATGAGCTGCAAGCAGGCGGTCACCATTGCCCGCGCTGGCGGTGCAGCCCCAGTGCGTGCTCTACGACGAGCCCACCACCATCGTGGACCCCATTATGTCGACCACCTCAGCGACCTGATGCTGCGCTTGAAGCAGCAGCTTGGGCTGACGTCGATCGTGGTGACGCACGACCTGGACCTAATGTAGAAAGTGGCCGACACTTCGATCAGCCCGCTGCCGTTGTCCGGTGAAATACTGAAAATGCGCTCGAGAAAGTCCATTATGTTTTCATCCTTTCAAGCCGTACGGTACTCAATTATGATCCATTGGAAAACTACCCGATCCGAAGCTTACACAATCGCATAACAGCCCTCTAGCAGCTACACGGTGGCCCTGCAAGAGATCGGGATTCGCGATTTTCCAAATCAGATGGGTGCGCACGCTCCGATGCACCCGCCGGCGCCGCCGAATTCCATTTCATATGCCGGAAACGCATCCGGAGCGCCCGCATCGGCGAACTTCGAGCCGGAGGCGCGCTTTGGCATCGAATTCCTGATGAAGATGTGGGACGATACCACGAAAACGCTTTACTACCAAGTCGGCAACAGCCAGGACTGGGCCAACTTTCCCGGCCTTCTGAGCGACTACGATATCTGGCGTCTGCCACAGGCCAACGATGACTGGCAAGGTTGCCCCAGCGCCGCGCATTATATCTGCCACCGCCCGGTCTTCGTTGCCGGACCGGCGGGATCGCCCATCAGCCCGAACCTGGCGGGACGCCTGGCCGCGGCGTTTGCCGTGTGCTACCAACTGGAACGCACGTCGCATCCAGACTTCGCCAATCAGTGTCTCAAGGACGCGGAGCATATCTTCGCGCTGGCGGACACGTCTTATGCGGACCCGGCGGCTTCTGTAGGCAGCGGCACGTGCAACTCAGGGTGCCTCTCACGATCATGCCGTTTGACGGATATCCCGAGACGGTGTGGGACGACGACATGGAACTTGGCGCAACGGAGCTGTACTTTGCTCTGCGGTCTGCCGGCGGGAATCTGCCGCCCGGGTTGCCCGTCACCAATTCCATGACTTACTTGACACAAGCGGCGCAGTTTGCCGGCAACTACATTACTAAGATCTACGATGCAGGCTACACCGATACGTTGGATCTTTTACGATGTCAGCGGGCTGGCGCATTTCGAGTTATATCGCGCGCTCCGCGTGGCGGGCAATCCGAGCGGCCTGGCGGTGACTCAGCAGGGTATTCGCAACCAACTGCTGAAACAGGTCGCCGATGCCATTACGCGCGCTGCCAACGACGCATGGGGCTTTGGCGACGCATGGAATAGCGACACGACGTCGCACGGCGCGGGCATTTCGGTGATGGCGAGCGAAGCTTATTACTTGACCGGATCGAACGGGTATGACACTTACTCACGCAGGTGGCTGGCCAACATTCTGGGCGCGAACCCCTGGGGGTCGTCATTTATTGTGGGCGACGGCTCCAGCACGTTCCCGAACTGTATCCAGCACCAGGTCGCCAACCTGACCGGAACGTTGAACGGCACGTCGGGCGGCGTACCGGTGTTGTGGGGCGCGGCTTCCGAAAGCCCTTCCTACGCGGCCACCGCGGGCACTCTTCCCGGCATGAATCTTTGCCCGGCTGACGGCGTCGATACCTTCCGGATATTCAACGGCAATGACGGACCGTATAATCCATCGCAGAGAGCCGTCTACCGGGACAGTGTGCAGTCCTACAGCACTAGCGAGCCGGCCATCGATCTGACTTCAACTTCGTTTCTGATGTTGTCGTGGCGGCTGGCGGGCCGGTCGGCGGACCTATGGTAAATGATGCGCGGCAGAGGCCAGCGCTTCCTTCAGATCCTGGTGCTCGAAGCTCGACGCCATGCGATCTATCTCCGCAGCCGTAAGGCCGAGCTTCTTCGCTTCCCGCCGCCAGGTGGCAACGGCATGCCCCACTTCGGCGGCGATCTTGCGCGCCTCGTCCTGGTCAGAATGCGCGGTTTGATATCGGTGGGCACCGGATTGAGGTCGTAGGCCGGGGACAGCCGCCACCCGGCGGGACCGGCATATAGAAAGCCGTGATTGCGCAGATGGTCGTCTGTGTTCGAGATCATGATGCTGAACACAATTCCGCGCGAAGAGCTGAAAAGCGCCGCTAACATCCGCCGGCGTGCGCGCGTCCTAACGACATGAACGCTTTCTTTCAGGATGCGCGCTTCGCTCTACGGATGCTGCGGCGGAGTCCTTTGTTCACCGGTGTAGCGGTGCTGGCGCTAGGAGTGGGGATCGCCGCCAATACCGCGATCTTCAGCCTGATCGACGCCGTGCTACTGCGTCCCATGCCCGGCGTGAAAGCTCCCGGCGAACTGGTGGTCTTCGAGCGTTGGCAAGCCGGCCAGTTGCTGGGCGGCATGGGCTATCCCGACTACCGGGACTACCGCGAGCAGTTGAAGAGCTTCTCGGGAGTGGCCGCGGAAGCCGGCACGCGCGCCAGTTTCTCCAGCGGCGGCGCGAGCGAGCGAGTGGCGGCGGCGCTGGTCTCCGGAAACTACTTCACCATCCTGGGCGCAAGCCCGGCCGCCGGGCGCATGCTCGCCGACGCAGACGAAAGCGAAGGCGGCCCGGCCGTCGCTGTGATCGGCTACGCATTCTGGAAGCGCATGTTCGGCGGAGATCCGCGCGTGGTGGGAAGCACGATTCGCCTGAACGGGCACACCTTCACGCTGGTCGGAGTGGCGCCGCGCGAGTTCCGCGGCACCCGCACTCAGTTTCAACCCGACGTCTGGGTGCCAATCACACTCCAGCCAGTCGCCATGCCACGCATGACGCCGAACACCCTGCGGAACCGCGCCAGCGGATGGCTGCGCATTTTCGGACGGCTCACGCCGGGCACAACCCTCGCCGCGGCGCAGGCGGAAACGAGCGCGGTGGCGGCGCGTCTGGCGCAGGCGTATCCGGTCTCGAACCACACACGTACAGTAGCCCTGGTTCCCGGCCTGGGACTGGACTCCGACGACCGGTCGGAGGTGCGCCGCCTGCTGGGATTGCTGCTCGCGTGCGTCGCACTGCTGCAGCTTATTGCCTGCGCGAATGTCGCGAATTTGATGCTGGCGCGGGCGGCGGCGCGGCGGCGAGAGGTGGCGGTGCGCATCGCGCTGGGCGCGGGCCGCGCGCGCCTGGTGCGACTGTTTCTGACCGAAGGCGCGATCCTGGCGGCGTGTGCGGGCTTGCTCGGAGTCCTGCTGGCTCCCATGCTTGCGCAACTGGCCGTGTCGGTGAACCAAAACGCCTACACCATGCGCGGCGTGGACGGGCAATTTGACCTCCGCGTGCTCGGCTTCGTGCTGCTGCTCACGCTGATTTCCGGACTGCTCTTCGCGTTGGCGCCCGCACGGCGGGCCGCGCGCGTGGACCTCACCGTATCGCTGAAGGACGGATCGCCGGGTGCGGGCCGGACCAGTTCGCGCGTGCGGGGCGGACTCATCGCGGCTCAAACCGCGCTCTCGCTGGTGTTGCTGGCCGGCGCTGGCACCGGCATCGCCACCATGCGGCGGGCGCTCGGCGCGAATCCCGTGGCGCAGCCCGAAGACGTGCTGCTCGCCTCGGTGGACTTGGATGTTCAAGGCTACTCCTCCGCAAAAGGGCTGAACTTCTACGCGGCTCTGCTGGATCGGGCGCGCGCGCTGCCCGGAGTCACTGCGGCGAGTCTGGGACTGACCATCCCGCCGGAGGAGTTCTTCGGCCGCCGCGCCATCTTCCATCCTGGCGACGAGCCGCCGCTACAGGCGTTCCAGGGCAACGACTTCGAGTTCGGCCTGCGCGTGGACAACGATGTGATCGCGCCCGGATTTTTTCGCACGCTGGGCATCCCTATCCTGCAAGGACGCGAATTCAGCACCGATGACCGTGCCGATTCGGCGCGCGCCGGCATCGTGAACGAAAGGCTCGCGCGGCGTCTTTGGCCGGGCGGCAACCCCATCGGCGAGCGGATTGTCGCGCCGGATTTCAGCGGACCGGCGCGTGCCCCGATCGCCATCATTGGAGTCGTGAAAGACGCGGTAGTGCGATCGCTCGCGGGCGACGCCACGCTGCAGCTCTACCTGCCGCTTGCGCAAGAGTACAGCGGGCGCGCGACTCTGATCGTGCGTAGCGGCGGCGGCGCGGCCCGGCTATCGCAATCGCTATCGGGCGTGCTGCGCGCGGAGGCCGCCCGGCTCGACCGGAGCGTGCCACTGTTCACCGTCGAGACCATGCCCGAGCACATCGCGACGTCGCTTTGGCGGCAGCGCATCGCCGCCGGGCTGTTGGGGCTTTTCGGCGCGCTGGCCGTGGCGTTGGCGTCCATGGGGATCTACGGCGTGGCGGCGCACTCGGTCTCGCAGCGGACGCGCGAGATCGGGATTCGCATGGCCATCGGCGCGCGCGGCGAACAGATCTCCGCGCTGGTCATTCGCGAAGGGATGGCGTGGGTGCTCGCGGGAGCCGCCGTGGGTCTGCCTGCGGCCCTGCTGGCCACGCTGGCCATGCAGAAGGGGATACCCGGCGCGATCCCGTACAACCCCTGGGTGCTTGGCGCGACACTCGCGCTACTCGGCGCCGTCAGCCTGCTGGCGAGTTACTTCCCCGCGCGGCGTGCGGCGCGGGTGGACCCAATGGTCGCGCTGCGATGTGAGTAAACGGGACAAAACGCCCCTCGCCGGTGTCTACTTACTCATGTTGCCCACCGCAATGCTCGCTCTTGCGCTCCTCACACCGGGAGCGGCGGACGATAGTACCACCGGCCGGACCGAGATGGATAAAGGGGCTCTGAGCGAGAATCTGA
>PKYZ01000539.1 GCA_003132865.1 Bryobacterales bacterium
CAGATTCTCGCTCAGAGCCGTAAATATCAGCGCAGATCAGCGCACCCAAAATATTGTCTTGCGGAATGGCCGATTTCTCTCGCCAGAGCATTTCACCGCGACCAAGTGGGCGGGATCGGCGCATGCCCGTGCGAAAAGAGTCCCGGCTGTCTGGGGATGGGGCTCCAAATCCGCCCTAAGGGAGTTCCACTTCGGCCTGACTGGCCCCGAGGGTCTTTTCTGCCGATCAAAGCCAATTTCTGATAACACCTTCATTTTCATAGGCCACGTGACGTGTCCGATCGACTAAATGGGTAGTTTTCGGCAGGAGCCAGTTCGGGTTTTGTTCATTTGCTGTAGGGGGACTACAGGGCGTCCGGCTCGCTTTTCGCGCCGCGGCCGGCGGGGGCGAGATCGACTTCGTCCTTTCCGCTTATGAGGTTAGCATGCGGCTGGTGGTTGGCGGCTGGGAGATATGTTGTAAGCTACTGATAATATGGACGATAGCCTTTTACTTTGCTTGTGAACGGCGCTCTCACGATGCCGCAGGCCGGCCTTAGAGTTGCTCCCATGGATTGCGGATCGTGACGGCCAAATCCCGATAGTCCCGGACGTTGCGGGTGACAAGGACAAGGCCGTGCTCCAACGCAGTTGCGGCGATCAATCCATCGGCCATGCTGAGCGGACGCCCGGCGATCTGTCGCTGGCCGCTCAGTACGCCCCACCGATCAGCGATTGCCTGGGTCACTGGTAATATCCGGCCCGTGAACAACGGGATAAGGTCATTCTCCAGCCAATCCTGAAGCTGGGATCGTCGCTTGCTCTCGGGCAGAATCGTCAGCCCCTTGCGTAGTTCGCCGATGGTGATAGCGCTGAGGTGAAGGGCTGCGTCGTCCTGTGCACGAACCCAGGCGTTGACCCGAGGGTCCGGGCGGGTACGAATGCCTTCAGAAGGGATATTCGTGTCGAGCAGAAAACCGCTCATAGAACGACGTCACGGCCAGGGGAAGGGTCGCGGCTAAAATCCAGGTCATCCGCCAGGCCTCTCACTTTGGCGCATACGTCGGCGAACGTGCGTTTCGCGGGGGCCGCATCGGGCAACGCCGGCGCGTTCTGCTCGGCGAGTTCGAGTAACCACCGGTCGACAGTCAATCCGCGGGCTTGCGCCACCTTCTGAAAGCGGGCGGCGCGATCTTCAGGGATGTCAATGGTCACGTTCATTGGTCTGCACTCCTTCTTCTACAATACCGGACATTGGGATTTCTGTCACGGAGCTCAAGGTCACCTCGTTGCCGAGGCTGGCCGGTTGGCGTTTGGAGGCGTTTTTGGACGAACTAAGCCAATAAGGCATTTGTTTTCTTCATTTGCTGTTGGGGATAACCCAAAACGATCACCAAGGTGTTGCCTTCGTGCCGCGCGGCAAACGTTGGTGTGCATGGCCGGTTGGGTGGTTTTCGCCCGGGGTCTTTCTGCCGATCAAAGCCAATTCCAGATAAAGTATTCATTTTCATAGGCCTACGTGCCATTCCGTGCGTGTCCGATCGGGTAATGGGGAATTTTTGGAAGAAGGCATCATGGCGTCCGCGGGGCCTTCCGGTGCCGTGGCCGGGAGGCAAATCGATCTGCCCTTCCTTATGAGGTTACATTCGGACGGCTGGCGACCGGTGGTTGGCGGCTGGGAAATAGGCGGTAGGCTACTGATAATCGGGATGATAGCGTTTTTGGCCTGGCTTGTGAACGGCGTTCTCGAGGTGCCGCATGCTGGCTTGTCAGGCCCGATTCTGGTCGAGTGTCTTGATAGGCACGATCCGCGCGACGCGTTCCATGATCTTCTTGTTCCGTTCAGCCTTCTTCAGGTCGTAGGCTGCCTGCAACCGCATCCACAACTCCGGTGTGCCGCCAAACAGGCGGGACACCTTCAGGCACATGACGGTGGATAGCGACTTGCGCCCCGCCAGAATGTCGTGGAGCATCTGGCGCGACACGCCCAACGCTTTCGCGACGGCCGTTACGGACAGGCCGGTGGACGGCAGGATGTCTTCCTTGATAATCTCGCCCGGATGGATGGGCGGCAGTCCGTTCTTTCTTTCCATGGCTTCCTCCTTAATGGTAGTCTTCAAAATCGACATCCAACGCGTTTTCACCCGACCAGCCGAAGGTAATCCGGCAGTTCCTAGTCACCCGCACCGACCAACGTGGCGGTTTGCATTGTAGGCGGTGGCAGGGAAATCCCGCGATATTCATATCCTCGGGGTGCCCCGCTACGTCCAGCAATTGCAGGATGCGCACGCATTTCCTGATATTGGCGGCGCCGATCCGCCGTGTCGTGCCGGTGCAGTGAATCTCTTCAAGCCCTTTATGCCTGAAGCTGCCGATCATTCCCTCAGTGTAAACGTTTTAGATTACAGTGTCAACTAAACAGTTGACACGTGACGGTTTCGGGCCGCTGAACATGCGCAGGCATGGCAGCCCCCGCGGAGCCGTCGTGTGATATACTCACTCGAAACGCCAAAACGAGGTTCTACGATGTCATTCGGTTACCAATTGCTTACGCGTTTGCTCATTACCGGCGCATCCTTTGGGATCACCCTGTACGCCAGCGGCCTAACCCAAACCTGTTCGGCGCCTCAATTCCCCGAACTCGGCGCGACCAAGATCGACTCAGCTTGCGCCGCCGTCGGCAGCGGCGGCAAAGAGGCTAACCAGAACCAGGCCAAGAACAACTTCTGCGCGACCGCGCCTTCCAAGCCGATCACCATCCCCGATATGGTGGCGCTCCAGAAGAAAGCGCAAGCTATCAAGGGCATCAACTTTGGCAACCTGGATGTGCACCCGCTGACCAGCAAGCCTGGCCCGGTGGTCAACCGGAAATCGCTGGTGGCTCTGGGCGAGGGCAATGAGGTGGTTTTGCAGGGTTATGTTCTCATTGCCCGGCAGGAAGGAGCTGAAAGTGTAAACTGCGGCGAATCGGTGCCTAACATCCCCGACTATCACGACATTCACATCTCCATTGTGGATGCGGCGGCTAACACGGACGAGTGCTCCGGCGTCGTTGTGGAGATGACCCCGCATCACCGCCCCGCATCGTGGACTCAGGGGAACGTCCAATCGGTCTCCGGCAAGCACCTGCTTGTGCGGGTCACAGGGCAATTGATGTTCGACTCGTCGCACACGCCGTGCACGGGCGGGGTCGCGTCCGAGGGCGATCCCCGCCGTGCGTCCCTTTGGGAGGTTCACCCCATCTACAAATTTGAAGTGTGCTCCAGCGGCGATTGCGTTGACACCGGCTGGAAGACCCTGGAGGACTGGGTACAGGCTGGGGCGAACTGAGATCGCAGGGCGACGCCAACTCGGCCCGGTCTCAGGCCCGGACTTCTTCGACCGGCTTAACAGGCACGATTCGCGCGACGCGTTCCATGACATTCTTGTTTTGCTCAGCCTTCTTCAGGTCGTAGGCTGCCTGCAATCGCATCCACAACTCCGGTGAGCCACCAAAGAGACGGGACACCTTCAGGCACATGACGGTCGATAGGGGCTTGCGCCCCGCCAGGATGTCGTGAAGCATCTGGCGCGACACGCCCAAAGCTTTCGCTGCGGCCGTTACGGACAGGCCGGTGGAGGGCAGGATGTCTTCCTTGATAATCTCGCCCGGATGGATGGGCGGCAGTCCGTTCTTTCTTTCTTTCCACAGCTTCCTCCCTAATGGTCTTAGAGCTGCTCCCACGGATTGAGGATGGTGACGCCCAAATCCTGGTAGTCCCTGACGTTGCGGGTGACAAGGACAACGCCTTGCACTAACGCAGTAGCCGCGATCAATCCATCGGCCATGCTGAGCGGACGTCCGGCGATCTGTCGATGGCCGCTCAAGTACGCCCCACCGATCGGCAGTTGCCCGTGTCACCGGTAGTATCCGGCTATTAACATGGGGATGACGTCATTCTCCAGCCAATCCTGAAGCTGGGATCGGCGCTTGCCCTCGGGGAGAATGGTCAGCGCCTTGCGTAGTTCGCCGATGGCGATAGCGCTGATATGAAGGGTTGCGTCGTCCTGCGCAACAACCCACGTATTGACCCGAGGGTCCGGGCGAGTACGAATGATCTCTGAGGGGATATTGGTGTCGAGCAGAAAACCGCTCATAGAACGAGGTCACGGCCAGGGGAAGGGTCCCGGCTGAAATCCAGATCATCCGCCAAACCTCTCACCTTGGCGCATACTTCGGCGAACGTGCGTTTCGGGGGGGCCGCACCAGGCAGCGCCGGTGCGTTCTGCTCAGCGAGTTCGAGTAGCCACCGGTCAACAGTCAATCCACGGGCCTGCCCCTGCCTCTGAAAGCGGGCAGCGCGATCTTCAGGGATTTCAATGGTCACTGTCACGAGGTTCAAGGTCACCGTCTTTGCCTCATGCGCCGTGGCGTCTTCGCAATCACTCATGCCGTAGGGCGTCGATCGGATCGATGCGGGCGGCCCGGCTGCTGGGGATCAGTCCCGACAGTGCCGCGACCAGCACCAGGGCCAGCGAGGCACCCGCGTAGATCGCCGGATCGGCGGCTTTCAGGCCGAAGAGCTGCGACTCGACCAGGCGGCCAAGCGCCAGCGCCGCGGGCAGTCCGATGGCCAGGCCGAAGATCACCAGCGTGCCGACGTCCTTCATCACCAGCCACAGCACATCGCGCGGCACCGCGCCCAGCGCCACGCGGATGCCGATCTCGGCCGTGCGGCGCGCGACCGTATAGGCCACCACGCCATAAAGTCCGATGCCGGCCAGCAGCGTGGCCAGCACGCCGAAGGCGCACGAAAGAATGGCGATCAAGCGGTCGATCTCGACCGATTCGGCGACCTGGATTTCGACCGGTTGCATGTCGAACACCGGCAGGCCGGCATCCAGTTGTTGCACCAGGCGCCGGATTTGCGCCCCCAAAGCGGCCGTATCGGGGCCGCCGCGCACGTAGAACTCCATGCGATTCAGGCTTTCCTCGTTGGTGTAGGTAGAGTAGACCGCGGGTTTAGGCGTCTCGCGCAGGCTGTTGTGCTTGAAGTCGCGCACCACGCCGACGATTTCCCGGTCGGGCAGTTCGCGATTGCTGGCGCCGAACATCATGTGGCGGCCCAGCGGATTGCGGTCGCCGAAGTAGCGCCGCACGAACGCCTCGTTGACCACCACCAACTTGTCCGGCGATGAGATGTCGCGCTCGGCAACTTCGCGGCCGCGCACGACGGGGGTGCCCAGCGCGCGAAAATAGCCCGGTCCCACGGCGTGCCGCGAAACATCCATGTCTTCGTCCTCGCGCGCCTGGTACCCTTCCACGGTAATATTGCTGCCGCGATTGCTGTGCGTGAGCGGACCGGGGCTGGCAGCGCCGGCGGCTACCACTCCCGGCAGCCTTGCGAGCCGCTCCTGCAAATCGCGGAACAAGGCGAAGCCGCGCTCCTTCGCATAGCCATTCAACGACGGATCGATGGAGAAGGTGAGCAACCGCTCCGTGCGGAAGCCGGGGTCCACGCGCAGAAGGTTGAACAGGCTGCGAGCGAACAGGCCGGCGCCCACCAGCAGCAGCAGCGAAAGCGAAAGCTGCGCCACCACCAGAATGCGGCGGAAACGGGCGGCGCCGGCGGATCCCATTGCGGCCCGCTGCTCGCGGAGCGCCGAAGCCACTTCGGCGCGGCTGGCTTGCAGGGCCGGCGCCAGTCCGAACAGCAGGCCCGTGAAGGTGGAAAGCGCCAGCGTGAAAACCAGCAGGCGAACGTCCAGCGTGGCCGCGATCCATCCGCCGGTGGCGTCCGCGGGCAGGATGCGCAGCAGCGCGCTGGTGGTCCATACGGAGACCAGCAGCCCGAGCAGACCGCCGGCCAGCGCGATCACCAGGCTCTCGATCAGAAGCTGCCGCAGCAGGGAGCCGCGTCCAGCTCCCAAGGCCAGGCGGATGGCCATTTCGCGGCGGCGCGACGCGGCGCGCGCCAGCAGCAGGTTGGCCACGTTGGCGCAAGCAATGAGCAGCACCAGGCCCACCAGCGCCATCAGCGCGACCAGCGGCTTCTCCCACTCCTGCCGTAACTGGTTGATGCCCTGCGCGGCCGGCTGCAATTCCAGCTTCTGGCCCAGGATGAGCTGTTCGGCGCGCTTGCTGCGCTCGTGGTATTGCTTGACCTGGTCTTCCAGGATGGGCCGGTAGACGGTCCGGATGGCGGCCTGCGCCTGCTCCGGCGAAACTCCCGGCTTGAGGCGCGCCAGGATATTCAGCCAGCGAGTCCGGCGATCGGTGAGGCCGTCCCACGTGGGCGTGACCTCGCGCTTCATGGCGATGGGCACGAACACGTCGGGATTTTCGCCCGAAAGCACGCCGCGGAATCCGGGGGGCGCGATCCCGATCACGATCATGGGATGGCCGTTGATGGCCACTTTTGCATTCAACACGCCGGGCTCGCCCGCAAAGCGCCGCACCCAGTAATCGTGGCTCAGCATGACCACGGGATGCGCGCCGGGCGCGCCGTCATCCTCCGGCGTGAAGGCGCGGCCGATCGCGGCGGAGACGCCCAGCACATCGAAAAGATTGCCGGAGACGACTTCGGCACGGGCGCGTTCGGTCTGGCCGTTCCAGGAAACGCTGACCGGAACGCCGGCGCGGGCGACGACTCCGCTGAACACCGCGCTGCGGTCGCGCAGATCCTGGTACATGGGATAGGAGAAGACGCTTTGATTATCGTCCGATGAGGACGATCCCGAGCTGTGGTCGTCCACATGGAAGACGGTGAGAGCTTTCGGATCGCGCACCGGCAGCGAGCGGTACAGAACCTGGTCGAGGAGCGAAAAGATGGATGTATTGGCGCCGATGCCGAGCGCCAGCGACAGCACCGCGACGGCGGTAAACAATGGGCTGCGCGCCAGCGTGCGGAGGGCAAAACGGAGATCGTGTCCCATGTGTGCAATCCACCATAGCATTTAGACGCGACCGGTTAACCTTCGTTATGGTTAACGTTGTTTCCGCCGATCTGTATATTAGTGCCTGTGATTCAGTTCACTCGGCCCGCCGTGGGCATCGAATTCGTGCTGGTGTTAGCCGTGCTGGTGGCTACTGTTACGGACCTCCGCTCGCGCCGCATCCCCAACTGGCTGACCGTTGGTACCCTGGTGCTAGGCTTCGCGTTGAACGCACTGATCGCCTACCCATCGCCCGTGGAGGGCGTGTGGCTGTCCGCCAAGGGTTTCGCGCTGGCCTTCGCGTTGAATCTGGTCATGTACATGCTGCATATGACCGGAGCCGGAGACGTCAAACTGCTGGCCGCCGTGGGGGCCATGGTGGGATGCTCCGACTTTGTCGGGATCTTCCTTCTGACCGCGCTGATTGGCGGCGTGCTGGCCATCATATTAGTGCTGGTGAAGGGGCGCCTGCGGGAGACATTGTGGAACGTCGGCTACATGGTGGGCGAATTGATGAAGTGGCACGCTCCGCACGTGACGCGGGAACAACTCGACGTGGGCAGCTCCAAGGCGCTCCGGCTGCCGGGCGCCGTCCGGATTTGCCTGGGGGTGGTCGCATTTCTGGTAATGGCCCGCGTCTGGTCGCCGGCCTAGTCCGCTCTTAGTATGCACATTACCGGCATTCCCCCGAATGCGCGGCGGATATGTTCCATAATTCAACTGAGGGAAGCGAGAAATTCCCCGGCAGGGCGAGACCAAGCTATCGGACGGCAGAATGCTCTACACACAGATGTTCCTGTACCTTCAGGTCCTGGACTTTTTTACCACTCTCATTGGGTTCAAGCTGGGATTGGCGGAGGCCAGCCCTTTTATCCGCGCGCTCCTGCAGTTCGGGCCGTTGGTGGCTCTGTTGGTGTCGAAAGCGGCGGCCCTGGTGCTGGCCGGCGCATGCATCGCGATGCATAAGCATCGTCTGATCCGTTGGATCACCTATTGGTACGCAGGTTTGATCGCCTGGAATTTGTGCACGATTCTGGCCGGGGCGCACTGCCTGTAAATGCCGCCGAAGTCCCGCTATGCTTAGAAGCGGGAGGGGTGCATGTATCCGCTGAAAAAAGGCAAAGTCGCCTCGCAAGCCCACGTCGGGCTGCCGGAAGGGACCTTCGAAGAAGAACACGGGCGCAAAGGCTTTTACGGCAAGAGCGCGCATCTTTACCACACCCACGCGCCTACCGGATGGGTGCGTTTCGAAGGCAAGCTGCGGCCCCATTGCTTCGACCTGAACCGGCTGGAGCCGCCCGACCTGAGCGATCCGCAAGGGCTGCCGGTGGCGTTTTTGGGCAACCGCGACATCAAGCTCTACGTGTCACGCCGCGCGGCGCCCATGCCGTTCTACGATCGCAACGCGGATGGCGACGAGCTGATCTTCGTGCACCGCGGCGAGGGGACCATCGAAACGGATTTCGGCCCCATGCGGTTCGAGCGGGGCGATTACATCATCGTGCCGCGCGCCGTCACCTACCGTATCGATCCGGACACCGCCGATAACTTCTTCCTGATCGTCGAATCCCACAGCGAATTCGACCAGCCGGACAAAGGCCTGCTGGGCCAGCACGCGCTGTACGATCCGGCGGCGATCTCGACGCCCGATCCCGCGCCCCGCCTCGACGACGACCGCGAGTGGGAGATTCGCATCAAGGTGGACGACGAAATATCCAAGGTATTGTATCCGTTCAATCCCATGGACGTGGTGGGCTGGAAAGGCGATCTGACGGTGTGGAAGATCAACATGCGCGACATACGCCCGATCATGAGCCATCGCGCGCATCTGCCGCCCAGCGCGCATACGACTTTCGTCACCGACGGCGCGGTGATCTGCAGCTTTCTGCCGCGGCCCCTGGAGCAGGACGCCGATGCCCTGAAGGTGCCCTTCTTCCATCGCAACACGGATTACGACGAGTTCATTTTCTATCACGACGGCGATTTCTTCAGCCGCGACAACATCAAGGCCGGCATGGCCACGCTGCACCCGCGCGGTATCCACCACGGTCCGCACCCCAAGGCGCTGGCCAACCAGGGCAAGAAGGTCTTCACCGACGAGAGCGCTGTGATGCTGGACGGCCTCAACCCCATCGACGTGCTGCCGGCGGGGGAAAGCGTGGAGTGGAAAGAATACTGGATGAGCTGGATGGAGAAGTAGGACAGGCCTCCTGGCCTGTCCCTGGAGATTGGCC
>PKYZ01000819.1 GCA_003132865.1 Bryobacterales bacterium
AGAACTCGGGGCGCTCCTGCATCAACGCGTCGGGCGTATGGGTGCCATCGCACGCGGCGGAAATCGCCGAGGCGCTGGCCGCGCGTCTGGCCGGCGTCGTACCGCGCGACGAAGACGACGAGGAGGCGCAGATCGCGCCCTTCGCCAATGCGCCGCTGGCCGAGCGCATCTCGCTAACCATCGATGGTGAACTGGACACCGGCGGAGGGCGCGACATCGCCGCGGCGAGTCGCCAAGGTCCGCGCCTCGTCGCCTTCCAAGGCTGCGCGTACCTGCTGCCTACCATTGTCTTATGCGATTCGCCCGCGCATCCGCTGGCCAACCGCGAATTCCTCTTCCCCTTCGCCAGCGTGGTGCCGGTGAGCCAGGACGCCATCCCGCGCGCCATCGGTCCGAGCCTGGTGGTCACCGCCATCACGCACGACCGCAAGCTGATCGCGCGCTTGCTCGCCTCCCCCGATGTCGGCCGCCTGAACCTGGGCGCGATTCCCACGCATCGCATCAGTTGGGATCAGCCCCACGAAGGCAACCTGTTCGACCATCTCTACGCCCGCCGGGCGTTTCAGTGCGCGGTATGAAAGCCTTATGAAGATCATGGCCTTCACCGCCGGCGCCGCGCAAATGTATTGCGGAAGCTGCATCCGCGACAACGCGCTGGCCGCTGAACTGAAGAGCCAGGGGCACGACATCGTCCTGCTTCCCATGTATACACCGACGCTCACCGACGAGACCAACGTGGCCGTGCACAAGGTCTTCTTCGGAGGCATCAGCGTGTATCTCGAACAGCACTCCGGTCTGTTCCGCAATACGCCGTGGCTGCTCGACCGCCTGTGGGATTCCGAGTGGGCGCTGAAACTCGCCGCGCGTGGCTCGATCCCGGTGAACCCGCGGCTGCTCGGCGAGATGACAGTTTCCATGCTGCGCGGTGAAGACGGCCTGCAGCGCAAGGAGATCCACAAGCTCGCGGCCTGGCTGCGCAGCGAGCCGGCGCCCGACATCGTGACGCTGCCGAATTCGCTGCTGATCGGCCTGGCGCGCCCCATCCGCGAAGCCGTGGGCCGCCCGATCTGCTGCACGCTGCAGGGCGAGGACTTGTTCCTCAGTCAACTTCCGGAACCATACCGCACGCAATCGCTCGATCTGATCCGGGCTAACATCGAACACGTGGACGGCTTCGCCGCGGTCAGCGAATACTATGCGGGCTACATGTGCGGCTTCCTCGGCATCCCCGAACGTAAGATGCACGTCGTGCCGCTGGGCGTGAATCTGAAGGGCTACGACGCCACGCTGCGGCTGCACAGCAATTGCTTCACCGTCGGATACTTCGCGCGTATCGCGCCGGAGAAGGGCTTGCACGTGCTCGCCAACGTTTATGTGAAGTTGCGGCGCGAGACCGACTTCGGAGGCTCTGCCCTGGAAGTCGCCGGCTATCTGGCGCCGGAGCACCGCACCTATCTGCACGGTATCGAGCGGCGCATCAAGGAGGCGGGTCTGGATCACGAGTTCCGCTATCGCGGCGTGCTCGACCGCCCGCACAAAATCGATTTCCTGCGCAACCTCGACGTGCTGTGCGTCCCCGCCACTTACGACGAGCCAAAGGGCTTGTTTCTGCTGGAGGCCATGGCCAACGGCGTGCCTGTGGTCGAGCCGCGCCGGGGCGGCCTCACGGAAATCGTCGAGAAGACCGGCGGTGGTATTCTGGTGGAACCGGACGACGCGGCCGGCCTGGCCCAAGCCATCTTCTCACTGTGGAAGGACGCGGCCCTCCTAGAGCGGCTAGGAAAGCGCGGCGTGGAAGGCGTCCGCGAGCATTACAGCGCCGCGCGCATGGCCGCGCGCGCGCTTGAAGTGTACGGAACGATCGCCGCGCAGTGACTTGCACCTTCTGTCCGCTGAAGACGAGTGTCAAATTTCTCGAACTGAAGTTCGCCGGCATACGGTATAATTCTTCACATCGGCTACAACCTAGGGATGGGCCGCAATGGGACCGGATGGCGAGATCACGCGTCTGATTTACGACTGGCAGCGCGGCGCTCCAGGCGCGGAAAGCGCCCTGTTTAACGCCCTCTATCAAAAGCTGCACAGCCTTGCCTTGCAATGCCTGCAAGGCGAGCGCCGCGATCAAGCCCCAGGCGCCACCTCCCTGGTCCATGAGGCGTACCTGCGGTTCCGTCAAGCGCAGAACCTGGAAATCGTGAACAGCAGCCACTTGCTCGCCCTGGCCGCGCAGGTCATGCGCCGCATCGTGGTGGACCGAGCCCGCGCCCGCCGCAGCGAGAAACGCGGCGGCGATGCCATCCCGATCGAACTTTCCGATGCCCTGGTGGCGCGGGATTCGGAAGCAGACGAGATCCTGGCCGTGGATTTCGCGCTCCGGGACCTTGCCCATCATTCCCCGCGGAAAGCCCAACTCGTGGAACTCCGCTACTTCGCCGGATTCAGCGAGGAAGAATCGGCCGCCTGCCTGGGGATCTCGGTGCGCACGGTGCGGCGCGATTGGCAGGTCGCCAGAACCCGGCTTCGGATCGCCATCGATGGAACCCCAGCCGCCTGACCGCATTCAGCTTGCGGACGAGGTCTTCTCGGCGGCGCTGGACCTGCCGCCAGCCGAGAGAACCGCTTTCGTGCGGGAGCGCTGCGGCAACGATACCACGCTTACAGAGACCGTGCTCCACCTGCTCGAGCAATACCAGCGCCTGGGAGATTTCCTGGAAGCGCCGGCTTTCGCACCAAGCCAACCGCAGGCCGGAGAGTTCCGGCCCGGTGAAGTCCTCAACAACGGCCGCTTTCGCCTGATCGAACTGGTGGGCCGCGGCGGCATGGGCGAAGTCTACCGCGCGGAAGACACCGAACTCGCGGATATCGTCGCGTTGAAGGTCCTGCGCTCGCGCTTTCGCGGAGAGGAACACATCGACGCGCGTTTCCGCGGCGAAATCCGCCTGGCGCGCAAGATCTCCCATCCCAACGTTTGCCATATCTTCGATCTGTTCGTGGAACGTCGCGGCTTGGATGAGGTCCTGTACTTCACCATGGAGTTTCTGGAGGGCCAGACATTGGCCCGCGCCATCGCCCAGGGCCCCATGGAACCCGCGGCGGCCCTGGCGCTGGCCCGCCAGATCGCCGCCGGTTTGGATGCAGTCCACCGTGCCGGCATTATTCATCGCGATCTGAAGCCCGCCAATATCCTGCTGGTCCCGGATCTGGCTGCGGGCAATGCCGGCGGGCGGCGCGCCGTCCTGACGGATTTCGGGCTGGCGAAAGTCTTTGACGGGCTGACGCCCTCCGGCCACACGCTGCCCGGCCAAATCGCGGGAACGCCGGAATACATGGCCCCGGAGCAATTTCTGGGCGCGCCCTTGACACCCGCCACCGACGTGTTTTCATTCGGATTGATCGTCCATGAGATGCTGTCGGGCAGCCGCCCGCCTTCCGAGCAAAATGTCGTGCGCCTGGCCATGCGGCGCATTTCGGAACCGCCCGAGCCCCTTTCCCGCTCCGTTCCCGGCGTGCCCGCGGCATGGGATGCCGTGCTTGCCCGCGCTCTGGCGCCCGATCCGGGGAATCGCTATGCGTCTGCCGCGGACATGATCCGGGCACTCGACGATTCCGCCGCTTCCGCCCTTCCTCAGCCTCCTCTCCCGCGGCGCGTTTCGCGGCGGACCTGGATCGTCTCCGGAGCCGCCACGGCGGGCGTGGCCTGTTTGGGCGCGTTCCTGCGCTATATAGAGTGGCCGCCAAAAATTCCGGCGAAACCGCTTGTCATGCTGACGCCCACTACACAGTCGATCGATTCCAACGACGGCCCGACTGCGGCCGGCGCCATCGATCTGCTGCTAGCCGACCAACTCCAGCAATCCGCCCACATCCGCATCCTGCCCAAAGACCGCGTGCAAGCATTATGGCAGCGCATCGCCGGGGCGGCCGTACGTCTGCCGCCCAAGCTGACGCCCACGCAGGCGAGGGATATTGCCTTGCGCGAAGGCGCGCAGTTCGTGGTCTTCAGCAATCTCAGCCGGGTGGCCGATGAGCAGGTGTTGGAGCTCCGCCTGCAGTTGATGGGCAACGAGCCCGCGCACGCGCGCAAGGAATGGCCTAATACCTTTTCGGCGCGGCGCATGAGCGATCTGCCCTCGGCGGTTTACGACAGCGCGTCGTGGGTGCGCCGCACGGCCGGCGAATCGGCGGGCACGATTGAAAACAGCAGCCGGCATCCGGAAGAATTGACTACTTCTTCCTGGCAGGCGCTACAGGAGTACACGCTGGGCGATGAGGCGTGGGCGGCGTCCAAGAGCGGGGCCGCGATTCTGCATTTGAAAACCGCGTTGGACCTGGACCCCAAGTTTGCACGCGCGGCATCCCGTATGGCGGATATTCTGACCGCGGAGTCCCGTCCCGACGAAGGCCTGCCGTATCACGCGATGGCGGCCGAAATCATCGCCGAGAGAAATCTGACGGATCGTGAATCGCTGACTATCAGGGGCTTGTTCGCACTCGATACCGGCCAAAACAAAGAAGCGGAACAGATCTTCGACCGCTACGCCATCGAGTATGCCGATGACGGGCTCGCGCTGTTCTACAAAGCAACTGCCATCGACCTGCAAGGGCGTGCCGACGAAGCGCTTCAACTGACCCAGGCCGCGATTGCGCTTGACCCGCATTCGTATAGCTTCCTCATGCAGCGCGCGGTTTATCTGCTCAATGGCGGCCACCTTGACGAAGCCGGGGCTCTGTGTGACCGGGCCGCGAAGCTGAAGCCGACGGATTGGACGGACCAATTGCGCGGCGGCCTTGCTCTGGGCCGATTGGACTTGGCCGGGGTCTGGCGTAGTATCGAGCATATGCGTTCCAACGGATCGCTCACCTATCAGAGCCGGGCTTATGGTTTCGAGGCGTGTCTGCGAGCTGAGCAGGGCAGATGGGATAAGGCGGAACAACTATTTCGTGATGGCTTGGCCTTCGACTCCAGGATGGGCCTTGGCTCCCAGCCGCAGTTCACAAAGAATCGCTTATTGGTGCAGTTGTTTCTGCGGCGGCATCAAACCGCCGACGCTGTCCGGCTGTGCGCCGCGATGCTTGCCTCCAAGCCAGGGTATGAGAATACCATGAGGGTCGGGTGCATGCTGGCGCAGGCTGGCGAGCCTCGCCGTGCGGAGGGCTGTCTGATCCGGGGCTTACCGAACTGGCCGATTTACAATCATTGGATCCAGCGCCTGAAGGGTGAAGTGGCGCTTGCGAAGGGAAACGCAGGGCAGGCGTTACAACTGATGCAATCGGCCCCGCCGTCCCGGATCAAGAATGAATGGCCTGAGTGCATCGTTCGCGCGGCGCTGGCCTCAGGAGATACAATGGTTACCCGGCAGCATATGAGCACCCTCGTGCGAAATCCCGGCCGCTACTGGTTTCAGGCCGACATGATCGGCCCGGGCTTCATCTCTTGGGCGCTCGCAATCGGCGGATCGAGCCATCTGCCGGAAGCGGATCTTAAGTTAGCGGAATCATTAAGGCAGTGTATCGCAAAATTCAACTAGGTCTTCGACCGCCTGAA
>PKYZ01000170.1 GCA_003132865.1 Bryobacterales bacterium
GCTGAAGCGTGCGCCACAGGGGTTTCAAAGCCGCCCCGCCCGATACGCTTCGAGGATTCTGCCGGCGACCGGGGCCGCGTCGGACCCGCCCGAATGGCCTCGCAGCATGACCGCCACGACCACTTCCGGAGCGCGGCTCGGCAGAAACCCGGCGAACCACGCGATGGGCGCTCCGGATTCCGTGCGCACGCTGCCGGTCTTCCCCGCCACCTTTACGCCCGGCACTTGTGCGCGCTGCCCGGTCCCATACTCGACCGCGCCTTCCAGCCCGGCCACGATGGGCTGAATCTCCGCGCGGCCCGCCTGCAGTGCCAGCGACCGGTAAGCCATCGCCAACTCCGCGGCAGTGATCAGGATGCCTTCTTCGCCGAGTGCCTGCAACCGCACGGCATCGCGACTGGAGACCGGCCGGATGCGGCCCGAGGCCTCGCCGAACCCGGCGCGCGCCAATTCGCCGGCCAGTTCGCCAGGCGCGAACCGCTCCGCCACGCGCGCCACGAAGCAATTGCAGGAGTAGGCAAGGGCGGTCTCGACGCGCATGGGAGAATCGAGGCGTGGGTGAGAGCAATCGAACGACCGTCCCGCGATGGTGAGGCGGCCGGGGCATGGCAGAGACTCCGTGGCAGTCAGCTTTCCGCTGCGCAGCAGCGCCGCCAGGACGAAAGGCTTGAGCGTGGAGCCGGGCGGCGCGAGGAACCTGCCCGCGACAGCCGCCGCATGTATGGCGATCGGGCGCCGCGAGCGCACGTCAAGCAGAATGGCGGCGCCTTCGCGCGATTCGAAGAACGGCTCCAGGCTGGCCGTATTGCGGGCGCGCCCCACGGCGCAGGCGGCGTAGGCAGACAGCATGGCCAGCAGCTCCCTGCGCAGCATGCCAGTGCCTGGGCTTTCCACATTGTGGTCCATCGTGGCACAGGCTTTGGCCTGTGAGCAGCCCTACAGCTCCCAGCCCTTCCGATACTCCCGGTACAGATACTTGTTCGCGTCCGGCACATTCGTAATCTTCATGCTGGCCGCGTCGTAATCGAGTCTCCGCCCGACGCGCAGGGCGACCGCACCCAGGTTGAACGCCTCCGAAATTGGTCCCGCGTGCAGGAACTCGCCTGGCGAGGGCTTCCCGCCGCGGCAAGCCGCCACCCATTGCGTCGCGCCCCAGAGAGGATCCCGCTGCGCGCGTTCGGGAGCCGCCTTGGGCCCTTGGTACTCGCGCATCTTCTTCTCCGGAATAATCCGCGGATCGTCGATCTGAAAGCCGGCCAGAATCTTGCCCTTGTCGCCGACGAACATCATTCCCTCGGCGTCCAATTCCTTGTTATCCACTTCCAGTTCCTCGGGAGTGCGCGGCCGCATCCCGCCGTCGTACCAGAACAGATCCAGAGGGCCCATGTCTTCGCGCGCCGCAAACTTGAAGCGGATGGTGCATGCCAGCGGGAACGAATAGTCGTTTCTGATCTTCTGGCTGACCTGATCGGTGATGGCGCATGCGCCGCTGGGCCGCGCCTCCACACTCACCGGAGCGCCGAGCTTCAACGTCCGGAACACCACCCACAAGCTGTAATGGCCCATGTCGGCGATCGATCCCCCGCCGAAGTCGTACCAGCCGCGAAACACGTTATGCGTGTAATTCGGATGATAGGGCCGGTCGCGCGCGGGGCCCAGCCAAAGGTCCCAATCGAAGCCCGCCGGAACCGGCGGCTGATCGGTGGGCAGCGTCAGGTACTGCGGCCACACGGGCCGGTTCGACCAGTTGTGCACCTCGCGCAACGTGCCGATCGCACCGTCCTTGATCCAGGCCATGATCGGATCCATCGATCCGTTCGTGTCCCAAGGAATGAAGTGCGTGGCGGCCTTGGTGGCGCGCGCCGTTTCCAGTACCTGGCGGGCCTCATACAGCCGGTTGGCGATGGGCTTGTGCATCATCACATGCTTGCCCTTCTTCATGGCGGCGATGGCGATGGTCGCATGCAGATGATCGGGCGTCATGATCTTCACGCCGTCCACATCCTTCTGCTTCTCCAATAGCTCTCGAAAGTCGGCGTAAGATGCGCAGCCTTTGTAATTGCCCGAGGGACTCTTGCTCGCATAGTACGTCTCGACGATCTCGCGGCCCACTTCGCGGCCGCCGGGGATGCCGTCCACGCCCTCGCGCCAGTTGGGCTTGTCGATGAACTTTCGGATGCTGTTGCGCAGCCAGTTCTTCGACCAGTCAACGTAATCGTTGCTGTCCTTGTTCGGATCGCAGACGGCGACCACCTGGATGTCATTACTCGGCAGTAACTCCATCAGTTCCCGGGTTCCCTGGGTGCCCAAGCCGATGTAGGCCAAGGTAACCTTGTCGCTGGGGGCCACAAATTGCGGCCCGCCCAGGACATGCCGGGGAAGAATGGTGAATGCGGCGGCCGTACCGGCTGCCTTTTCCAAAAACCTGCGGCGGTCTATCTCAGATGAAGACATCGAAAATCTCCTGAAGAAAATCTAACGGCGCGATTCTGCCTTCTGCCTTCTGGCTTTGCTCAGATCCATTTATGCGTGAACATGAACCAGATTACCAGCACGCTGCCCGCGCCTAGCAGCCAGGCGATGGCCGTTTTCAGCGGCGGCCGCACCAGCCAGGCGCGCGCGGCATGGGAATTCTGACGGGGTTCCTCGCGGAACGGCTTCAGGAAGCGGCGCTGCAAGCTGGATGGCAGATTCTGTATGGCGCGCGCGATCTCTTCCCTGCCTCTGCGGTCGGCTATCAGGATGGTCGCCGAGTTCAGCCCGTTGGTGGATTTCAGCAGCTTGCGGCGCAACGGCGCCGGCACTTCCTTCACCGACCGGTAGACGGCATCCGTCTCGCCCGCCGAGATCAAGATCGTGGAGCTCTTCATCACGCCCGATCTTGCCGCCGCGTGCGTTGCGCCGCAATAGGGGCAGATCAGCCCTTCCGCCGCGTCGAACTTTTTTCCGCACCGCCGGCAATTCATCTCATCCCACCATGACCTTGGGGCGCTTGTCGCGCGCCAGTTGCCGGTCGCCCAGGTTGTCCAGAACCACTTGAATGAAGCCCAGCGCGGCTTTGGAAAGGGCTTTATCCTTGCGGTAGATCAGCCCCAGCCGCCGGATCATCGGCTCGGGCGCCAGCGAAATGGCGCGCAGCTTTCCGGCGGCCACTTCCTCGCGGCAGTTGGAAACCGCCAGGAACGATACGCCCAGACCGGCCATGACGAAACGCTTCATCATCTCGGTGGAATCCAGTTCCATGGAGACGCGCAGGTCGTCTTCCACCAATTCGAACCAGGCGTTGAGCCGCGCGCGCGTGGTTCCGGATTTGGGCAGCAGCAATTGGAACTGCAGCAGATCGGGCGCGTGCACGGTTTTGCGGTCGGCCAAGGGGTGGCGCGCCGGCGCGATCAGCCGGATTTCGTCCTTGTAAATGTCCGCCACCTGCAGCCGCTTCTCCTGGACGGGCAATTGCGTGAGTCCAAAGTCGGCGATGTTTTCCATGACCGCATCCACGACGTGCGCGCCGTAGGAACGGTTCACCTGGAGCTGCACGGCGGGGAACAGGTTCTTGTACTCGGAGAACACTTGCGGCAGCACGTAGATGCAGGTCGCCTCGTTGGCGGCGATCACCAGTTCGCCGCGCGGGTTGCGCTCTAGTTCGTTGATGGCGTCCTGCGCCTGGCGGCGCTGGTCCAGCATTTGGGCGGCGTAATCGGCGAAGATTTTGCCGGCTGTGGTCAGGGAGATGCGGCTGCCGAAGCGCTCGAAAAGGGCGGTGTTGAGCTCCTGCTCGAGCTGGCGCACTTGTGCGCTTATGGCCGGCTGGGTCCGGTAGCAGGTCTGGGCGGCTTTCGAGAAGCTTTTCAGCCTGACGATTTCGAGGAATGTGTGCAGTTGGTCGAAATCCATGCGCTACGCCACCCCTCGCTCCCCCCACCAGGAGGAGCGCCTCCGCGCCCAAACAAAACATGAATGGGAGGGATAGAAATAATCAATTTCCCTCTCGTCAAGCATTGTTGGTATGTATTGTAACAGAAGGCTCCGGGTGGTGCGGTTTAGAGAGAATGTGGGAATGCCTTAAGCCGCAGCCGCCTCGACTGGGGCGGATCGCCGCACCTTTAACCCGGCGCCGGATTGCTCTCCAGGTGTAGCGTCTGCAAAAAACGTATCCCCACGAGTGGGGACACGGCACGCTTGAGAGCGTGCGCCACAGGTACATCAGGCCCATCAAATCAATCCGCGTTCCCGCAACACCGCATCCATATCGGGTTTGCCCGTTGGTAAATCCACAGTTGGGATTGTGACGCCCGCGGCGATCAGTAACCGCGCGACCTGCGGATAGTCGCCAGCGCCTTCGTCGCAATTGTGCACTCCGTGTCCAAACCACCCCGGCGGCGTTCCATGGAATTGCCGGTCCTCTATCGTCAAGGACGCGCCGTGATTCAGGAGGAGTTCCACGAGATCGGCATAGCCCTTCCAGCAGGCCCAGTGCAAAGCCGTAGCTCCCATATCTCCGCGCGCGTCCACAGGCATACCTGCAGCCAACAGCGCCCCAACCGCCGGCGTGCGATGGCCCATCGTGAGATCGGGGACCAAACGCTCATTGCCAGGGGACGCCGCGATCTCCGGCCGTGTGAGGAGCAGGCGATCCAGTTCCCCGGGGTCGGCTGTCGCGCACGCGCCCAGAAAGCGATCCAGTACCGATATGTCCGTCTTGGCACCACGCGTCTCTAAGAGCGCAGCGACTTCTGTCTGGCCGCTCTGAACAGCCACGGCGTACGCCGTTCGGCCGTCCTCGCGCTCTGCATCCAGGTCTGCGCCCCTGTCGAGCAGAGCGGCCGCGGTTGCCGCCCTTCGTCCCCGCCAGACGGCCCAGTGGAGCGCGGTTTCGCCGCGATGGTTGACCTCGTTCGGATTTGCTCCGGCTGCCAACAAGAGCTGCAAGCCCTCCATGTCTTCGCGATTCAGCATGTGTTTAAGAGCGTTCGTACCAGCGGGCGTTGCGCCGTGGCGGAGCAGCAGATTCATGCATGCCAGATCCCGATGCTCTGTCGAATGGTAAAGTGATTCCGAGTCGTTCGGATTGGCGCCCGCTTCGAGCAGCGCCAGGGCAAGCGCGGGACTGTTGTTGAGGCCGGTCGCGGCGTACAGGCACGAGAGGGAATTGTCGGGCAAATCCTCGGGAATGAACGCGGCGTTGGGATCGGCGCCATGGCGCAAAAGGATGCGCGCCGTCTCGGCCAGATCGCCTGCCCGGCTCGACATTCCGTCGGCAAAACGGGAGAAGCAGACGTAGAGAAGCGGCTCGAGGTTTTGCGGGCCGCTGCGGCCGGTCGCGAGCGCCGGCGTCTCCGTCACCGCGCGCTCTACGCGTTGCCAGTCCCCCAGCACCAGGGCCACATAGAATCCAGCGCCGGCGATTTGCGGATGGGCGGCTAATATCTCTTCCGCCTGCCGCAGATCTGAAAGGGCTGTGTCTATGAACGTTGCGGCCAGGCCCTGATCGTCAAGACCCGACTGTAGGATGAAGGTGCGGAAGCGTGGCCAACTGGCAAAGCCTTGCTCCCGGGCGATGGTCAGTTGTGCATCGTGCAGCTTTGGCGCCGCGGGATCGTAGTTGGTTGGGTGGCGCGAGAGACGTTCGAGTGAAGCAGGATCGCCCGATCGGGCGGCTTTGAGCAAAGCTTTCGCTTGTTTGCGGTAATACTCGGTCGGCATACGACCTCCTTTCGATTTGCGCCCATCGTCCGCATAACGGGCTGAAAGAAGGTTCGTCAGACTGTGGAAAACCGAATGGCGGGAAAGTCCCTTTCCGCGGACCGGCAGCGCCCATGCGCGCTTGCAAATATCATATCAGACGCGTGCACCTGCAAAAGAATCGGAACATGTGAGCGCGTGTGTACGTTGTGATAATATGTGGCGCTGAAATATATGGAAGATCACGCTATCGATCGCGAATGGAAGAAAGGCAGCGCCGAGCTGCTGCTGCTCTCGCTGCTCGAAGCTTTGCCCCGCCACGGCTATGAAATCAGCAAGCTGATCGAACGGCGATCGCAAGGCGCCCTCCGTTTTCACGCGGCGTCGCTATACCCGCTGCTGTATCGCCTGGAGAAGCGCGGCTGGATCCAAGGCCGATGGGTCGAGAAAAGCGGCCAGCGCCGGCGGCGCTACTACCGGCTGACTGCGCAGGGACGGAAGGTCCTGGCTTCCCAGAAGCAGGGATGGCAGACATTCGTCGAGGCCATCAGCCGAATCACCGGAGTCGAAAATGCCTGACTGGAGCGAACAAATTCGCAAGCAATTGGAGAACTTGAAACTGACTCCCGCCCGCGAGGCGGAGATTGTAGAAGAATTGGCACAGCACGCCGAGGATCGTTATCGCGAACTCCAAAGCGGCGGCGCGACGGAAGCGGAAGCCCGACGCATCGCGCTGGACGAGACCGGCGGCCACGAGTTACTGGCCAGAGAACTGCGCGCCGTCGAGCGTCCGGCCGCGCAGGAGCCCGTCGTTTTTGGCGCCCGAAGCAGAGGAAGTCTGCTGGCCAGCCTCGGGCAGGACCTGCGCTACGGATTCCGTACGCTGCGGAAAAACCCCGGCTTCACTGCCGTTGCCATACTGGCACTGGCGCTCGGCATCGGCGCGAATACCGCCATTTTCAGCGTGGTCAACGGAGTGCTGCTGCGGCCGCTGGCGTATCCCGATCCTGGCCGTCTGACGATGATCTTTGAAACCAGCCCGGAGTTCAGCCAAAACTCCGTCGCCTACCCGAATTACCTGGATTGGCGGCGCGAGAGTCGGTCCTTTACGGATATGGGCGCCGCCCGCAGCGACGACTTCAACTTCACCGGAAGCGGAGAACCCGAACACCTGTCGGGCGAGTACGTCACGGCGAGCCTCTTCCCCACGCTCGGCGTCACTCCCTTCATGGGACGCAATTTCCTGCCCCAGGAAGACCGCCAAGGTGCGTCTTGCGCGGTCGTACTCAGCTACGGCTTTTGGAACGTGCGGCTGGGAGCCGATCCGAACATCCTCGGCAAAGTCCTGACGCTGAACGCCATGAATTGCGCCGTGGTCGGCGTCTTGCCCCGCAATCTTGGTCTTCGGGAGGGCGCCCAGGTTTACGTTCCGATTGAGAAATATGACTCGGTGGTGTTGCGAACGCGGGAGTCTCATCCGGGACTGCGGGTGGCCGGCCGCCTCAAGCAAGGTGTAAACATCGAAGCGGCGCAAGCGGAGATCGCATCCATCTGTGCGGTCCTTGCTCGTCAGTATCCGCAGAACAACGCCGGGCACGGAGCGAGGGTAGTCAGTATGAAAGACGACATGGTAGGGGGCGTCCGGCAAACACTGTTGTTACTGGTGGGCGCAGTCGGCTTCGTGCTGGTCATCGCCTGCGCCAATGTTGCAAATCTGCTGCTGGCACGCTCGACGGCTCGACAGCGTGAGTTCGCCATCCGGACCGCGTTGGGCGCTCAACGCGGACGCATCGTGTGCCAGCTTCTGACGGAAAGCGTTCTGCTCTCTCTGGGAGCCGCCGCCATTGGCTTGATGCTCGCCCGTTGGGGGACCAGCCTAGTGCTGGCTGCGGCGCCAGGCGGTCTGCCGCGTTCCAACGGAATCGGCATCGACCCGTACGTCCTCCTCTTTACGTTGGCTGTGTCGATCGTCACCGCTATGCTCTTCGGGTTTGCCCCGGCCTTCCTCAGCGCAAATGCCAACCCGCAGGAATCCCTCAAGGAAGGCGCGCGCGGCGCAGGCGGCGGACGCCATCGTGCGGAGGGCATTTTTGTAGCCGTCGAAGTTGGCTTGGCCGTCATATTGCGTTCCGGCGCGGGGCTCATGATGCAGAGTGTCTGGCGGCTCTTGCAGGTCGATCCCGGGTTCAACACGCGCAACGTCCTGACCGCGCAGGTCGCCCTGTCGCCCAAAGTGATGGCAAGCCCACCGGCTATCCGTCTGGCATTCCAGCAAATGCTCGGTCGCGTAGCCGTTATTCCAGGAGTCCGGTCGGCTGCTATCACTTCGGTGGTGCCTCTCGGCGAGAGCAACAGCGAGAATTCCTTCTGGCTGGGCGCCGGGCCCCAGCCCCCTCAGGACCACTTGACCTCAGCTATGTTCTATGTCGTAACCCCCGATTACTCCAGGGTGATGCAAATTCCGTTGCTGCGCGGGCGGTTCATCACGGAAAGGGACACCCTGGCATCGCCCCCCGTGGTGGTGATCGATGAGGTCATGGCAAAGCATGTCTTTCCCGGCCAGGACCCCATCGGGCGGCAGATCAGTCTCATGGCGGTGGGGCCTGTCCAAATTGCCGGCGTCGTAGGGCACGTGAAGCATTGGGGCCTCGATACCGACGATACCGCCAAGATACGGGACCAAATCTACTTCCCTCTCCTGCAAATACCGGACCAGTTCATGTCCCAAGGCGTAGCGGGACTCACGCTCATGCTGCGCACCGGCCCCGAGACGCTGAGCCTGGTCTCCGCCGTGCGAGCGCAGGTAGCCGGTCCGACCCAGGATCAGCCCATCTATGCGGTACGAACGATGGAGCAGATCATTTCGGGGTCGCTCGTCGAGCGCCGCTTCACCATGCTGGTGCTCATCATCTTCGCGGCGACCGCCTTGCTGCTGGCCGCGGTCGGGATCTACGGCGTCATGTCTTATGCGGTGACCCGGCGCACCCATGAACTCGGCATCCGCGTCGCTTTGGGATCGTCCCGCCGGGAGATCGTAGGACTGGTCCTGCGCCAAGGTATGCGGCTGGCCGCGATCGGTCTTGCCGGGGGGCTGGTCGCGGCCCTGGCGCTCACGCGATTGATGGCAGGCTTGCTGTACGGCGTCCGCCCGGCCGATCCGGCGACGCTTGCGGCCGTAGCGTTGCTTCTTGGAGGAATTGCGCTGCTGGCGTGTTACATCCCTGCGCGGCGGGCGACAGCGGTCGATCCGGTTATCGCGCTGCGGTGCGAGTGAACCTGGCAACATGCGTTCAGTTGGGCGGGCTGGAGCGTTCCGGCGGCTCTTGAAGAACGCCTGAAGAGAGCGGCTTGCCACAGTGGCAAAGCTCGCTTATTTTTGGGCGATCACCAGGCTGGTAACGACGGCCAGCATTTGCAGGCCGATGGCCAGGTAAAGCTGAGTGTTCGTCATCATCCACACTCCATGCCCAGATCCGCGCCTTTGCGCCCATCGGTTCCGCATAAGAGGCTGACGAAAGTTCGTCAAACCGCGAAAAACCGAGTGACGGGAAAGTCCCTTTCCGCGGACCGGCGGCGCCCACGCGCCCTTGGAAATATCATACCAAAGCTCAATCGGCCAGAATGGGACCGTCGCCGTCCGATAGCTCCGCCAGTATCGTTTCATGGCGATACAGGTGACACAGCGCATCGAAATTTCGATGGCATCATCAGTTGCCATTGAGGCCCATCTGGCTCGTTTGCAGTTTTGCCTTCCAGCGTTGCTCCAGTTTCACTATGTCGTTTTCCGCTAACGCGGTTCCTGCAACCTCCAAAATCGAAACCTGATAGTCGCTGGGTTCGCGGCTCCTCAGCACTACGTTACCGCCGTGGCCATTTGCGAGGTACTCCTGCCACCGCCCCCAGAAGCCCTTCGCGCCTGTTGCCGAGCCAACATATTGCTCCCTGGTTCTGGGACAGGTGAGCAGGTAGACACCCCTGGAGGATTGAAGAGTTGCCGTCCAATGCTTTGGAAGTCTGTCCACAACTGAAAGCGGCTCAATGAATTGCAAAAAGCCAGGGAAATCGGGCTCCTTGAACTCCTTGCGCAATTCCTTGATCGGCTTATTCTGCCGGTCGGCGTGTTGAACCCATGCAATAGCGGCAGGACCCCAATCAATCACTAGCCTACCGATTAGGTCTCTTAAGGGCTCCTGGACTGTGAGATCGTAGACATCGCAACTGCCGGCCTTGTCGATGTCGTCCCTGGTGAGCATAGGCGTGTCGCATTCTATAAGCCCGCGATACTTAACCCCATACAGGCCCACAAACAAAGTTTCGTTTTATCTTCTGAGTCGATTGGTAGCGGTCGAAATTCCGAGGATTCGGCTGGTCCCCGGACCACTCCAACTGATCGCGCCACAGTTGGTATGGCGTACAACCCTTCTCGCTTGAGTGTCTTTATGACGCAGAAGACAGACGTCTCGCGGCGATAAACCAGCTTCAACCAACATCGTATTGAAAGAAATAGGCATGGGACCGGCCCGGGGCGCTCATCCGTTAACGATACTAACATGACATCGTGGCTTCAATACTCTCGTTTGGCTAGTTCCCGTATCGTTCAAAAGGACGAATTGGCCGCTCATTCAGCAAGCATGGGACCCTCACCGCGCGATAGCTCCGCCAGTATGGTTTCGCGGCGGTTGCGCGCCGCCGAAACCGCCGATTCCATCGCCATCCAGTAAATCGCCACGCCCAGCGCGGCGGCCAACGCCAGGACTCCGTAGAACACGGCTTGGTTGTCAAAAGCGTAGCGCGCCAGGTAGGCGAGAAAGACCGGCAGCAGCGCGACCGGATAGAGGAGAAACAGCATGCCTTGCGTGCGTCCGGCGCCGCCGCCCGCCGAGACCCTTCGCGCACTCATGGGACGCGGGTAATTGACCGAACTCAAATTGCCGATGCCCAGCAGGTATAGCGCGGCGATGGCGGTGACCAGAAAGGCCTCGGCGATTTGGCCGGGCGAGATCCCCAGGCGCAACAGGGAACAGGCGGCGGCTACCGCCGCGATCTCCAGGAAGATGAAGATGGCCGCGGCGATGTTCTTGCCGGCCAGCGCACGCGAGATTCCGACGGGCGCCGCGAAATAGAGCTGCGCGGCGGAACCGTCGAAGCCGAACGCGTTGCCGTAAGTGACCTGGGCGAGCAGGAACAAGGCGTACAGACTAACCACCGTCAGGAAATTGCCGGAGACCGCGGAATGCGCCACGCGGCCGCGTAGCATCATCGGCAGCCAAACGACCAAGCCGAAGGAGAAGCCCATCACGAAGACCAGCCGGAAGCGCGGCGTGCGCACGAGCGAGCGGAGTTCCTTTTCGACTATGGCGCACAGCGGATCGGGCAACACCAGCGAGGGCAGGCGATACAGCCGCTCGGCGAAGGGACGGTCCTTGGCGGATGCCACGGTGGCTTGGGCTTCCTGGAAGTCGTATCGCAGGCTGCGCGTGAACTGCCAGCGGCCAAACAAGTAAGCCGCCACCGTCCATGCGGCAAGCATGGCCGCCGCCACGCGCCGCGCGCCGGCGGACAGCGCAATCATCAAATGCGCCGCGGCCCCCCAAGGCCAGATCGGATGCGCGGCCGCCGGGAATGCGTGCTCGATCCGCCGGCCGCCGAGGCCCGTGACCATCAGCAATCGCGGGAGGACGCCGGCGAGCATCAGCAGGAGCGCGAGCACCTCGCGGATGCCCTTGCGGCTCAACAGCCGCTCGATCAGGTTGCGCAGTCCGGCCGCCAGCATCAGGTTGAACGCGGCGAAGAGAACCATGGCGAGAGGCACGCGCGCCAGCAAACTCCACCCGCCGAACGCCGGATTCCGCAGCAGACCGATGGCGGCGCCCGTCAGCAGGAGCAGCAACTCCGCGCAGGTGGTGATGCGCAGCAGGATTTCAACCAGAAACAGCGAGCGCCGCGGCACGGGATAGACCAGCAGCTTGCGCAGATCGAGCGACGCTCCCATGGTCGCCGAAGCCAGCGGCGCCAACTGCCAATAGCCGAATACCGCCAGCAGACCAACAGGCAGCCAGGTAGCGATTTCCGCCCGCAGTCCCCCCGCCGCCGCGAACTCCTCGGCGACCACGGCGAGCAAGGTCCATAAACCGTACCAAAGCACCGCGACAATTACCGTGAACAAGGCTCCGCGCCGGTTGGACGCCAGGCGGAAGATACGCATGCTCAGCCATTGCGCGCGCAGGATCGCCCGGATCATTTCAGCCACTCCAACTCGTGGAACTCGTGCCCGGCCCCTACCACGCGCACGAAAACATCTTCCAGCGATTCCGTTCCGCCGCGCAGTTCGTCCATCGATCCCTCGCGCACGATCCTGCCTTTGTCGATGATGGCGACGCGGTCGCACAAGCGCTCGACTACTTCCAGCACATGCGACGTGAGGAAGATTGTCGCGCCGCGGCGCACCTGGTCGAGCAGGATGTCTTTCATGAGGCGGGCGCCCACGGCGTCCACGCCCTCGAACGGCTCGTCCATCAGGAACAGGTCCGGGTGATGGATGAGCGAGGCGGCCATGGCCAGGCGCTTGCGCATGCCCTTGGAATACTCGGCGATGAGCTTGCGTTTTTCGTGCAGCTCGAAGAGATCCAGCAGGGACTGTGCGCGCTCGACGGCGACGGGACGTGCCAGGCCGTACATGCGGCCGACGAACTCCAGGAACTCGGCGCCCGTCAGGCGGTCGAAGAGCAGCGATTCGTCGGGCACCAGTCCGATGCGCTGCTTGATCTCGAGTTCCCGATCCGGCAGGCGCATGCCCAGCAGCTCGATCGAGCCTGACGAAGGCGGGATGAGGCCCGTCAGCATGCGGATGGTGGTGGATTTGCCCGCGCCGTTGGGACCCAGGAATCCAAAGAAGCAGCCGCGCGGCACCACCAGGTTGACGCCATCCACCGCGGCTTTGTCGCCGTAGAGTTTGCGGAGGTCGTGGACGGCGATCGCCGGGGCGTCTGGCATTGCAGATACTATTGTCTCTTGTGGGGCGGACAATCTTGGCCGGGGTCCCCTCTGGGGACGCCTTTTCAATCGGCTGGACCCGCTGGAAAGCGGGTCCGCAGGCTGGATAGCCTGCCCCACATGTTATCCGAAGAACTTCACCGCCATGCGCTGCCACCAGGGCCAATCGTGCCCGGTGCGGTCGCCCCAAACGTCGAGCCAATGAGGAATCTGCTTGCTGTTTAAGATGCCGGCCAGGCGCACGTTATCATCCAGGCAGATGTCGGTTTCGCCGGTCGCCAGCACCAGGTGCATGCCGTTGCGATATTCGCTCAGATAGCGCTCGTCGGTGAGGTTGGGCAGGAAATCCGGCGGACAATTGAAATAGCAGTTGTCGTCGTAGTAGCCGTTCAGGAATTGATGGATATCGAAGGCGCCGCCCATGCTGACGCAAGGGCCCACCAGTTCGGGATGGCGCAGCGCGAAGTTGACGCAATGATAGCCGCCGAAACTGCAGCCGGTAACGGCCACGCGCGCCTCGGGATTGCGGGCGCGGATGAACGGCAGCGCCTCGTGGATCACGTAATTTTCGTACTGCAGATGACGGAACACGCGTTCCCGCGGAGGAATGCGGCGGTTATACCAGCTTTCCGAATCGACACTATCGAGGCAGAAGGCCTGCAGCCGGCCGGCGTCGTACTGATAGCCGATGGCGCCGATCATGCCGCGGTCTTCGTAGTCGTAGTGGCGGCCCATGGAGGTGGGAAAAACGATGACAGGCATCCCCGCGTGCCCGTACGCCAGCAACTCCATGTCTCTTTGCAGATGGGGACTGTACCACTTGTGATATTCTCGGTTCACTCGGAACAGTATAGCTCGGATGTTCGCGCTGTTCACCTCCATCGTGATGGGCGTGGTCAACAAGCGTGACGATCGCGAACGGCTCCGCCACGGGCTGTACGTGTTCGGCTGCTTCCTGGTGGCCCTGGTTGGACTCGGGTGGCTGATGCACTTCGGCCACTGCTAGGCGGCCTGCCGACGCGGACTGTGTGGAGCGTCCGCTCGGCCGTCGAGACCCCCGTCATTGACCACTTATGTCAATGGGGTGGGCGTCCCCCGAGCGCCTTTAGGCCTCTCCTGCCTGAAGCGGGAGCGGAAGCGCGGAAGGTCTTGAAACGCGGAAGGTCTTGGGCTTGCTTTTTGTCGTCTCCGGGTGTATCTTATTAGCTATTCGCACGTCGGATCGGAGGAAACATGAGAGGGCAAACCCTGGCTGTAACAATAGTTGTCGTGTCCCTTTTGGGGACGGGCGCGGCATTCGCCGGCCCTATTATCACCAACGGGAGCTTCGAAGCGGTTCAAATCGGGTCCCCATTCTTTAGCGCCAATCCTGCGGACATACCGGGCTGGACACACGGGGGCAGTCCTGGAGACGCGTTGCTCTGGGCGGTCGGTTACGCCGATGGCAACGGGAGCATAACCACAGCCGGCGCAGGAAACCAGTTCGTGACCTTGGGTGGCGGATTCGACGGTCCGGGTACGGCGGATTGGTCGACCACGATTACCGGCTTGACTCCGACCGATACCTACGTACTGAGCTTTATGATCGCTACGGAATTAGGCACCGGCATCGAGCCGGGCGGCCCCCAGACCATGACGGTCGGGTTCCAGTCGGGTTCTTCCACCGCGTCGCAGCCGTTCACTTCCCCCGACTCTACCGCCGCCTACTGGCGCCTCTGGGTCCCTGAGAATTACACGTTTGTGGCCACCGCGACCAGCGCTGTCGTCGACTTCTCGGTCACAAACCAACAGTACGATATGGGACTGGACAACGTAGGCATTGCATCCCCCGGAGCGGTGCCGGAGCCGTCCAGCCTGTTCCTGCTCGGCTCCGGTCTGGCCGGCTTGATAGCCGTGATTCGCCGCAGCCGCAGGCAAAAAATGGCTGATTAACAACAGTCCTGGCCCTTCCCCAGACGGTATAGGGCGGGTTACGCGAGCGCATCCGGCGCGCGCCAGAGGTTCACGTTTTCACCGGGTTGGCGAGCGGATTCCCTCTTAGTGGCAGGATCCTACGCGCTGTCCGGCTCCCTCCGGCTGATGGAGATGCAGTCAACGCGCGGTTCCGTTACCAAGGTGGAGATCGAGCCACCGCGATTCTGCGCGAGCCGCTTGCGAATCGGGCGCAAGCCCGACTTCCACTTTGCGCCGTCTACCGCGCGGCGATGGACAGGATGGCGGGACCGCTGGCCACTCCGCTTACTGTGATGAGGACCGGATAAGTCTCCGGCCGCAAGTCTGCTTCCCGAGACTACCAAATAGGCGCTTTCAAAACCCGGATTGGTGAGAGCTACGTTTGTGGGGGTGGCGGCCCGCACAGCGACGGGCGCGGCGAAGGTGGAGGCTCCCGATATCCGGACGAGCAAGATCATCTAATGCCGTCTATCTACTTCGTGATGCCCACTTGCGTCAGCAGCCAGGCGTATTCGAACGCCTGCTCCTTCATGCGGTCATACCGGCCGGAGGCACCAGGGCCAATCGTGGCCGGTGCCGTTGCCCCAAACGTCCAACCAGTGCGGAATCTGCTTGCCGTCTAAGATGGCGGCCAGGCGCACGTTATCATCCAGGCAGATGTCGGTTTCGCCGGTGGCCAGCACCAGGTGCATTCCGTTGCGATATTCGCTCAGATNNNCCACCAGTTCGGGATGGCGCAGACTGGCGATGTTCCCGGAGATCTGGCCGTTGTTTCCGGAGACTACGACATAGGGGCTTTCAAAGTGGCCCGCGCGGCAACGGGCGCGGCGAAGATGGCGGCTGCCGATATCCGGACGAGCAAGGAGTAGATATCGATCAACTACTCCATTGTCTCGCGGTTGTGTCTGTTACGCTGCTCACAGGCTGAAGCCGGCTGAAGCCTGTCCTACCTTGTGATGCCCACTTGCGTGAGCAGCCAGGCGTATTCGAACGCCTGGTCTTTCATGCGGTCATAGCGGCCGGAGGCGCCGCCATGGCCTGCGGGCTCCATCTTGATCTTCAGCAGCAGCGGCGTATCATTCGTCTTCAACGTCCGCAGGCGGGCCACGTACTTCGCAGGCTCCCAGTACATCACCTGGCTGTCATTGAAACTGGTAGTGACCAAAATGGCCGGATAGGCGCGTTTTTCGAGGTTGTCATAAGGGCTGTACGTCTTCATGTAGTCGTATGCCTCTCTTTCGTTCGGGTTGCCCCACTCCAGATACTCGCCGACCGTCAACGGCAGCGACGCATCCATCATGGTATTCATCACATCCACGAACGGCACGGCGGCGTGTACGGCGCGGAACAAGTCCGGGCGCATGTTGACCACCGCGCCCATCAGCAATCCGCCGGCGCTGCCGCCCTCAATCACCAGGCGTTGCTTCGAAGTCCACCTTTCCGCGATCAGATACTCGGCGCAGTCGATGAAATCCCAGAAGGTGTTTTTCTTCTTCATCAACATGCCGTCCTCGCGCCACTTCTCACCCATCTCATTGCCGCCGCGGATGTGCGCGATGGCGTATGCCATCCCGCGATCGAGGAGGCTCAAGCGATTGCTGGAGAAGGTCGGCGGCGTGCCGATGCCGTACGAACCGTAGCCATAGAGGAACAACGGCGCATGGCCGTCGCGCACGAGACCCTTACGGTAGACGACCGAAACCGGCACCTTCACGCCATCGCGCGCGGTGGCCCACAAGCGCTCGCAGACGTACTGCGCGGGGTCGTAGCCGCCCAGCACTTCCTGGCGCTTCAGCAGCGTGGACTGGCCGCTGTGAACGTCGTAATCGAAGACGCTGGGAGGCGTGATGAAGCTCTGGTAGTTGTACCGATAGGTCTGCGAAGTGAACTCGGGCGTGCCGCCGGACGACGCGGCGTAGACCGGCTCGGTGAACGGAACGGCCGTCCATTTGGCGCTGTGGAAGTCATACACGCGCAGGTGGTCGAGCGCCCGCGATCTTTCCACGGACACGGCGAAATCCTGGAACAGGTCCAGGTGCTCGATCAGCACATCGTCCTGTTGCGGGATGAAAACCTTCCAGTTCTTGGGGGCCGGATCGCTTTCCGGCGCGGTCATGATGGCAAAATTGCGGCCATCCTTGTTGGTGCGGATATAGAAGAGATTCTCGCGGTGATCGACGTAGTAGCGGTGTTTCTTTTCGCGCGGCAGGAAAACTGCTAACTGGTCCTGCGGATGGTCCGCGCGCAACCAGCGGAACTCGGTAGTGTCCTTGCTGTCGATCCCCAGAAGGATGTACTTCTTGTCGCGTGTTTTCGCGAGCCGGATATCGTAGAGTTCGTCCTTCTCGTCGTAGAGCGGCTCGAATGCGGTGGCGCCCAGCACGTGCCGCCACAGCTTGTCGGACCGCTTGGTGACGGCGTCTTCGGTGGTCAGGAAGAGCGTCTTGTGGTCGGCTGCCCATTCAACGGAATCCACGCGTTCGGTAGTGTCCGGCAGCGTCTCGCCCGTACGCAGATTCTTCACTTGCAGGCCGAATTGACGGAAGCCCGTGAAATCCACGGTATAGGCGAGCATGGTCTGATCGTCGCTGACCACGAAGGCGCCCAGCCCCACGAACTTGTGCGACTTCGCGAGTTCGTTTAGATCCAGCAGGATTTCTTCGGGCGCCTCCATGCTGCCCTTCCGGCGGCATTGAATCGGGTACTGTTTGCCCTCCTCGGTGCGCGAGTAGTACAGGTAGTCGCCGCGGCGCACGGGAACGGAGAGATCCGTCTGCTTGACGTGGCCCAGCATCTCTTTGTAGAGCGCGTCCTGGAATGGCGCCAGGTCCGCGGTCATGGCCTTGGTATAGGCGTTCTCGGCTTCCAGATATTCGACGATCTTGGGATTCGACTTTTCGCGCAGCCAGTAGTAGTTGTCGACCACGGTGGCGCCGTGGCGCTCTTCGCGACGATCGACGGTTGGGGCGACGGGAGGGGTCGGCTGGGCCGAAGCGGCGATCAGGCCGGAGAGGAGAAGCAGGGGCAGCGCCAGTTGCGCGATGTGGTGGATCTGGGTGTGGCACATGCAGCCGATTATAACTGGAACATGTGGGCAGGTTGCTTGTGGGGCAGGTTGTCAACCTGCAGGCCGATTGTGAATCGGCCCTGCGCTGGACCACGGAAAATCCTCGGGCTTGGCCGCCAATCCAGCCTGCCAGAACGGTTGCCCTGTGCGCCCGAGCATCCGGTTACCCTCCCGCGCGGTGAACCTCTTGAGCGACTGCATCAACTGCGAAACCTCCACGTACGGAGTAATGAGCAGATGAACGTGGTTTGCCATGACGACATAAGCGTGGATCCGGTAGTGCCCCAGATTCTGCTGCCGATAGCGAATGGCTTCGACGGCCATAGTCACAATCGCACGCCGGCGCAGGTGCAGAGGACCCGCGCATGCGTTGTCAAGAAGGCGGTCCATGGTCAAGAAAGCCTGCCCTGAAGTGGTTGCCGAAAGGAAACTGCGGTTTGCCGGAAGGCTGCCGTGCAGGCGCCATGTGAGGAAAATGGGCCGGTCGACGGCATGATAATGTGGCAAGCGACGAGCGTGGAAGGTGGGCACAAAATAGAGTGACCGCTTGTGGCGAGGATCCTCACTCTTCCTGTGGGGCAGGTTGGTAGCCGCGCAGGTTGCGCCGATTGCCGGGGTACCATCTGGGTCGCGCGCAGGATGCCATCCTGCCCCACAATCAAACTGACCCACTACTCTCTGTTATAGTCTTTTCAAATGAAGACACTGCTCGTAGTCCCCGTGATCCTCGCCTTTCCCCTTTTTGCTCAGCCCAGGCCAGTGCGGGACGCCAGCCAGCCCGTTGACGAGGAGTACACGAAAAAGATCCGCGAATACACCACCGAGCCGTTCTTCAATTCGCCGCTCACCGATTATCTGCCGGCGTCGAAGACCGTGCCGACTCCCAAGGCCGTGCTCGGCGATGTTGCGGGCGCGCCGGGCATCCTGCCGTATTCGCACGAAGTCTATCGCTACATGCGGATGCTGGAGGCCGCCAGCCCGCGTGTGAAGGTCTTCAGCATCGGCAAGACCGAAGAGGGCCGCGAGATGATCGCGGTGGCCGTGGCGGACGAACGGTTGCTGGCCAAACTCGACGAGAACCGCGCGCGCCTCGCGAAACTGGCGGACCTGCGGACAATCCATCTGGACGACGCCGAAGCCGAGAAACTGGTGGCGGCATCCACGCCCATTTACTACATCACCGGCACCATCCACTCGCCCGAAACCGGCGCGCCCACGGCGCTGATGGAACTCGCCTACCGGTTGGCGGTGGATGAGAGCGCTTATATCAAGTTCATCCGCGAAAACACCATCACCCTGATCACGCCCATCGTGGAAGTGGACGGGCGCGACCGCATGGTGGATATCTACCGCTGGCACCTCGCGAACCCCGGTAAACAGTGGCCGCCGCTGATCTACTGGGGCCACTACGTGGGCCACGATAACAATCGCGACGCCATGGCCATGACTCNNCGCAGGTGCTGCACGACCTGCACGAATCCGTGCCGTATCTTTACGACAACACGGTGGGCGACGGTCCCTACAACGCCTGGATCGATCCGATACTGGCTGGCGAATGGCAAATGATGGGCTGGAACAACGTCTCGGAAATGACCGCGTTCGGCATGCCGGGCGTGTTCACGCATGGCACCTTCGACACATGGTCTCCCAGCTACCTGATGTTCATTGCGGCGATGCACAATGGCATTAGCCGTCTCTACGAGACGTTCGGCAACGGCGGCGCCGATACCGAAGAGCGCACGCTGCAGCCCGGCGAATTCGCGCGCACGTGGTACAAGCAGAACCNNCTACTTCAGCGCCAATAACAAGCTGTTCCTGCGCAACTTCTACTTGAAGGCCAAACGCTCCATCGAGAAAGCGCGCAAGGAGGGACCGGCCGCCTACGTGTTTCCGGCGGACGATCCGCGCCCCGGCGCGCAGGCCGATCTGTTGCGGATGCTGCAGGAACAGGGCTGCGAGATTTCCCGCGCCAGCGCGCCGTTCACGGTGATGATGCTGCCCAAGAAAGCGCCGCCCAAGCGCGGTCAGGATAAAGGCAGCGGCAGCGCGACCGCGAGCGGCGAAGGCGATGCCGCCGAAGAAGGCGGCG
>PKYZ01000038.1 GCA_003132865.1 Bryobacterales bacterium
AGTCAACCGGATTTACCAGGCCGCCGCCCGCTAACCCGGGGCCGAATCAAACCGCGCTCGACCGGCTGAAACGCATGCTCACCGGGAAGGCCGATGCGGGAGACGCCAAGGCCCAACTTGCGCTCGGACGACTCTATGAATCCGGCGCCCTGGCCCCCGACGGAACCGCCCATCACGACTACGCCGGCGCGGCCTACTGGTATCACCAGGCATCGGAGCACGGTGAAGCTGAGGCTAGGTACAAACTGGCCCTGCTTTACCACAACGGACTGGGCGTGCCTGCCGACGCCTTGCAGTCGTTCCAGCTCCTGCAGAAAGCCGCCGAAGCCAACTTTGTGCCGGCGATGTCGTCATTGTCGAATGCTTACGCGGAACAGAGAACTGCGACCAGCAGGGAGCGCGCAACATATTGGGCGATGAAAGCCGCCGACGCGGGCGACCCTCAGGGATGGCTGACTCTCGGCTTTGAATACGACACCGGAAAGCTGGGCGGCGATCCGCCCTATTGGCACCAAAAGGCGATGGAGTCTTACAGCAAGGCCGCCAACGGCGGCAATTGCATCGCCATGATGGCCATCGGAGATTTGTACGCCGCCGGGAGCGGCGTTCGCGCCGATCAGGCCCAGGCGCAAAGTTGGCACGCTAAAGCCCAATTGTGCCAGGGCGGAAATATTGCGATGCTTCAACAGCAGATCGCGCAATACAAGGCCAGAGCTGCCGCACAGCGTGATCCCGCGCTCTACCCCGTGCTCGCCGCGCTGCCGGATATTCCCAACCCGGCGCAAACTGCCGGCAATAATCGGAGGGCGCCGGCTCAGGCGCNNAGGTGATTTACGTGGCGTCCCGCCTACTGTTTCCCGATAGCCCTTCCGGAACTGCCGCATCGGATAGCGGTGGATTGCTGGCTAATCAGGCCTCGAGGTGTGCGAGCCAGGGCCTACTCGTTGCCGGAGGAGGGGGTTGCCAGTAGGTCACAGGTGCTGGGGCATAAGGGGGGCATGGTCCCTCCGCTACGAACCATGCAATGGACTCCGAGTCGGCGATCCCGTGCTCACCGCGAGGAACGTGTACATGCGAGAGTATTGGCCATAGTGCCTGGACACAATCGCAAGGATGCGTCCCAAAAGTTCAATCCAACTTCCTGACGCACTCGGGGCAAAACTTAGCTCCGGCTTGAAATTGCGCACCGCATTCGAGACACGCGTCTCTCNNTTTCCCTGGATCGTGATCCGGCCGTTCTCCCAATCGATGTCGTTCAAGTTCAGCGCGACAACCTCGCAGGCTCGCAATCTCAGTCTTGCGAGGAGCAAAAGAACGGCGTAGTTGCGCTTCCCCTGCGGTGATGTTCGCTTACAGTTTGCGAGTAGCGTTGCACTGTGCCCGCGGGCAAGAATTTCGGCACCGCTGACAGGGACCACATGGCGACTGCGGGCACACATCCAGCCAAGTCGACGGTAATCTCTCCCCGGTATCGCAGGTAGCCAAGTTCCTCGCCCGTTGGTCTTAATCGAGCCATGGCTGCGGCTCATAAATTCCGCTCAGCCCTCCATTTGTAGTGTTTATCGAAGGGATGACCATCCAGGATCAATCCGGCCAGACTGAGCAAAACGTGCCCGACCCTTTTCGTCCTCCGCCTGCGGTATAGGAGCTCCTGGAAGGGCCGAGATGCGCCGGCGTCACTTGTAGGTCGACGGCATGGTGTACTGGATCTGTCCACTCAGCCCGTNNGTGAACGAAAACGTTGAGCCGACTACATTGTTTACGACCGTACTTCCGCTGCCGGCCGGAAAGCCGAGCAGAATATACGGGGGCACCGTAAACTGCCCGGCTTCCGCGGCGTTCAGGCACCCGTAGCCTAAAATCAGTCCCGGGGACGAGGCGGTTGACGGCGTCACAATGAAGTCTCCGCCGATGAAGACGAATGTCCCGGGATTGCCGCCGGTCCACGTAACCGTTGATCCCGCCGCCCGGTTTACTGTGGCGGACGCGCTTTGATTGGTCCAGTTGAAAACGGGATTCGTGAACGTCAAAGCAGCAGTGAATGGGCCCACGTCCGCTCCGCCGGTACCAGTGAACGTGAAGGTTCCGCCGGAGGATGGAATCGCGCTGGCCGCGAGGTCCACGCCATAACCGCCGGGGTCCAACAGGGGCAGCGCTACCGCGAGTCCCCCGGGCCCCGTCAGACTAATCGAACCGGCGTCCAGACCGGCGATCGTAAGCGGGCCTCCCGCGACCGACGGGGCCACCCAGCATCCGCNNCCCGCCGTAAGAATCCCAGCCCGGCCTGTTGCGCCGGCGAGGAGTCCAGTTTCGTGATAAAAGGCCGCACTCGCGCTGGTGGTCACAGTAACAATACCCTTGCTGCTCGTAGAGATCGTCTGAAGCACGCTCAGGCCCCCGGCATTGAGCGTATCTTGCACGTCAGCTAGGATTTGGGCTCCGGTAAGCCCGCCCGGCACGACGCATGTTCCGCCGCCGGGATGGATGGGGAACACCACCACATTACTGATGACGGTTCCAGTCACCGCCGCCAGGGAAACGTAGCAGCCCGTAGTAACCGAAGCCGGGATAATCAGGTTGATCTGAGTCACGCCCGGGTACCCGGCCGAACCTTGATAGAGGATGGTGGCCGGTACGCCGCCGACACTAATCTGCAGAGGCGTATTCACGGCGTGCGGCGGAGAGGCGTACGTCGTATCGCTATCGGCGGGATCGGCGCCCAGACCGGTTGCCCAGAGCGTGATGATCTCCCCGG
>PKYZ01000073.1 GCA_003132865.1 Bryobacterales bacterium
CCCGTATTCATCACCTGCTTGTTGTTGCCCAGCGCCACGCGCTCGATGTACACCGGCGCCTCCAGCGACGCCAGCAGCTCGCTCACGTGCATCGGATAGCCTTCGTTCCACTGGTTGCGGCCGAAGGGTGAAGTGGTGGTCTTTTGCCCCAGCGGCGTGGTTGGCGCCATCTGCCCGCCGGTCATGCCATAGATGGCGTTGTTGATGAAAATCACCGTGATGGGNNGATTGGCGGCGTGCACGATTTCAGCGCAGCCGATGGCGGCCAGGTCGCCGTCGCCCTGGTAGCTCAGCACCACGCTTTGCGGACAACTGCGCTTGACCGCTGTCGCCACCGCCGGCGCGCGTCCATGCGCCACTTGAATGTTGCCGACGTCGAAATAGTAGTAAGCGAAAACCGAGCAGCCCACGGGACTGATCAGGATGGTGCGGTCCTGTATGCCCAGCTCGTCGATGGCGCGCGCGATCAGCTTGTGCACTACGCCGTGCCCGCAGCCGGGGCAGTAGTGGGTCTGGTGCTGCAGCTCCGCTTTGCGTTCGTAGGTTTCGTAAAAGGACTTGGCCTTCTGGTGCGTGACCGTGTAGCTAGACATAAGCTTCCACCTCCATCTGCGCTTCCACCGCCTGCAGCACTTCCTCGGCGCTCGGCACGTTACCGCCAACCCGCCCGTAGAATTCCACCGGCCGGCGGCCTTCCAGCGCCAGGCGCACATCCTCCACCATTTGCCCGGTGCTCAGCTCCACCACCAGGAACCGGCGAGCGGTGCGGCTCAACTCGCGCAGCCGTTCCCCTGGGAACGGATACAGCGTGATGGGCCGCAGCAGTCCCAGCGCCAGGCCGCGCGCGCGGCCCTGCTCCACGACTTGCTTCAGCACACGCGAGACAATCCCGTAACCTACCAGCACGATTTCCGCGTCTTCCGTGCGCCAGTCCTCGAACTGCACGGCTTCCCGCTCGGCGCGCTTGTATTTGGCTTCCAGCTTCAGTACGTGCGCCTCCAGTTTGTCCGGCTCCAGGTAAATGGAGGCGACCAGATTGCGGCGGCTCTGTGCGGTGCCGAACACAGCCCAATCCGGCCGCGCGGGCGGCGCCTTGGCCGCCGGAAACTCCACCGGCTCCATCATCTGTCCGATGTAACCGTCCGCCAGCACGAACACGGGATTGCGGTACCGTTCGGCCAGGTCGAAGGCTTCCATGGTCAGGTCCGCCATCTCCTGCACGGAATTGGGGGCCAGCACCAGCGTGCGATAACAGCCGTGCCCGCCGCCCTTCACCACCTGGTGGTAATCGCCCTGCTCCGGGGCGATGTTGCCCAGCCCCGGGCCGCCCCGCATAATGTCCGCGATCACACAGGGCAGTTCCGAACCGGCGATGTAGCTGATGCCCTCCTGCATCAGGCTGATGCCCGGACCGCTGGACGCCGACATGGCGCGCACGCCCGTCGCCGCTGCGCCATACAGCATGTTGACGGCGGCCACTTCGCTTTCGGCTTGCAGGAACACGCCGCCGGCTTGCGGCATGTAGAGCGCGGCGGCTTCCGTAATCTCGCTCGCCGGCGTGATGGGATAGCCGTAAAAGGCGCGGCAACCGGCCAGAATAGCGCCCTTCACGATAGCTTCGTTGCCCTTGGTGATTTGTTTCGACGTTGGCTTAAGCATGCCCCGCCCTCCTCACGCCGCCGCCCGCAGCACCATGATGCCGCCCGGCTCCGGACACACAAAGAAACAGATGCCGCACCCCGTACAGCCCACGCCCGTGTACGCCGCCGGATGATAGCCGTATCGGTTCAAATGGTCCGCCAGCAGCAGGACCTTGGGCGGGCAGGCCTCCACGCACAGCCCGCAACCCTTGCACTCCTCGGAATTCAGCTCGACCATGCCGCGGTCGGGTTTGCCGGTATTTGTCATGCGACCTCCAGCGCCTCGCGCGCCTGCACATAATGGGCGCGCGCGGCGTAATCGTAAAGCTCGTCGCGAAACTTGGGATCGGCGATCGCGATCAGCGCCTCGGCCCGCTGGCGCAGGTTCTTACCCCACAAATAGGCGACCCCATGCTCGGTGACCACGTAGTGTACATCCGCGCGGCTGGTAACTACTCCCGCGCCCGGATCGAGCATCGGCACGATGCGCGACACCCGCCCGTTCCTGGCTGTGGAGGGCAGCGCGATGATGGGCTTGCCGCCTTTGGAGCGAGCCGCGCCGCGCACGAAATCCACCTGGCCGCCGAAACCGCTATACGGTTTGATGCCGATGGAATCGGCGCACACCTGGCCGGTGAGATCCACTTGAATCGCGGAGTTGATGGCGATCATGCGCTCGTGCTGCGCAATGATAAACGGATCGTTTGTGTAGGATGTCGGATGCATCTCGAACAGCGGATTCTCGTGCATGTAGGTGAACAACCGCTTGGTGCCGAGGACGAATCCGACGACGATCTTGCCGCGGTGAATGTTTTTGCGCTCGCCGGTGAGGACGCCGGCTTCGAAAAGATCGATCACGCCGTCGGAACACATCTCGCTGTGGACGCCGATGGCCTGATGGTCCTTGAGGCATCCGAGCACGGCGTCGGGAATGCCGCCGATGCCGGTCTGCAGCGTGGCTCCGTCGGGGATCAGCGACGCCACATTGCGCGCCACCCGCAGATGCATGCCGGTGAAATGCTCGGTGACCAGTTCCAGCAGCGGGTGCGATGTCTCCACGAAAGCGGAAATCCGGCTCACGTGGATGAATGTGTCGCCGTGCGTGCGCGGCATCTGCTGGTTGACCTCGGCAATCACCGTGCTCGCGCAGCGCGCCGCCGTCAGCGTGCAGTCCACCGTCGTGCCCAAGCTCACATAGCCGTGCCCGTCGGGCGGCGACACCTGCATCAGCACCACATCCAGCGGCAGAGCGCCGCTGGTGAACAAGCCCTCAATCTCGCTCAGGAAGATCGGCGTGTAGTCGGCCCGCCCCGCCGCCACCGCCTCGCGCACATTCGCCCCCAGGAACAATCCCCGGTGGCGAAAATGCCCTTCGTACTCCGGCTTCGTGTAATCCGCGCTCCCCAGGGTCATCATGTGGACGATCTCCACATCCCGAAGCTCCGCAGCCCGTGCCACCAGCGCATTGACCAGGGTCGAGGGCGTGCCGCACCCCGACTGAATCCAGACACGCGCTCCCGACCGCACCGCCTCCAGCGCCTGCCCGGCGCACATGCACCTGGTCCGATACTCCTCGCTCCAGGTCATTCTCCGTTCCCTTCCCGGACGCGTCCGTATCGGCTCTTCATCGAGTCCCTTTGCCGTTGCAGCTATGTGCTCAGAATCCAGCAGCTTGCCATCGTCCGGCCCGCTTCCGGAACCCTGCATGGTCGCGATCCCCAAAACCGATGAAAGTACGCCTTGCCAGGGGGGAATGGCTGTGATGCTGGTCACCCGACCCGTTCCGCTACAGCCCTCGGGACCACGGCCT
>PKYZ01000482.1:0-1911 GCA_003132865.1 Bryobacterales bacterium
CGAAGACGGCATCCTCGGCCACAGGCTTGCGGCTCTTGACGGCCTGGAAAAAGTTCCATAAGTGCGGACGAACATCGTCCCAATCGTTGCCTTTATACACGGTGTCGTCCATCATCGGCTCGCGCCCCGGCGTGACGGCATGTTCGGCTGCCCACTGCTTCACATACTCCTCGCGCATCTTCGCGGGAAAACCGCTGGAGTAATAGCTGGGCGCGGTGTCCACGCCCCTTTGCGGCGAGTGTCGTAGCTCTCCGCCATTGGCGTCCAGAATCCCTTTCGGTCCCATGAAGCGCGCCAGTTCGGGCGTTTCGGCGCCCAAGCCCAAACGGACATAGACCGGGGTGCCGTGATAGTCGAACAGCACCGTGTGCAGGTCCGGCATGTTGCGGCCGTCTTTCCAGCGAAAGATGCCGCCCAACGCCGAAGCCGAGCGGGGCGCTTCGTTCCAGCCGAGCGTGAAGAGCATGCCGCTAATCAGGTGGACCATCAGGTCGCCGCCCACGCCCGTACCATACTCCTTCCAACAACGCCAGCGCGCGAAGCGGTATTTGTCGAAGGGGATCTTGGGTGCGTCGTTCAGCCAAGTGTCCCAATCGAGGTTGGCGGGAGAGAGGTCCAGCGGCGGCGGATATTCCCAAGCGCCCGTGGGGTCGTTGCGCCCCAAGGTTAGCTCGACCATTTCTACTACGCCGATGGCGCCGGATTTGTATAGTTCTCTGGCCTTGCCGCACAGCACGGAGCTGACGCGCTGCGACCCGATCTGCACGATGCGGCTGTTCTTTTGGGCGGCCTCCATCATCTCGAATCCCTGCGCGGCGGCGTGCGACATCGGCTTTTCGCAGTAGATGTCTTTGCCGGCGTTGCAGGCGTCCACGACGACGCGCTTGTGCCAATGGTCGGGCACCGCCGCCACGATGCAGTCGATATCCTTGCGGTCGAGCAATTCCTGGTAGTGGCGGGTAGTTGGGAGGTTGGGATTCCCGGTGATCTCTTTGGCCAGGGTGTGACGGCCATCGTAGAGGTCGGCGGCTGCGACGCACTCCACACCGGGCAGTGTAATCGCGGTGCCCAGCAGGCCGGAGCCCTGCATGCCGATGCCGATCATGCCGAACCGGACCCGTTCGCTGGCGGGTACCGGTCCGGATGCCGCTGCCAGCGCCTGCGGAGCCAGCAGGACAGTTCGGGCGGCGAGGAGGCTCCCGCTGCCGGCAGCGCCGGCCCGCAGGAACGTTCGGCGGGAAAGAGGTATATTCATAGTTATGCCCTCAGCATACTCCGTAGCGCACGCACTCGTGCGTGCCGCGTCCCGACTCATCGGGACGCCTGCTATAACTGCTATCCTCACCTTTACTCTTATGCCCATTATTTCAGCCGCGGATCTCCCCTCCAAGAAAACCCTAAACATCGCGGCCATCAAAACCATGGTCGCCGCCGCCGAGTCAGAAGCCCAGAAGCGCAACGTGCAGGTGACTATCTGCATCGTAGATGAAAGCGGCAACCTGCTTTTCCTGCAGAAGGCCGACGGCGCGGGATTAAACACCATCCAATTTGCGCAGAAGAAGGCGCGGCACTCCGCGTTTTACAAGCAACCATCCAAGGCCGCGGCCGACCAACTGAAGAGCGGCGATCTGCAGGTGCTGGCGTTTCCGGACGCTTTTCCGAATCAGGGCGGGCTGCCCATTCAGGTCGACGGTCAGACTATAGGAGGCATCGGCGTGAGCGGCGCGCCATCGGAAGTGGACGAAGCCATCGGACGCGTGGCGCTCGACGCGCTGCGGTAGGACAGCCCTCCGGGCCTGTCCATCTTGGAATCCACACATCGAAATCGAACATCCGGTCCCAAAATCGGACACCGGCGCCGGCGCAAACTCTGTTGTCTCTCCAAAAACCAGTGGAAGGGGAATTGCCCAT
>PKYZ01000482.1:2011-4368 GCA_003132865.1 Bryobacterales bacterium
GGAGAACAATCTGGACATCGCGGTGCAGCGTTATAGTCCCTTACTGGCGCGGGAGGTGGTGCGACGGACCGAGGGCGGCGGCTTTCTCCGGCAAGTAGACACGCCGATCTTCGCCGGGCCCACCAGCGTCAGCACAGCCGGAGTTAGCGTGAATGCCAACGGACTTGCCGGAGGCGCGGGTCTCNNCGACACCTCACCACGCCCCTGACCAATCAGTCGTTAAACCAGACCAGCGTTCTTACGAACGACTACCGGCAATTTGTCTTTCAGTATTCGCAACAGTTCATCACCGGCACCAACGCGCAACTTACCTTTGTAGACTACCACAGCCTGCTCAATAGCTCTACACCGACTTTCAACCCATCGGCCACGGGCCTCCTGGATCTGGTGGTCACCCAGAATCTTCTGCAGGGATTCAATATCGGGGTCAATAACCGCGACATCCGGGTAGCCAGGAACAACATGAAGGTGAGCAACCTGCAGCTCAAGCTGCAAGTGGCCACCACGGTCTCCGCGGCGCTCAACCTCTACTGGGACCTGGTGAGTTTCATCGACGCCGTGCGCATCAAGGAACAAGCCCTGGCGACGTCGCAGAAACTCTATGAAGACGACCAGAAGATGGTTAAGATCGGCTCGCTGCCGGCGGTGGAGGTGACCCGCGCCGCCGCCCAGGTCTCCGTCAGTAAAGAAGATCTGCTGTTCGCGCAGACCAACGTGCAGCAACAGGAAATCGTCCTGAAGAATGCGCTGAGCCGCAATGCCATAGCCAACGCCTGGCTGGACGACGTGCATATGGTGCCTCTGAATCCCATAGAAGTTCCCAAAACGGACGAGATCAAGCCGTTGCCGGAGCTGCTCCCGGAAGCCATGGCCAACCGCGTCGAAATCGAGCGAAGCAATATCAACATCGACAGCCAGAAGATATTGATCAAAGGCGACCGGAACGGACTGCTGCCCACTTTGCAGGCGTTTCTGGAGCTCACCAACAACGGCCTGAGCGGCCCGGTGAACCCGACCTACAACGGACAAAACGGCCCGCCGGACACCTATTTCATCGGCGGAACGGGAAATCTTCTGGGCCAGATCTTCCGCCGCGATTTCCCGAACTATTCCGCCGGGGTCTCCCTCACGATCCCATTCCGGAACCGCGCCGCACAGGCCGACTATGTGACCGATGAACTCCAACTCCGGCAAGCCGAACTGCAGTTTCAACGCGCCGCCAACCAGGTCAGGGTGGATGTGAAGACCGCGCTGATCGGGTTGCAGCAGGCCCGCGCCCGCTATGAGACGGCGGTCGATACCAGAAGACTGGGTGAACAGAGCCTCAAGGACGAGCAGAACCGGTTTCAGCACGGCGTATCCAGCGTCACTCTGGTGATTCAGGCGCAACGAGACCTGGCCACCGATCAGGACGCCGAAGTGCAGGCCATGGCCAACTATACGCACGCTAAGATTGCGTTTGACATGGCCATGGGCCGGACGCTCGAACTAAACCATATTTCCATGCAAGAGGCGGCTGCCGGACATGTCGCCCGAGATTCCGTCATACCTGAGTCACTCCCGGAACAGAAGAAGCAGGAGCTTCCCAGATGAAATCCGGAAACCTGCCACGAAGTCTGTTGGCCTGGATCTGCGCGGCCACTATCTGTTCCGCGCAAGACCAGCAGGTCGCGATCGAGAAGCCGCATTTGCCAGTTCCTATCCGCTCCTACGTAGCCCCAACGGTATCTGCCAGCCGGCTGGGTAACTCGGGCCGGCTGCATGAGATGCTGCGGGCAGGCAAGCTCTACCTGACGGTGCAGGATGCGCTGGCACTGGCCATCGAAAACAATCTGAACCTGGAAGTGGACCGGTATGGTCTCCTGCTCGCGCAGTCGGCGTTGGAGCGGTCCAAAGCCGGCGGCCCGGTGCGCGGCGTGCCCAGCGCCAGCCAGCAAGTGTCCAGCGTGGACAGCGGCGTAGGTGTGAACGGCAGCGTGCAGAGCGCCGGTTTGTCCGGTAACGGCAGTAGCTCGAACGGCGGCAACGCCGGCAACGCGGCAATTCAGCAGGTCGGCGTGGTCACGCCGAATCTCGATCCCGTGCTGCAAAACTCGACGACTCTCGAGCACTTGAGCCAGCCGCAGAACTATTTCTTCCTGAGCGGAACCTCCGCGCTCATCCAGTCACTGCACGTCTATAACACGGCACTCACCGAAGGGCTATTAACTGGCGGCTATGTACAGTTTCGGGATTACGAAGGGTATTTGAAAGAAAATGCTCCTACCGACAACTTGGAACCCGCGGTCGCCCCTTACATGAGCCTCGCTTTGCGGCACAATCTTCTGCAAGGCTTCGGAGTGAAGCTCAACGACCGT
>PKYZ01000118.1 GCA_003132865.1 Bryobacterales bacterium
ATCTGGTCTACCAGAACACGCAGACCTATCAGTGAATGTGGACTATTACAGCGGCTCGGGCGGAGCCACTTTCATTGGTTGGGCCTGCCTCAGTTGTGGCTTCGACACAAGCGGCTGGCAGGTAGTGGGGACCTCCGACTTTGACGGCAACGGCGTGCCGGACTTGGTCTACCAGAACACCCAAACCGGTCAGGTGAATGTGAACTACTATGGCGGTTCCCGGGGCGCCGTTCTCAAGGGTTGGAACGTGTTGAGCGCCGCGGGATACCAGGCTGGAGCGTGCTTGTGCCAAGGTCCACATAAACGACCGTCAAACAAATCCTGGTTAATAGTTTACGATGTAGATATGCGGGATTGGCGTTTGCCGTTCTGGTTGGCGGTTGCAGGCGTCTACGCGCTGTACAGCGCTTTCACTTGGGGCCGATGGCAGGATCTGGCTCTTTGGACACGGGTGCATGTTTCGATTGACGTGGGCACAGGGGTATCCATGCTGCTGGGCGCCGCCGGACTCATGCTGGCGGCTCGCAGCGGATTGCGAACGGTGGCTCTTATCAGTGGGTCGGCCGCGGCGCTGTTGGGGGTGAGCCTGATCGCCGGAGCTTTGCTGGGAACGATTCCCTGCACGGGCGGGAGTTGAGCGGCTTCGAAATGTGCCCTCGGCGGGGGCCTCATTATTCTGGCGGGCGCGACTTGGTCCATGCGTTGATGGATGAGCTTTGGGCACCAGGCGTCCCCACTCATGGGGGACGCAAGTGCGGATGCGGCACGTTGAGAACAGTTGAGAACGTGCGCCACATGCTGGCAGCATCCAGCCTCATTCCATACGTAAGGCTCGAATAGGATCGGTCGACACCGCACGGCGCGCCGGGAAGATCGCAGCCGCCAACGTGACCCCGGCTATGCCCGCCAACGCCAGAACGAGTGTAAGGGGGTCGCCGGAGCCCAATCCGTAGAGCATGGAACGTAAAGTCCGGGCCACTGCCAGGGAAGCCGGAACCCCAACGGCAAGGCCCGCCGCAGTCACGGACAAGCTCTCGGATAAGACCATCCAAAGCACCTCCCGCCGTTGCGCGCCCAGCGCCATTCGCACGCCAATTTCCATGGTCCGCCGGCTAATGCTGTAGGAAATGGTCCCGTAGATCCCGATGGCGATGAGGAACGCGGCGAGTCCGCCAAAGAATACGGAGAGATTCGCAAGGAGCCGTTCCTGTGTGACCGTCTGTGCAAACTCCGCCTGCTGTGTCATCGGCTTCTGCAGCGGCAAGTCGGGATCGGCCTGGTGGACCAGTTTGGCGGCTTCCGGTATCAACATCTTCGGATCACCCGGCGTGTGCAGCTCGTATTGCATCTCCGAAATGCCGGTAACCTGCGTGAACGGGAAATAGGCCACCGGCCGGTCGCTTTCATTGATACTCATGTAGCGGCTGTTCCCCGCCACACCTACGATGGCGTAATCGACTTTGCTACCAAAGAATGCGATGCGGTGACCGAGCGGATCGACGCCTGGCAGATAACGCTCGACGAACGTCCGGTTGACGATGACGACCTTACGGGACGCGGCGGTGTCTGAATCCGCGATGTCGCGGCCGAGGCGCAGCGGAATTCCAAGCGTGCGCAAGAACGCGGAGCCCACCAGGTTCGTGCGCATGGGCGCGAACGGCCGGGATGGCATGGGGTTGCGCCCGTCCACCAGAACACCGTCGTTGTTGCTGGCCCGGGTGCCGAGGCGCACCTGCATGATGGTCGCGGAGTCGACTCCGGGTAATGCGCGCATACGGGCCAGCAAGGCGGTGTGGAAGCGGACTGCGTCCGCATCGGAGTGGACATTGGACTGCGGCTCGATCCCAAAAACGAGTAACCCGTCGGTGCGCATGCCCAGATCGCGCGATTCCAGGTTGCGCAGGGTCCGATAGAGCAGGCCGGCCGCGAACAGCAAAACCGTGCACAGCGAAATCTGGACGGCAATAACCAGCTTGCGGCCCCACAGGCGGCTGGGATCGGTGTGCGACGTGGCGGCGGCGGATTTCAGGGCGAGATTCAGCGGAACGCGGGAGACCGTTCGCAAAGGCGCCAATCCGAAGAGGAGCGCGACTGCCGCGGAAATGCTCAGCGTAAACAACAGCACCGTGCGGTCAGGCGCGATGAGGATGCCGATGCCCGACCACGCGCTGAGAGCCTGGGTCGCGTATCCGGCAAACAACCAGCCCAACGCCGCACCGGCTGTCACCAGCGCCAGACTTTCCAGGAGCAACTGCAGAAANNACGTTGGCGCAGGCGATGAGCAGGATCAAGCCGACCATGGACATCAGGAAGCGGAGGGGGTGTTCATATTCCTCGCGCAGACTCTCGACGCCGCGGATGCCGGAAAAGAAGAGTTGCGGCTTTGGTTCGTGGGGGCCGGCGGGTGAGGCGTTGGCCAGCGCGTTGCGAAAGGGCGCGGTCAGTTGCGCCGCGGCCTGTTCGGGCGAAACGCCCGGCCGCAGGCGTCCAACCATGACCAGGGAGAGCCACTCGGGCGAGCCATACAGCGTGTGATCGGTGGGTGGCTGCCAAACGGATTCAAATCGGGACGCTGCTGAAGCGGAACCCAAAAATCCATTGCCGGCTGGCCGGGATCGGTTCCCTGGAATCCAGCCGGCGCGACGCCCACGATGGTGAATGCGTTGCCCTTCACGTAGAGGATGCGGCCCAACACGTCCGGCGCGGCGGCGAAGCGGCGGTTCCAATATGCGAAGCTCAGCACGGCGACGGGAGCATGATTGGATTCGTCCTGGGCCGTGAAGCCGCGCCCCAAAACAGGCTGCACGCCCAGAGCCGGGAAGTAGTTCCCACTGACCAATTCGCCGTGCGCCTCCTCCGGTGCGGCGCCCGCGCGCACGGCCACCTTGTCAAAGGCCAGCGGGGCAAAGGCGATGACGTCGCTGAAGACCTCGCGGCGGTCCCGCATGGCTTCGAAAACCGGCAGGGACATCGAGAGGTCACCGTAGCCTGTTTGCGATGTGCTGAGGGGCTGATTCCCAATATGGAAGAAGACGAGTTGCTGCGGATTAGACACCGGCAGAAAACGCAGCAGGACGGCATTCATCACACTAAAGATGGCGGCGTTGGCGCCGATCCCGAGAGCGATGGTCAGCACCGAAACAATTGTGAACGCGGGCGATTTGGCCAGTTGGCGGAAGGTGTAACGGATAACTTGAAACGGTCTCAACACAGAAGCATGGCCTAGCATTCTGCGTGCCAGATGGCCGGGCCGAGAAAGGCCGCGGATGCAGACAGGTAGCGGCCTTGCAATGTCCGGATTCGGGGAGTGACGTTCGAAAATGGACACCCATGGGGTGGCTCTTGCTATACTCCTGCCCATGGACTAACCGATGCCAGATGAGACGAACGAGGAGAGCGTAGCCCGCTACTACGATACCGCGATATTCGAAGCCGAGCTGGTGCGGTTGACGCGCGACTGCCCGGTGGAGCGCGCCATCACGCTGCGCTGGCTGGAGCGGCTGGCGCCGGCGAACGCCGAGATCGCGGAGATCGGCGTGGGCGGCGGGATCTATTCGGAATTCCTGGCGCGGAAGGGCTGCCGGCTGCACTTGGTGGATGTATCGGCACGCCTGTTGGACGCCGTCGCGGCACGCTTGCGCGCCGCCGGTCTGGGCGAATCCATCGCCGGGATCAGCCGGGAGTCCGCGACGTGTCTTGATAGTTTGCCGGCAGGCGCGTTCGATACTGTATTGATGCTGGGACCTCTGTATCACCTTTGCACCCTGGAGGCGCGGCGCCAGGCGGTGGCCGAAGCGGCCCGCATCCTGAAGCCCGGCGGACTTCTGTTCGCCGCGGGGATCAACCGCCTGTCTTACCTGCGCGATTTCTTCCGCCTTTTCCCACACGTGGTTTGCGAGCGAAAGGCGTTCCACGAACAATACCTGCGCGACGGCAATCTGGATCCGGAGCACGCGCCGCCCATCGGCTTCGCGCATTTGTCCACGTATGCCGAGTTTCGCGCGTCGTTTGCGCCCGAGTTCGAAGAGTTGGCGCTGGCGGGCGTGGAGTCCTTCAGCACGGCGTGGCAGCCCACGCTGAACGATTTGCCGCCCGCGGAGGCCGAGGCGTGGCTGGGCCTGATTGAGCGAACCGGGCAGACCGCGGAAGGCCTGGGTTTCTCCGATCATTTCCTGTACGTGGGACGGAAGAGCCGGCAGTAGAATGGGAGCATCCCATGAAGCTCCCCATAGCATCTCTGTTTGCCGCCGCGCTGCTGGCCGCCGCCTCCGGGAACGACGGCGACTGGCCCGTGTATGGCCACGATTCCGGCGGCACGAAATATTCGCCGCTGGATCAAATCAACCGGCAGAACGNNCCCGCCTGCAGGCCGCCTGGACATTCCACACGGGCGACATGTACGATCCCAAGGGGCGGGGCGGGAAGAAGTCTGCGTTCGAATCGACGCCGCTGTTCATCGATGGCGTGCTCTACGTGACCACGCCCTTCGGCCGGCTGATCGCGCTCGATCCCGCGACGGGCGCGCAGAAGTGGGCCTTCGATCCGAAATCGGACATCGCCGCCGGCTTCGGCGACTTCGTGAACCGGGGCGCATCCACATGGGTGGATTCGCGGAGCAAGCAGCGCCGCCTCTTCGTGGCCACCATCGACGCGCGGCTGTTCGCCATCGACGCCGCTACCGGAAAAGCGTGTGACAACTTCGGCTTGGGCGGTCTGGTGGACCTTCGCAAAGGTCTGCGCAATCCGCCGCACTATAAATCGGAGTACGAGGAGACTTCGCCGCCCGCCGTTATCGGCGATCTGGTGGTGGTGGGGTCCGGGGTGGCCGATAACAACTACGTCGATGCCGCCAGCGGAGAGGTGCGCGCTTTCGACGCCCGCACGGGTAAGCTCGCATGGACCTGGGATCCCATGCCCGGCCAGCGCACGGGCGCCGCCAACACCTGGTCCATCATCTCCACCGATCCCGAGCGGAAGCTGATTTTCCTGCCGACTGGCAGCGCCAGCCCGGATTACTGTGGCGGCGAGCGTCCGGGCAACAACCTCTATGCCGATAGCCTGGTAGCGCTGCACGCGGACACCGGGAAGATGGCGTGGCATTTTCAAACCGTGCATCACGATTTGTGGGACTACGACATCGCGCCGCAGCCCACGCTGTTCACCATCCGGCGCGAGGGCAAGGAGATGCCGGCTATCGCGGTGGGATCGAAGACTGGGAACCTGTTTCTGCTGAACCGTGAAACCGGCGAGCCTATCTTTGGCGTGGAGGAGCGGCCGGCGCCCGCGAGCGACGTGCCCGGCGAGAAGACTTCTTCCACGCAGCCGTTTCCGATCCTTCCCAAGCCGCTGGTGCCGCAATCGCTCACGGCGGACAACGCTTGGGGGCTCACGGAGGAAGATCGCAAATGGTGCCAGGACATGATCCGCAGCAAGCGCGCCGAAGGGATCTTCACGCCGCCGAGCGTCAACGGCTCGATCATTTTTCCGGGCAATATCGGCGGCATGGCGTGGGGCGGCGCGGCGTTCGATCCCCAGCGCCAGTGGCTGATCGTTCCGACCAATCGGATGGCGGCCTACATCCGCCTGATACCGCGTGATAAGTTCGACGCCGAGGAAGGCAAAGAACCCGGCGTCGAATATGCCCGGCAGCGGGGCACGCCGTATGGACTGGCGCGCACCTGGCTGTTTTCCCCCAAGCGCATTCCGTGCAACGCGCCGCCGTTTGGCGCGCTGGCGGCCATCGATGCATCGACCGGCGAAAAGAAGTGGGAAGTTACGCTGGGCGCGCTTCCCTGGTTACCCGAGGATGTGGGCGAAAAGCTCGGCTCGCCGGCGCTGGGCGGTCCCATCGTGACCGGCGGCGGAGTGGTTTTCATCGGTGCCACGCTGGATCCCTACCTGAAGGCTTTCGATGTGGAAACCGGCGCGCTGCTGTGGAAGGGGACGCTGCCCACCAGCGCCCGTGCGACGCCCATGACCTATCGCACGGCAAAGGGGAAACAGTACGTGGTCATCGCCGCAGGCGGTCACGATGCGCCGAATTCGCCCCAGGGCGACGCGCTGGTGGCTTTCGCGCTGCCGGAATGAGAAGTAAAATCAAGGGACAGGTCAGGAGGTCCGCCTCACCTCTTGACATACGATGAACATCGTAGTATAGTCGTCGTAGATGTCCGGCGAGCCACCCAGACCCACCGACGCTGAATTGGAAATCCTGACCGTGCTCTGGAGCCGCGGGCCGAGCACCGTCCGAGACGTGCACGAAGTGATCGCCGGACGCAAGCCGGCGCAGTACACTACCGTGCTCAAGCAGTTGCAGGTGATGGCTGAGAAAGGCCTCGTCCGCCGCGACGAGAGGCAGCGGTCGCATGTTTACTCGCCCGCGCGGGCCCGCGAATGGACCCAGCGGCAGCTTGCGGGCGACCTGCTGCACCGCGCGTTTGATGGATCCGCCAAGGGTTTGCTGTTGGGAGCGTTATCCGGCCGGAAGACTTCGAAAAAGGAATTGGCGGAGCTACGCAGCCTGCTGGACGAATGTCAAAAGGGGACACCATGACCACCATTGCACACCTGGTCGAAACGCCGCTGGCCAAGGCCCTCGGCTGGACCCTATTTCACTCGCTGTGGGAAGGCGCGCTGGCCGCGCTGGTCCTGCTGGCGGCGCTGGTCGTCATGCGCTCGCCGCGCGGGCGTTATGCATGCGCTTGTGCGGCGATGCTCGGCGTGCTGGCGGCGTTCGCCATCACATTTTGTGTCCTCGCGCCGCAGGAGAAGGGGCGCGCCGCGGCCGTAGCGCACACGATCCCGCGCGCGGCTTTGGATGACAGCCAAGCGTCGCCGGGCATGCGGGCGCCGTTCCGCATGGCGGATCTGCCGCCGTGGCTGGCGCCCTTCTGGATGTTGGGCGTATTGCTCCTTCATCTGCGCAGCGCTGCCGGTTGGATGGCCGCGGGGCGCTTGCGCCGACGAGGCGTCTGCAGCGCGCCTGATCCGTGGCCCCAACGGCTCGACCAACTCCGCGCGCGGCTGCGGCTCTCGAAGTCAGTCGCACTGCTCGAGACGTGTCTCGCCGATGTGCCGGTGGTCATCGGCTATGTGCTCCCGGTGATTCTGGTGCCCGTGAGTCTGCTGGCCGGGATGCCTGCCAGCCAGGTGGAAGCGATTCTGATGCACGAACTGGCGCACATCCGCCGCCGCGACTACCTGGCGAACCTGCTGCAAATGGTGGTGGAAAGCTTCCTTTTCTATCACCCGGCGATCTGGTGGATGTCCGGCGTGATCCGCGCCGAGCGCGAAAAGTGTTGTGACGATCTGGTGGTGGCCGCCAGCGGCGACGCGCATCATTACGCCGCCGCACTGGCTGCTTTGGAACAAACTCGCTGGGCGGCGAATGAAGCCGTGCTGGCGGCGACAGGAGGGAACCTTATGAAACGAATTCACCGTTTACTTTACCAACCGAAAGCTTCGGCTTTAGCGCCGGTATTCTCTGCCGGCATATTGACGATCGCCGCGGTAGGCGCGATGGCCGCGTGGCAAGCACAGAGTCCGGCCACGCCGGCAGAGCCACAGGCGAAAGTCGACCGATACACCAGGTGGCTCAACGAGGACGTCGTCTACATCATCGAGGACCGCGAACGAACCGCTTTCCTCAGTCTCAAAACCGACGCCGAGCGCCAACATTTCATGGAGCAGTTCTGGGAGCGCCGCAATCCCACGCCGGGCAGCTCTGATAACGCATTCAGGAACGAACACTACCGCCGTATTGGCTACGCCGTCATGCACTTTGGGTGGCAGGCGGTTCCAGGAGGGAAAACCGATCGCGGCCGGATCTACATTACGTTCGGCCCGCCGGATGAAATTGAGTCTCATCCTGAGGGCCAGCCGGCCGGAGGCAGTCTCGAAGCGACGAACGTCCCGACTGAGGAGTGGCTCTATCACTCCATCAAGGGTATTGGCAGCAACGTGATTATGGAGTTCGTCGATACAGCGAAGACGGGCGACTTCCGGATGACGATGGATCCGAACGCCGATAAGGGGACGTTCGTTCGGCGGCCGTAGTGGGACAGGCCGGGAGGCCTGTCCTACGTGGCCAGGATGCGGCGGACCAGGGCTGTGTTCTCGCTCACTTCGTCTTTGAACCGCGGGTACATTCCGACAATCACGGCGTCGGTAGGTTTGATGCCGGCGAGAGCAAAGCGAAAGGCGCTCTCGACCTGCTCGGGGGAGCCGCTGGCGCGCCCGGCGCCGAACAGCTTAAACGCCAGGCACGGCTTCTTCGTCTGGCGGATCATGCGGCACATGCGCTCGGGATCCTTCTCCATGAACGTCTCGCCGATGGGCGACTCGCCGAACTCCGCGCGCGCCTCTTCGGGTGTCCGCGAGACGCGATACAGGCAGCACTGGTAGTAGTCGACGTCCCAGCCTTCGCCTTCGGCCGTATCGACGACCGCCGGGTTATGCGTGGACAGGCCCACCATAACGCCGGTGTCGCGCACGGCTTTGAGGAAGTCCTTGATCTTGCCTTTCTCGCCGCTGCGAAAGCGTTCGTCGGTGCGGTTGCCGTGGTGCCCAATTCCGAGCGGCCCGAGTTTGACCACTTCCGGCAGGAGTTTGGGGTCCTTCATCAGGGCGAAGTCGGCCAGCAGCACGAGTTGCATCTTGCCGCCCTCGGCGCGATAGCGCTTGAAATCCTCGATGGGCTGGTCGTTGTAATGCAGTTGCCAGGTGTTGATGCCTTGGCGCTCGCAGGCGTGCAGCACTTCCATCTTGCGATCCTGCGTGTACCACTCGCGCATGAGCTGGTCCATGGTGTGGTTGAAGTGCGAGTAGCCGTAGAGCGGGTTCGAGCCGACGATCAGGCGCGTGATTTCGAACTTGCCGAACTTGACGGTCGGCAGCGTAGGCGCCGCGGGCTGGGCGGCGGCTTTACCGGCGGCTGGCGCCAGCGCGCCCAAGGTGGCAGCCAGTTGGAGGAAGGAACGGCGGGAATTGGATTCCATGTCGATATAGGGCTTTCAGGTCTTATTCTATTGTCGTTTGCCGCGGAAATCAAGGGCGGCCGGGAAAATCCGGCGGCATTGATCGGCAAGGTCAATAGCCTATAGTCTATTTAAAGTACCTATTGCGATAGGCTATGATCTATCGGTAATTGATGTAATAATAGAGTGTAGCCTATGACAAAAGCCAGACTTGCCGCCCGATCCCGCTCGCACCTCGATGGCCGCTTCAAGGCACTGGGGCCAGCCACGCGATTCGCGCCGCCCATGCGCGGATGGATCGAGGCCATCCGCGGAGCGCTCGGCATGTCCACGGCGCAACTGGCGAAGCGGTTGCGCGTCAAGCAACCTTCGGTCATCGCGCTCGAACAATCGGAAGCGAAAGGCACCATTGAGATGGCGACATTGCGGCGGGTGGCCGCGGCGCTCGATTGCACTCTCGTTTATGCGCTGGTGCCCAACAAGCCGTTGGAGACCATCGTCCGCGACCGGGCGCGCACCTTCGCACGTCGGCGCCTTGAGCCGGTGGAGCACTCGATGCTGCTGGAGAACCAGAAGGTGACTGGCAAGGCGAGGAACTCCGCAGCGCGGCTTGACGAACTTGTCAGCGAGACAAGCCCACGGCTGTTTTGGGACTAGCCGGTGAGCGACGTTTTCGAGCAGCCGGACGGTGCCGCAACCCCGCTGACGCCGGAGGAAATACGCGGTCTGATCCCCGCGCATATCGCCTATCGCCGCGAATTGAATGAGGCCGAGCAGGACAACATCGCGCGCGCCCAGGAATGGGCGCTCAGCCGCCGCCGCGATCTGCTGAGCGAGAAATTCGTGAAAGACCTGCACCGGCAGATGCTCGGCGACGTATGGCGCTGGGCCGGAAAATTCCGGACCAGCGAGCGCAACATCGGGATCGATTACTGGCAGATTCCAATAGCGCTGCGCCAGTTGCTTGGCGACACCAAGGCATGGATCGAATACAAAACGTATCCGCACGATGAAATCGCGGTGCGTTTCCATCACCGGCTGGTGCAGATTCACCCATTTCCGAATGGCAACGGGCGCCACTCCCGTTTCATTGCCGATCTTCTGGCGATCCAGCTTGGCCGTGAGCGGTTTTCGTGGGGACGGGAGCGTCTGCGCGATGCCGGCGCGGCACGGGAGCGCTATATCGAAGCCTTGCGCGCCGCTGACGATCACGACATCAGTCCTCAGGCCGGTGGCGGTGGCGTAGGGGAACTCATCGTTGCCGATTGCTGGCGTTCGCGCGGGCATAGCTCGCTGTGTCTGGTGGTTGGTGGCTGGTGAGGTGGCGCACGCACTTTTGCATGCCGCGTCTCGCTCATGGGGACGCGTGCGCGCCACATAAGTCCCGAGCGGCGGTTCCAGGCGTTTTACAATCGCCTTATGCGCTTTGCCCTGATGCTGGTCGTCTGCGCGGTGGTGCTGGCCGCCGCCGATCTGAAGGTTGACCATGTAACCGCCGCGGGGAGCAGCCTGAAACAGCTTCAGGCGAATCTCTCCGCCATCGGGATAGAGACCGTCTACGGAGGCCCGCACAGCAACGGGGCCACCGAGATGGCGCTGGTCAGCTTCCCGGACGGGTCCTATCTGGAACTGATGGCGCCGCAGGCGAAGGCCGATGCGCAAGCGCTGGAACGCCAGCCGTGGACGAAGTTCATGAAGGCGGACGGCGGGCCCTGCGCCTGGGCCGTGCGCGAGACGGATGTGGCGGCGGAAGTCCAGCGGCTGCGGGCGGCGGGCATCGCGGTTTCGGCTCCGGTGCGGAATGGGCGGCAACGGCCGGACGGAGTGCGCCTCGATTGGGAAACCGCGCAGGTGGGTACGGAGCCGAACGGCACGTTTTTTCCGTTTCTGATTCACGACTTCACCCCCCGCGAGCAGCGCGCCTTTCCGCAGGGTAAGCCGTTGAACAAGGATTTCGGCGGCGTGACCAAGGTGGTGATCGCGGTGCGCGATCTGGAGGCGTCGTTGAAGCGTTACCGGCAAGCGTATGGAACGCCACCCGCGATCAAGCAGGTAGATGCAGACTTCGGTGCGCACCTGGCACTGCTGGGCGGTGCGCCGGTGGTGCTGGCGCAGCCGTTGACGGCGGATTCCTGGCTGGCGCAACGTCTGGCTCAGTTTGGTGAAGCGCCGTGCGCATTTGTGCTGGATCGGCGGCGAGGCCGCTATCAGGCGGCTTCCGAGACGCGCTGGTTCGGCGTGAAGATTTCGTGGTTCGATGCTCAGAAGCTCGGCTGGCGCCTGGGATTCGAGTCTGCCGAGCGGTGATGGTTAGAGGTCTTGGGGCTTACCCGTTGCCGGGGTTCCGATGGCTTTCCATCCGGCGCTGCCGCATCTGCTGGAAATGGGCCGGGATTTGATCGGCCTTGGCCCGTTGTTCCGGGGTCCGGGTGCTATAGATTCTGGCGCTCGCCTCGTTGCGCATTGCCGATATCTGGCCCTTCAGGTTGGCTTCCTGAGCGCTCAGTTGGTCGATCTTTTCGGTGTCGTTTGCCCTCGCCGCCTGGAACATCGCCAAGCGAACCTGTTTCAACTGCTGCCGGATGGGTTGCGCGGACTGGCGCACCGCCTGAAACTCCGTCCTGGCCCGGGCTTCCTGCGCCGGGGTCAGATTCAGGTAGCGGGCCATGCGCGCGCCGCCACCATGCTGGTGAGGCTGTTGCACGGCCGGTTGCGCCGGCCGGCTGCCAACTTCTTGAGCGGCCAGGAGCATACCTCCCGCTATCGCCGCTGCTGCTCCAAAATGTAACCAAGTGTTTTTCATGGTGTTTCTTTTCTCCTGTTTCCAGATTAGGAGGCGATTGTAAAGGGAGTTTGTACGGCGCGTAAGAGATTGTAACGCTGGTTACGAATTCCAGTACGGTACTGTATCCGCAAAAAATACGGTGCGTGCGAGGGTCTGGCAGTCTACAATTGCAGCGCGAGGAAGGTTATGTCCAGAAAAACGCTTTTTGCATCCATCGTTTGCGGGCTGATCGCCATCGCATTTCAGCCTATGTCCGCGGTCGCCGCGACGCCGTCCTTGGCCGGGTCGTGGCAATTCACCTTGACGCCCACGGCCCCACCAACCCCGCCGGTTATTCAAATTCCAGGCCTTGCGACGTTCACCACAAATGGTTCGGTAATCGAGACGGACGGGTCGGAGTTTGTTCCCAATCCGCCTTCGACCACGCCAATCAATGCCAGCACCCCGGGTCACGGCATCTGGCAGACGGGTAACACGCCCGGCTCTCTCTATGTCGAATACATCAGTCTGGTGTTGAACGCGGATGGGTCGCTCTATGCCCGGAACGTCACGACCATGCTTATAGCGCTGAACACCAAGGGGAATCAGTTCAGCGGTAGCTATACGACGGACCAGGTGATTGGCGGCGTCACAAAGACCCTGTCTTCAGGCGCGGTAAGCGGGCAACTGATTCCGCACGTCCCATTGCCTTAAACAACAGTGGTTGTGGGGCAGGCCCTCGGCCTNNCGGGTCCTCCAGGACCCGCTTCACGAACGTGCCGGCGTGGAGACTGGAGTTCCGCCCCACAAACAACGCCAGCCCAAAAATTGGGCTGGAAGATAACGATTGCAGCTAATCGGATCTGATTGTGTCATTATATAGGCGGGGGAGACCTCTATGGTTACGAACCTGCCTGCGATCGGCGCTCCCTTCGTTTTGCAGGCCGCCGAGCTGGCACAGCTCTTTCCTTCGCTGCAGCGCCGCGGATACCAGGTGGTGGGTCCGGCGGTCCGCGGGAGCGCCATTGTTTACGACACCCTGAACAGTTTCGAGGAATTGCCGGCCGGCTGGACAGCCGAGCAGGAAGCTGGGCACTACCGGCTGAAGCGGCGGGACGATGGCGCGCTATTCGGATACGCCGTCGGCGCGCAGGGGTGGAAGCGATTCTTGTATCCCGCCGAGGCGCGCGTCTTCGCGGCCGAGCGCAACGGCCACGGCTTCCGCATCCTCAACGCCACCGCTCCGCCACCGCGCTACGCCTTCTTGGGCATGCGGGCCTGCGAACTGGCCGCCATGGCCATCCAGGATCGCGTGCTGCTCGGCGAGCACTATAGCGAAACGGTCTACCAGGCGCGCCGTCATGGCGTGTTTCTGGTGGCGGTGAATTGCACGGTTTCCGCGCCGACCTGTTTCTGCGCCTCCATGCACACCGGGCCGCCGGCCCAGGCTGGATTCGACCTGGCATTGACCGAACTGGTGGATGCGCAACGGCACATCTTTCTGGTGGAAGCCGGCACGCGGCAAGGCGCCGAGGTGCTCGCCGAACTGGGCGCTAAAGAAGCCGACGCCACCGTGCGCCAGGATGCGGAAAAGGCTGTCAAGACAGCCATGGCGGAGACCAAGCGCAAGCTCCGGACCAGCGGTATCCGGGAAATGCTCTACGCCGCGTTCGAACATCCGCACTGGGACGAAGTGGCTGCGCAGTGTCTCGCTTGCGGCAATTGCACCATGGTTTGCCCGACCTGCTTCTGCACTACGGTCGAGGACGTGAGCAGCGTCGATGGCAGCCACGCCGAGCGCTGGCGCAAGTGGGATTCCTGTTTCACGCAAAGCTTTTCCTATATTCACGGCGGCAGCGTGCGCATGTCCATCAAGTCGCGCTATCGCCAGTGGCTGACGCACAAGCTGGCTGCCTGGATCGATCAGTTCGGCAGCTCCGGCTGTGTGGGTTGCGGGCGTTGTATCACGTGGTGCCCGGCAGGCATCGACATTACCCAGGAGGTGGCCACGCTATGGGAGCAGCCCGCTCCCGCTTTGGCCCCCGCCGATTTGAGGAGAGTACCATGACGCTGGAGAATCTGCCCAACACCCTTCGCGAGCATCCGTTTCTGCAGGACTTCGCCGCGGAGCACATAGACAGACTGGCTGCCATGGCCAGTGAAGTTCGCTTTGGCAAAGGCGAGCTGATCTTCCGGGAAGGCGACGAATCCAGTTTCTTCTACCTGTTGCTGGCGGGTAAAGTGGCCCTGGAAACCAACGCGCCCGGCCGGATCGTGCGCATCGTTACGGTGGGGCCGGGCGAAGAACTGGGCTGGTCGTCGGTGACTCCGAGCCATAGCAAGCAATTCCAGGCGCGGTCTTTGGAAGAGACGCGGGCGGTGGCTTTCGACGGGGTCCGGCTGCAGCACGCCTGCGAGGAGGATTGCCGCTTCGGATACACGCTGATGACCGCCATGCTGCGTGTGGTGGCGCACCGGCTGCAATCGACGCGTCTGCAACTGCTGGATATGTACTCGCCGGTTTCGGCGAAGGTCGGCTGAAAATGAGTGGGGGGCAGGCGTCCACGCCCGCAGCGGGTCTCCGACCCGCTCNNACTGGAGTCCTGCCCCACGAGGAGGCTGCTATGCCGGTTGCGGAATTGGAGCGCGAACAAATTACAGGCAGCGAGATGACGCCGGCGACGGCGCGGGTGGCGCAGGTGCGCAAGGAGACTTACGACACTTTCACGCTGGCGCTCGAGCCATCCGACGGCGAGCCGTTTCCGGGCTTCACGCCCGGGCAGTTCAGCATGTTGTACGTGTTTGGCAACGGCGAATTGCCGATTTCGATTTCGGGCGATCCGGAGGACCGTGCGCGGTTGCTCTACACGGTGCGCTCGGTAGGCAAGACCACGCAGGCCCTGGTGAGCAGCCAGCCGGGCGATGCGGTGGGCATGCGCGGTCCTTACGGGTCGCACTGGCCGCTGAAGGTGGCGCGGGGCAAGGATGTGCTGATCGTGGCGGGCGGCATCGGCCTCGCGCCGCTGCGTCCGGCCATCCATTACATCCTGCGGCATCGCGCCGACTACAACCGGCTGATTGTGTTGTATGGCGCGCGCAGCCCGCGGGATCTGATCTTTCGCAAGCAACTGGACGATTGGGGGCGCCTGCCCGACACGCAGGTACTCTCGACGGTGGACTACGGCGGCTTAAGCTGGCGCGGCCACGTGGGTGTGGTGACCGGCCTGTTCCGCCTGGTGAGATTGCAGCCGTTTCATACCGTGGCCATGATCTGCGGGCCGGAGATCATGATGCGCTACGTAATCTGGGAGCTGGAGGCGCGCGGTATGCCGCCCGGCGACGTCTATCTGTCGCTGGAACGCAACATGAAGTGCGGCATCGGCTTCTGCGGCCACTGCCAGTACGGGCCGAATTTCATTTGCAAAGACGGACCCATCTTCCCGTATCACGAGGTGCGGTCCTGGTTTGGAAGATATGAGTTGTAGCAGTTGTGGGGCAGACCTCCAGGTCGGGGTGCCCTCTGGGCCGGGTCCTCCAGGACCCGCNNGACTGGAGTCCTGCCCCACAAGGGGTTCCAAATGAGCTCTAAATCTGTCGCGAAAGACAAAACCACCAGCCACCAGCCACCAATCACCAGCCACCGCCCCACAGTGGCCGTGTTCAAATTCGCTTCCTGCGACGGCTGCCAACTCAGCCTGCTGGATGCCGAAGACGAATTGCTGGACGTGGCGCGCGCGGTGGATATCGTCTATTTTCCGGAAGCCACCAGCATCATGCGGAAAGGCCCATACGACATCGGGCTAGTGGAGGGATCCATCACCACGCACCACGATGCCGAGCGCATCCAGCAGGTGCGGCGGCAATGCCGGACGCTGGTGACCATCGGCGCGTGCGCCACATCCGGCGGCATTCAAGCTCTGCGCAACTGGAAAGACGTGGGCGGCCTTGTGCGCATGGTCTACGCCAATCCGGACTTCATCCGCACGCTGAAGATGTCCACCCCGGTGGCCGAGCACGTGCCGGTGGATTTCGAGCTGCGCGGCTGCCCCATCAACAAGCACCAGTTGATCGAGTTGATCGGCGCCATGTTGGCCGGGCGCAAGCCCAACATCCCGACGTACAGCGTTTGCCTGGAATGCAAACGCCGCGCCAACGTCTGCGTGGCGGTGGCGCGCGGAGCCGCATGCATGGGGCCGGTTACACAGGCCGGATGCGGCGCGCTTTGTCCCAGTTTCGACCGCGGGTGCTACGGCTGTTTCGGCCCCATGGAAAGCCCTAATACAGCTTCGCTCACCGAGCAGTTCCGCATCCTGGGCCGCGGCGATGACGACATCGTGCGCGCCTTCCGGAGTTACAGCGCCTGGGCCTGGCAGTTCCGGCAGGCCGGAGAGGAGTGCGAAAAATCATGAGCGGCAAGGCGGCCATCGGCAACAGCCGCAGCATTAAAGTGGATTACCTCACGCGCGTGGAAGGCGAGGGGTCTATCCATGTCAAGCTTAAGGGCGACCAGGTGCAAGACGTGCAGCTCGGGATCTTCGAGCCGCCGCGCCTGTTCGAAGCTTTCCTCCGCGGGCGGCACTATCTGGAAGTCCCGGATATCGTGGCGCGCATTTGCGGGATCTGTCCGGTGGCGTACCAGATGAGCGCCGTGCATGCGCTGGAGCGCATTCTGGACATCACGGTGGACCCCGCCGTGCGGCTATTGCGGCGGCTGATCTATTTGGGCGAGTGGATCGAGAGCCATGCGCTGCATGTGTTCATGCTGCACGCACCGGACTTTCTGGGCTTCCCGGATGCCATCCGCATGGCGGCCGAGCATCGCGAGCTGGTGGAGCTGGCGTTGCGCTTGAAAAAGATCGGAAACCATTTGATGATCGTACTGGGCGGCCGTGAGATCCATCCCATATCGGTGACGGTGGGCGGGTTTCACAAGGTCCCCACGAAGGCCGATCTGCGGGCGCTGGTGGACGATTTGGCCTGGGCGCGGGATACATCGATTGCCGCTGCGCGGATCGTGGCGGGCCTGGAGTTTCCGGACTTCGAGCAGGATTACGAATTCGTGTCGCTTTCCCATCCCGACGAGTACCCGTTGAACGAAGGCCGGCTGGTATCGAATAAAGGTTTGGATATCGACGCGTCCGAGTTCGGCGACCAGTTTATGGAGCAGCAGGTGAAATACTCGAACGCGCTGCACTGCCGGCTGCGTGAGCGGGGAGCCTACTTGGTGGGACCGCTGGCGCGGTTCAATCTCAACTTCGCCAAACTGCCGGAGGCGGCGCAACAGGTAGCCGGCGAGTGCGATGTAGTTCCGCCCTGTTTGAACCCGTTTCGCGGCATTGTGGTGCGGGCGGTGGAGCTGGTGTTCGCTTGCGAAGAGGCGCTGCGGCTGATCGCGCAATACGAACCGCCGGCCGCGCCGCGAGTGGANNGTGCGCCCGGGAATCGGACATGCGGCGACCGAAGCGCCGCGCGGCGTGCTGTATCATCGCTACGAGATCGACGAGCGCGGTTTGATTCTGAACGCGCAGATCGTGCCGCCGACCGCGCAGAATCAGAAGCGCATTGAGGACGACTTGTGGCACTTCGTGCCGCAGCTCACGTCTCTGCCGCTGGACAAGATCACGGCCAAGTGCGAGCAGGCGGTGCGCAACTATGATCCGTGCATCTCCTGCGCCACGCATTTTGTGAAGGTGGAGCGGGTGCAGTGAGATGCTGGTGCTCTGCTGCGGCCATCCCGATCGCGGCGACGACGCGGCCGGGCCGTTGGTGGCGCGCCGCCTGCGCGAGAAGGGGATCGATGCGCGCGAACACGCCGGCGACGCGCTGTCGCTGATCGACGCGTGGCAGGGCGCGGACGAAGCCGTGCTGGTGGATGCGGTGGTGACCGGCAAGCGTCCGGGCGCGGTTTCGACGTGGGACGCGCTGGCGGCGCCCTTGGCCGGCCGGCCGCGGGTGGGGTCCTCGCACGCGCTAGGCTTGGCGGAAGCCATTGCGCTAAGCCGCACACTGGGCTGGCTGCCCCGGCGGCTCACCCTGTATGGGATCGAGGCCCGCCGTTTCGAATTGGGCAAGCCGCCATCCAAGGCTGTGCTGCGTGGAGTCGAGCGCGCCGCCCGCAGAGTTTATGAACATTGCGTTGATCAGAGAAGGCCGGCCGTTTGACCGCCGCGTTGCGTTGACGCCGCCGGTGGTGCGGCATCTGGTGGAGGCCGGACACGCCGTGTGGGTGGAATCGGGCGCGGGCGAAGGCGCCTGGTTTCAAGACGCCGAGTACGCCCGCACGGGAGCGCGCATCGTGTACTCGCAAGACGATGCGCTGCACCGCTCGGACCTGGTGGCGCGCATCTCCACGCCCGTGCTATCCGAGTTGCGGCAATGCCCGCACGGCATGATCCTCATGGCCTTCTATCACATGGCCGTGGCCGACCGCGTGGTGCTGGACAGGCTGATGGAACAATCCATCACAGCCATCGGGCTGGAGATGATTCAGCAAGATGACGGGCGCTTGCCGGTGCTGCGGGCGGTCAGCGAGATTGCCGGCCAGATGACCGTTCCCATCGCGGCGCACCTGCTGCGTTCGAGCTCGGGCGGACGCGGCGTGCTGCTGGGCGGCAGTCCCGGCATACCGCCCGCGAATGTGGCGATCCTGGGCGCCGGCGTGGTGGGCACTTGGGCGGCCCGCACGGCGTGCGCGGCAGGCGCGCGCGTCACGGTGCTGGATGTGGACGCCGAAAAGCTGCGCAACCTGATGGAGCGCATCCCCACCGTGGAGACCTGCCTGGCGGAAAGCGAATCGGTGGCCGCTTTCGTGGCCTCGGCGGACGTGGTGATCGGCGCCGTGCTGGTGGCGGGCAAGNNTGATCGACGTGGCCATCGACCAAGGCGGTTGTGTGGAGACCAGCCGTCCAACCACCATCGCCGAGCCGACGTTCGTTTACCACGGCGTGACGCACTACTGTGTTCCCAACCTGACCGCGGACATGGGACGCAGCACCAGCGTGGCCGTGGCGCAGGCCATCCTGCCCTATATGCTGCGCATCGGAGACCTGGGCATCGATAAAGCTATCGAGCGGGTACCCGACATCGCCCGCGGCGCTTACACGCATCAGGGTAAGTGGATCGGGCGCGGAGCGGCGGAGGCGGTGCAGGGGTAGGCTACTGCTGTTCTTCCAGGTTCCTCAGGTATTCGGCAGCGGCGACCGTGTCGGGATGATCCTCGCCGAGGACCTTGCGCAGGCCGGCGAGACACCTGCGAAGGAGTCGAAGGGCGCCCTCGCGATCACCGGTTTGGGACAAAACGAGGGCCAGCATGCCCATTGACTTCAGCGTATCGGGGTGTTCTTCGCCCATCAGGCGCGCCCTCGCCTCCAGCACCCGCTCCTGGAGCCTTCGCGCCCCTGCGAAATCGCCTTGGTCGCTGAGCGTCGCGGCCAGATTATTCATGGCTCTCAATGTATCCGGGTGCTCCGCGCCCAGCACGCGCGACCTCGCCTCCAGCACCCGCTCTTGCAGCCTCCGCGCCCCCGCGTGATCGCCTTGGTCCCCGAGCGTCCCTGCCAGGTTGTTCATAGTCGTCAGTGTGTCCGGGTGTTCTTCACCCAGCACGCGTATCCTCGCCTCCAGAACGCGCTCCTGGAGCCGCCGCGCCCCCGCGAAATCGCCTTGGTCCCTCAGTGTCTCGGCCAGATTGTTCATGGTCGTCAACGTATCCGGGTGCTCCTCGCCTAGCACACGCATCTTCACCTGTAGCACACGCTCTTCGAGCCGCCGCGCCGCCGCGTGATCGCCTTGCGCCGCAAGGGTCGCCCCTAGATTGTTCATGGCCCTAAGCGTGGCCGGATGCTCCTCGCCCAGCACGCGCGCCGTCACTTCCAGCACCCGGTCTTCGAGCCGTCGCGCCTCCACGAAATCGCCTTGGTCCCTGAGCGTCCCGGCCAGATTGTTCATCGCCGTCAACGTCTCCGGGTGCTCCTCGCCCACTACGCGTCCCATCATCTCCAGCACTCGCTCCTGCAGTCGCCGCGCCCCTGCGAAATCGCCTTGCGCCCCAAGCGTCCCGGCCAGATTGCCCGCTGCCGTCAGCGTGTCCGGATGCTCCTGGCCCAGGACGCGTGTCCTCGCCTCCAACACCCGCTCCTGAAGCCGCCGCGCCCCCCCGAGATTGCCCTGCGCGCTGAGCGTCGACGCCAGGTTGTTCATTGTCGTCAGTGTGTCTGGGTGCTCCTCGCCCAGCTCTTGTTCCCTTGTTTCCAGCACCCGCTTCTGGAGCCGCCGCGCTCCCGCGAAATCGCCTTGCGCCCAGAGCGTCGACGCCAGATTGTTCATCGAGGTCAGCGTGGCCGGGTGCTCCTCGCCAAGTGCGCGCATCCGTGCCTCCAGCACCCGCTCTTCAAACCGTCGCGCCCCCGCAAAGTCCCCCTGGTCCATCAGAAGCCGAGCGAGCCTCTCGCTCAGCGAGAGCACCTCGGGATCGTCCGGGCCCCGCGTCGCGCGAAGCTGCTCGATCCGGCGCTCCAATTGCTCGCGCGCACCCGACACGCGCGCAAGGATAGTCTCCGCCTCAAGCTCCAGACCGGCGGACCGCAACGCGTCAACCGCAGGCTGCGCCAATTCAGCCCAGATCCGCTCCTCTGGAACATTCTGCGCTCGCGCGGCCTCCAACCTTTCCCAAAACCGGCGGGCGATCGAACGCGCTTCGGCGACGCTCACAACCTTGCGGTCGGTCCTCTCGATTTCCTGAACCGCCTCGGCAGGCGGTGGCGGGACCTCTGTAAGATGCAGCCTCAAGCTGAACCACGAGTCCAGGTCCGGGACCCCAAGAATAAACCGCTCTGTAGCGCTAGACGGCACCCACCAAATCTGACGCACCGGGAGAGACGCCAATATCTCGCGCTGAAAACTGAGCACCGCCAGAGTGTCCAACTTGTTGCCGCCTTCCGGGAAAGCCCACTCAATGCCGGTGATCGAAGCCACGGACCCGCAGGAGGACCGAAGCTTATCGACCAGTCCAACAGCCGTCTTGTATCCATCTTCGCCGGGCGGCAGGTCGATCTCGACCAGAGAGACGCCCAAGTCAACCAGTGCGGGTCTTAGCCGATCGATGACTTCCTGACGCGCATACACGGAATCCCACTCGACGCGCGCAAGACCGCGTTCGCGCGGGCTACACCAGTATGTCAGCCGTTCAACAACTCCCCGGATAGAGCCCGGTTCCATTCAGTCTGTTCCGCCGGGATCCTGGGGCTTTAGGTGTTGTTGAGCCTTCAGGATGTCCACTACCAACGGATGGACACCGAACCATCCGTTGCCGTTGAACTCCTGAATGGCGCCGCCGCGCAGCAGAGAATAGAGGACTGGGTCCTGCACTTCGTTGTCGGGAGCGCTGTTGTAGACTGCCATGAGCCTGTCCAGCTTTTGCGGATATGCGATTGGGTTCTGATCGTAGGGGCTTTGGCCTAATCGCCGGCGGTAATCCTGCCGCATCGTGGCGATGGCAGCCTGGGCGTCGTCAGGCCCGATTACCGCGGCGGGTGGATTTCTCAGGCGAGCCTCTTGTCCCGCTTCCAACACTAAAGCAAACAAGACGCGCAGATTACCGCCGGAAGCTACAATCAATCTAGTCATTTGACCCGGGGCAAAAAGGGACGGTGAAACGCGCGCTTCCAGGACTGTTTGAACCGCCTCTTGACCGCGCTCATGGGGATTGTGCTGCCGGTCATAGACCGGCGTGTCGTGAATTGCATAAGGCCTATAAGGCCCAAATGGCAGGCGATTCGCTTCCGAGGAGTAGGCGAGCCAGACCGGTATGGTGAAGATCATGCTCACGCGCAGCTCCTCGAAGACGTTCCCGTACTGCATGAACAACTCCTGCAGTTGCGGCGGCGAGATCCCATTCTTGTCCAGGTCTTCCACGACCAGAAGCCACTCCTTCCCGGTCTTGTCTTTCAGTGTCTGGGCGCAAACGTCAATCAGCCGATTGCAATAGTTGACCAAGTCCGGCAGTTTTTGAAGGTGATACTCAACCGTTTCCGTTTTGCGCTCGGCGGCATACTTCGCCTCCGCCTTGGCGGAGAAGAGGAAGCCCAGAAGCGCCGCCCATGGAGATCCGCCCTTCACGCCGGCTCCGGCCTCAATTTCGGCGCCGACAGTGCCGGTGCGGGTCTTCTTAACCTGTTTAGTTGCGAACCATTGCTCGATCTCCGAGACCAGGTGGGCGGAGAGCATTCCTTCAAGCGGGATAGCCTTCATCTGATCGGCTTGCTCGGCGAGGCGGGCCAACATCAGGAGCAGCACGTCGAACACTTTGAAACTCGCCGGGCTCAGCTCCTTGGCTATGCTCAATCGAACGCCAACGTACTGTTCTTCGACGTCCTCCAGGACCCGGGTTAGCTCCGTCGACTTGCCCACGCCGGAGTGGCCCATGAGGAATGCCCTGAGCGGCACTGTCTGGTAGGCCTCCCGGAGCCTAATCGCGAGTCGAGCGGCAGTGTCCCCGCCGCGCACTCTGTTGAGTTGAGGACGATAGTAAATGGCAAACTCTTCCTTCCCGATCAAGGGGTCGAGCCGCAGCGTGAGGTGCAGTTGATTAAGGTCCGTCGCGGGACCGCCGGCAAAAGGAAGCATACTATGTATAGTTTAGACCGCCGCGGATTCCTCTGCGAGGGGCGCTTTCTCCGCCCGCCGTGCTGGTGGCGGGCAAGCGCACGCCGCACGTGGTGACGCGCGCCATGGTGGAGACCATGAAGCCGGGCGCGGCCGTGATCGACGTGGCCATCGACCAGGGCGGTTGTGTGGAGACCAGCCGTCCGACAACCATTGCCGAACCGACGTTCGTTTACCACGGCGTGACGCACTACTGTGTTCCCAACCTGACCGCGGACATGGGTCGCAGCACCAGCGTGGCCGTGGCGCAGGCCATCCTGCCCTATATGCTGCGCATCGGAGACCTGGGCATCGACAAAGCTATCGAGCGTGTACCCGACATCGCCCGCGGCGCTTACACGCACCAGGGTAAGTGGATCGGGCGCGGAGCGGCGGAGGCGGTGCAGGCGTAGACTACGCCGATGGCGGTGCGGCTTGTTGCTGTTCTTCCAGCTTCCTCAGGTATTCGGCAGTGGCGACGGTGTCGGGGTGATCTTCGCCGAGGACCCGCCGGCTGCGGGCCAGGGTGTCCGCGTCCAGCTCGCGGGCCG
>PKYZ01000390.1 GCA_003132865.1 Bryobacterales bacterium
GATTTGCGAAAGTCCCGCTAGTATCCGCCTCAGGTGCGAACACGCGGATACCAGGACCTTCGGTCTGGCCGATGAGGCCGACGTGAGCCAGCAAGAGCCTGACCGTGTCAGTGATTCGGTCACCCATCCACGTGAAGAAGACGGTTTCGGCGCCGCAGCCGATGAGGTTGCGAGTTGCCAGACTGCACTGAGAAAGCGGCGAATGGAACGCTGGCCGAATGTGGCGGCACGTCCCCGAAAAGCGCTGTGCCCCGCCAAATGTGCTGGCAGGCGCAGGCGTCGCGCAGGGCAGAAGAACGCCATGAGGCCGCGCCGTCGCTCGCGCCCAGGCAGTCGAAATCCTTAATTAATTAAGCTCCACGTCCGGACCGAGGGCAACGCCCTCGAGCAGGTAAGAGCACAAGCTTGCCCCACAAGTGAGCCCAACTTGGTTGCGCCTACACTGGTGGCGCCGAAATAACACCAACGTACGTCACCGCGGTACCAGCCGCCGTATCGGTCACAAAGCAGGATTCAATCCATATCGATGTTGGCCCGGTCCCGCAATCTCCCGCGGTGTTTGGTCGCCGCGCGGGATTGAACTGCGTAATCGGGCGCTCAAGTTCCTCGCTGGCTGCGTCGGAGGGTACAGGTTCAAGCCAGGTATCCTGTCCCAGACCAGGTTATATATCTGGGGTCAACAGACGGGGAAATACGTCCAAATCGCCGGGCAGAGCCGGTGTAAACAACGTCAGTTCCATCCGGATCCCCGCGCCCGAGCGCCGCGGGGTTCAAAGCGCTCGCGTCCCATCACCTCGTAAGTCTTGTCGGTGCGAATCGCGGCGGATAGGCTGTTAGGCTTGCCCGTCCAATGCCTTGTACCTTCATCCGTGAGGTGGTCCGCCACGGACCAGATACTAAAGTAAGGAGCATAAGCGAACAGGGGAACAGCGGATGGGCGGATCGGGGCAAGTCGCTGGCCAGGCCGGCAATCGCCAGCGCGTTGGCCAGCGTGCAGATTCGAAGAAATCGGATAAGACGGTACATTTGTTAGATAAACACTGGTTTGATCATTTCGTATCGGGGTTGAGGTCGTCATACCGCTCATGGTTGTTCGAGAAGTTCCAGCTTACCGAGCCGCGCGCGTTGCGCCTTAAGGCCTTCCTCGCGCTGCCTCTGAATGAGCTGCCTCGTCTGCTCGGCCATCTGCCGTGCCTTCGCGGCGTCTCCCAACTGGCGGCTGAGCTGGTAATGCGCGCTGGTATGTCCGGGATCCAGTAGAATCACCTGCTCATACTCCGCGCGCGCCGCTTCCGCGCGGTCCAGGGCGGCGTACGCCTTACCCAGCAGATAGTGCGTTTCGGCAGCATTGGGGTTGAGGCGGACCGCGTTTTTCAGCGGCGCAATCGCCTCTTGGAACCGTTGTAGCCTCTCCAGTGCCAGTCCGTAGTAATGCTCGACCATGGCATCGGGCGCGAGTTTCTCCCGCGCGCTCGACAGCTCGCGGGCAGCCTCTTCATCGCGGTGTTCGCGAAGGTACGTCTGAACCAGCGCGACGTGGCCGAGGGCGATGTCCGGATGGGCCTCGATCGCCTTCTGGAACGTGTGCCGCGCCTCCTCCATTTTGCCCTGTATCATCTGCAGAGCCCCAAGGCGAATCATCAGCGCGTAGTCGTCGCCGAAGTGACGCAAGCTGGTCTCGATGAATTGTTCCGATTCGTCGTAGCGATTGAGGTCGGCCAGCAGGCGCGCGTAGTCGAGATAGTAGTCGTGGTTTCCCGGGTCCGCCGTAACGGCCTTCCGGTAGCACTCCAGCGACCGGTCCGGTTTCCCGGCGCTTTCGTACGCCATCCCCAGCAAGCTCAGAACAGACGCATTCTGTGGCTTCTCGGCGGAAAGAGATTCCAGCAGTGAAACCGCTTCACCGGCCCGTCCCGCCTCCAGCAATGCGTCGGCAAGATAATATCGATTTTCCCAGCCAGCCGGGTTTGCCTCCGCGATACGGCGCAGTCTGGCCACCGTCTCCCTGTACAACCGCTTTGAGTTCAGCAACGTCGCGAGATCGAATTCCTGCGCCGTCGAAGGCGCCGCCTTTGTCTCCAGGCTCCCACAAAGGCCATCCCTTGCTCGGCCCGGCCAATCCGCAGGCACGCCTTCGCCATGCGAAATTCGGCGTCCGGATCGTTCGATAAAAGCGCGCGCGCCGGCTCGACCTGCGCCACTGCCTGCTCGTCGCGGCCTGTTGCCAGATATAGCAGCGCCAGGTAGTAGTGCGGGAACGAATCGCCCGGCTGCAGGGTTAGCGACATTCGGAACTGCTCTTCGGCAGTCTCATACTGCTTCGCGTCCAGGTAGTTGATGCCCAGATTGCGGTGCGGATCGGCCAGCTTCGGATCGAGCCGGATGGCTCTCTCGTAATGGCGGTTCGCTTCCTCGAACCGGTTGAGTTTGGTATCGGCCAGCCCGAGCGCATTTTCGATGACGGCATTCCCGGGCTCGGCGCGCCCGGCTTGCTCGAACTCACCGAGCGCCTCCTCGTAGCGGGCCTGCTGGAACAGCTCCACCCCTTTGCGGAAGGCCGGGTTCTGCGCCCAGGCGAGTACGCTGGCCAGCATCAAAATGGCTGGCAGCGCCAGGACACGGGACCGGAAAGTCACGGCTTGCCTTCCGCCATCTCTTCGGCCTTTGCAGCGTTCACCGCGTTCAGGCGCTCAACCTTGATGCGGCGCGATTCCGCGAAGGCTGCGCTCGCTTCCCCGTTTCGGCCCAGTTGCCTGTACACGGTTCCCAGGAGGTAATGAACATTCCCTTCGGGATCGTCCGCCTGGGCTTTTCTGAGTTCCCCCTCGGCCTTCAAAAACTCCCGGCGCTGGTAAAAAGCCTTCCCCAGCTCCTGGTGCGCCAGCAGCAGCCCCGGCTTCAATTGCAGGGCTCTCTCGAGGTAAGGAATGGCGCGTTCCGCCTGGTGCTGGCTGACCAGAATCGTGCCTGCCGCCGCGCTGGCCTCCGTGTACGCGAGGTTCAGACGAAGCTCCTGCTGGAATTCCAGCATGGCTTGGTCCGTTTGATTCATCTTCCACAACAGCTCGCCAATGGCGAAGTGCACCCCGCCCAACGCGGAACTCGCAGACTCCACCGTTCGATACTCGGCCAGGGCCTTTTCGTTTTCCTCTCGCCCTGCGAGGGTTTGACCCAGCAGTTGGTGCGTCCTGGACGAATCCGGGTGCGCCGCGAGCATGTCCGCCAGAACCGAAAGAGAAAGCGAGCGGCAGGTCCTCGCCAGCAGATAGCGCGCTTCCGCGTCGCCCGGGTGCGCCGCGAGAAAAGCGGCAAGATGAGATCGCGCGGCGTCGAAATCGTGGCGCTCGAATTCGATCCGCGCGCGCTCGTAATCGTTGCCAGCCGGGTTCGAAGATGGCATCGTTGCGCGATAGCGCGCCCATTGCCGCGCAGACTCCTGGTCGAGACCTAGCCGCAGATACACAGCCGCGAGCGGCAGAGTGCGCGCCGGCGCGGACGGCGTTTTTTCGAGGACGCGCAGAGACTGCCGGTACCCGGCCTTCGCTTCCTCGCCAGACGGCGCGTTGTCCGCGAAAGGCAACGCGGGCAGTCCCAAAGCGCTGGCCGCGGCATCGGGTCGCATTTGATTGGCTTCGCTCAGGAGGCGCAGTGCCTCCGCAGGCCGGCCCTGGAGAAGCGCGATGTCTGCCAACCTTGCACTGGCGGCGGCGGTCATGGCGCCGGTTGCTTGTTCCGCGAGGTACTCGGACCGGGCCTGGTCCCCCTTGCCCTGCTGAAAGTAGATCTCGCCCAGACCCAGATGGGCGCCAGCCCAGTGCGGATCCTTTTCGAGGGCGCGGCGATAATGCCCGCGGGCCTGGTCCCAAACCTGTTCTTCTCTGTAGATATCGCCGAAGGCTTGGTGGTAAAGTGGTGTCCCGACAATAGCCAGAACGCGCTCCATCTCCTCGTTCGCCGCATTTCGGTACGCCTGCCCCAGCAAGAAGAGGATGTCCGGATTGGAAGGAAACGCCTGTGCCGCGCTGTGCAGCTCGAGAATCGCCTCGGTCTCCTGCCCCGAATCCCACAGCGCGGTTCCCAGCCAGATCCGGGCCTCCTTGTTGCCCGGCTCCTGCGCAACGGCCACTCTCAGGCACGGGACGGCCCGCCGGGCCCGGCCCAGCTTCACATAATCGATACCGAGAAACAGATTCGCGCCTCTCAGGCCAGGCTTTGTGGAGAGAGCTTTCTCGAAAGCCTGGGCCGATGCGTCGTATCGATTCTGGAGATAATACACGAGCCCGAGATTCACCCGGGCTTCCGCCAAGTCAGGCTCCAGCCGGACTACCGCAAGATACTCCTGAACCGCCAGGTTGAGATTGCCGGAAGACTGCGCCTGCCGGCCGGCGAGGAAGTGGCGGCTCGCCTCGGAATCTGTGTCCTCGGCGGGAACGGCGAACGCAGACAACATTAGGATGAGAGACAGCAGGGAAATCGAACAGCGGGGGTGAAGATTACACAGGATCATCTATTAACGACAATCGTATTCTATTTCTGTACCACGACGCGCGCAAGATTCGCTCTCTTTGAGCGCGCCGGAAATGAAGTGGGATCCTCTCTGTCACTCGAGGATCCCACTTGCCCGGCTTCAAAAACTCAGCCGCAGGCTGGCCTGCATGGTGCGATTCCCCGTCGCGCCGTTGTAGTAGGTCCCGAAACCGGGGTCGGTCACCGTATTATCGATCTGATTAAAACGGTGTCGGTTGAAGGCGTTAAAGGCCTCCATGCGGAAGGTGGCGTTCACCTTCTCGAGGAATGAGAACGTTTTCTGGAGCGAGATGTCTTCGTTCAGAATGGGCCTTTCATAGATGTTGGTGATCCGCGAAGCGTTGCCAAGCGTGTAATTGGCAGGCTCGGAGAAGGCCGCCGGGTTGAAGGCGTAGGTGTTTCCATAGTTGGATGATGTATTGGCATAACTCGTGCTCACGCCGGAGACCACATTGACCCGGCAAGAGGGGTTGAAGAGCCCGCTGGTGTAGTCGCCGGCGCAGTTGATGGAGATCGGAGTGCCGCTCTCGTAGGTTTGAACCGCGGCAACCTTCCACCCGCCAACGATGGCGTTGGCCACACCTCCCTGATTCAGTAGCGCCTTGCCCTTTCCGAAGGGCAGTTCGTAAGAGTAGCTCAGCACGAACCATTTTTGGACGCCGGCCTGATTCTGGTTATTCCACCCTCCCTCCGGCGGGTAAGCGCCGTCGGCATTGGTAAGAGTCTTCGCCCAGGCGTAGCCGGTCAGAAAGGTCAGCCCGTTGGAGAAGCGCTTCGTCACTTTCACCTGCAGCGCTTCGTAAGTGTAGAAGCCGAACGGGTTGCCTTCCTCCGCGTTGTCGAGCTGAAGATCCGTGTACTGTCGTGCGCCTTGCCCGTCATGAAAACCAGACATATGGCCGCAGATGCACGCAGATTAACGCCGATAAGACAACCTACCGATCTGCGTTTATCGGCGTTTTATCTGCGGCTCAAGTTCTTCTTACCCCTGCTCATCCGCCGATGGACCATAAATCGCCGGCACCGGCACATCGTTCAACCGCAGATACACCCCGAGTTGCGCGCGATGGTGGATTGTGTGGTTCATCACGAAGCTGCGTATGCAGGAAATGCGGGGCAGGCTGAGGAGGGTTTGGCCTCCCGCCAGCAGCGACCAGGTCTTCGCGAGATGCTCGTCGCTGGCGCCGGCCAAAGCGGCGCGCGCCGCGGACGCGTTCTTGTCAAACTTCGCCAGCAGCTCTTGTCGCGAGGCCGCGGGCTCCTCAGTATGCGGTGGGGCGCCGGGCGGCGCGATGTCGAACGCGTCCTTCTCGATGACATCGACGGCCCAACCGGTCATGTTCGCAATATGCGTCGCGAGCGCCCCCATGCTGAAAGACTTCGGGTGCGGCCTCCAGCCGAACTTGTCCTCCGGGCAGCGCTCCAACGTTTTGCGGGTGTTGGCCATCTCTTGATCGAATTCGGGCAATAGGGCGTCACGAATCATAATTGTTTCCTCCCTGACTATATTCGCTTTTTGTTCGCCATTAGTCAAGCGCAAAATTGTAAACTATGCTGAATACATGCGCATCCTAGCCGCCTTCCTGCTGGCGCTCTCCACGCTGGCGGGCGCTTCCAAGATCCTGGTCACGGTGGTCGATCCGAAATCCGGAGTGATGGTCCCAAATCTGAAAGCAGAAGACTTCTCCGTGCTCGACGACAAAACTCCCCGCCCGGTCGAAGCGGCGGAATTCTCGCATACCAACCTGGACATCATGATGCTCCTGGACACCAGCCTGGTCGGGGAGATGGTGCATCCCGTGGCCACCAACCTGATCGCGCAACTGCAGCCCAAGGAGCAGATGGCCATCGTCGCCTTCCATTCCTCGGCCGACCTGATCCAGGATTTCACCTCCAGCAAACAACTCCTCGGCCGTGCCGTCGCCCAGGTGAAATACGGCAACGCGCCGCACGTGCTGGATGCGCTCTATGCGGCCATCGATGGCGGCTTCCAGAGCAGCACCGTCCGCCGCGTGATCTTGCTGCTGACTGCGGGTGTGGAAGGCTACAGCCGTATGAACGAAAAAGACGTGATCCGGTTGGCGCGCAAGAATGGCGTTTCGATTTACCCGGTCTACGTCCTGGGCAACGAAAAATGGATGATGGAGATGCTGGCGCGCGAGACCGGCGGCGCCATTTTCAACCTGCGCAGCATGAAGAAGAGCAGCAACGAGCCGCACGGCCCGGCCATATTCGAAGTGCTGCGGTCAAACTATACGCTGACCGTCAGCGGCAACCTGTCCTTGGGAGAAAAGTTGAAGGTCGAGGTCCGGCGGCCCGACAAGTTCTTCGTTTCCGCCCTGCCCTTGGAGTGATCCTCACCGCCACTGCAACAGCCGGTGCACCTGCTCGCCCAGCGCAAACGCGATCTTGTCTTGCGCCACCGAGATGCGGAAGGTTCCCGGGCGCAGGCCTTGCGGCGTCAGCCGGCCGTGAAAATGCTGCACCTCGGTCACCGGACCCACTTGCCGCTTGGTGGCGGAATCCACGTCGCGCGTGAAAATGCACTCGAACCCGTCATGCACTTGCGTGAAGTAGATGCGGCCGCCGGCGGGAGACCAGCGCGGATAATCGCCTTCTCCCAAGTCTACCCATTCCGTGCCCGGAACACTCTGCAGTCCGCGAAAGGGCGCGGCCCACATGCGCGGTTGGCGGCCGGCCTCCTCGGACGTGAAGAGCGCCCAGCGCCCGTCTTTCGAGAAATTGGCCAGGTACAAGTTCGCGGTTGGATGCGAGTAGATCGCCTGATGCTCGGCGGTNNGGCGGTTCGGGTATCCCAGGCTATGATCGTGCGGTGGGCCGCCGTGCTGGCCGCCAGCACCCACTGGCCGCCGCGTGAGAGATCCCAGGGCACGCCGTCGGTCTGTATCCGTCCCCACGATTCCCCGGTCTGCAGATTCAGAACCTTTGAGATCCCAGGAGTTGTGCCTGCCGTCCGTTCGCTCACCCGAAGGACAAAGAGACCGTCGGTACTGAGATCGCGCGCCTCCGGCAATGGCTTGCGCGCCCCCGTCCGGTAATCCTGGAAGGTCGACGCGCCGGGCGTTTCCGATAGAAACGATTCGCCGTCCGGAGCGAATTCAGCATAGTGGTCGCTGTGCTCCAGCCGGGTCAGGGGCGCGAGTGATCCCCGTACGGCTCCGCTCTCCGCGTCGATGGGCAGTACCCACGTGCCCGAACGACTATCTACTTCATCGGCCAGGACTGTGCCATTGGCGGATGCGGAGCAACCGGAAATCTCCAACGGTGACGGGGCAGCCGCGATGGAGTAAAGGCCGGCGTGGAAGGCTGGCTTGAGCAGGAATTCGCCCAGCACCCGGGCCCCTTGCTCAGAGGCCGTGTAAAGGAACCGATCTCCGGTCACGGCGCAGGCGCGCCCGTCCACATGCACAGCTTCGCTGAATTCGGGTATCAGCGCGGTCGGTCCGCCATCCAGCGGGCGCTCCACAGCCGAAGCGCACCACGTTCGTCGGTTGCCAGGAAAAGTACGCTCCGGCTGTCGGCACTCCACGCAGCCCCCTGCACCGACAATGCATTCCTGGCCAGCCGTACCGGCGCGCCTCCCTGTGCCGGCACGCGGAACAGCATGCTCGAGTTGAACGCAGCAGTGTCCCCACGGTCCTCGCTAGTGTTCAGATAAGCGATCCATTTGCCATTCGGCGAAAAGCGCGGGACCCGCCCGCCCTCTACCAGCAGCCGCGCCGCGCCGCCGGACCCAGAGGGTACCCCAGTCTGCATATAGATGCCGGCGGGTTGGCGCGCGGAATGAAATGCCAGCCATTGACCGTTAGGGGAGAGCGCCGGTTCATCGTTCGCGGCCTCGCCGCCGGTCGCGCGTTTCGGCGCGCCGTTGGGCATCGACTTGAGCCAAACGTCCGGATGCGCGCCGCCTTCCCCCCCAGATGCGAACGCCGCGAACGCCGCGAACGCCGCGAACGCCAGCCACTTCCCGTCACGGGAAAGCGCCGGCTGCATGGCATTCCGAACGCTTGCGTCAAAGGGTATGATCTGGTGAGCGCTTTGTGCAACGCGCAGCAGGCGGAATCCCGAAATCCCATCCCTAGGAAGCTTGAGGGGTTAGGAAGTGTTCGCAAGCTGACTCTTTACGCTGCTGCCGTACCATGCACGGCCACCGGCGGGCTGGATGTTGAGGCGGTTTAAGCGGCGGGCATGGTGTGAAGCTCTGGCCCGGTCGCGGGCGTCCGCCACCCGGGGATTGCCAAGCTGGACACCTCGGGCCTTCGCAGCGGCAAGCGCGGCTTTTCGTGCACTCCGAAATCGTCGCGCGCTCGTGTTCCGCAAACGCGGCCAGCATGTGAAGTAAAAGCCGGGTTGCGTGGGGGGTTGTCACAACAGACAAACTCAACGCTGCTTTCCATCAGCGCCGAAATAAACGCCACGTTCCGCCCTAGTCGGTCAAGTCAAGTTTGGCGATTACCCGCTTGCCACACTTGCCCCCCTTTGCCGTGCTGTTGCAGAGTGACCTAATTCCGAGGCGTAGTGTCCTTCGGCGCGGCCAGATAGCCCGTAATCTGGTCCTTCCCCACCTCGTTCACCACCAGCTCGTACGGCAGCTTCGCCTTGGCCACGTAGAACTGCAGCGGCTCGTTGATGCCCTTATCTCTCTTCTCCACCGTCTTGTCGTCCGCCAACACTTCCAGCGTGTACTTGTTTCTCTTCTTGTCGACGCTCTTGAGCTTCAGCGAAATATCGCCGACCCGCTTGGGCTGCTTGTCCTTGCGGAGCAGCGTGAACTGGAAGTAGTTGCGCTCGCCGAGTCTCTTCAGCGCCTCCAACTCTTTGCCGTTGGTGGCCACGTATCCGCTCTGTACGCCTAGATCGCCTGTCACCTTGTTCAGGTTGGCGATGGTTTTGTCCAATTCCGCCTTGGTGGACCCCAAGTCCGTCTTGACGGCGGTGACGTCCCCGCTCACCTCGCCGATCTTGGTGTTGGCGGTGGAGGCCTGTTGTTGGACATCCGTGATCTGGGATTGCACCTGCGCCTGCTGCTTGGCCTGCGCGTCGGCCAGTTGCTTCGCCAGTTGGTCGGCATGCGCCTGGGCCTCCTGCTTGGCGTGGCCGGCCGCCTGGTTGGCTTGCTGGCGCGCGGCCTCCAATTCTTCCTTCAAGGTGTCCACGCTGCGCCGTTGCGACGCCGTGGTCACCGAACTGGCTTCTTTCAGGCTGGTGATCTGGGTCATCATGGCTTTGCTGGCCTCGCGGTCTTCGCTGCGGGTGGTCTCCAGGCGATACCACAAGGCAATGTTGGAAACCAGCAGGGCAATCAGCCCCCCAGCCACCAGTGCGGTCTTTACGCCCGAGCCACTCGGCGGGGGTGTATATATCGGGCTGCTCACAAATCGGTCCTCCTAGCAAGATGGGAAAGCCTTCATAATAGCACTGTTACGGATCTGTTTGCTTTTCAGGGGTTCCAGCGGGTGCGCGACATAGAAGTGGGCGCCGACCCGATTCATCGGCACAAGGGCTTGAATCCGAGCGTATGTATACGCAAGGCACAGGCTCTCATGTGGGGCAGCTTGGCAAGCTGCGGCCGATTGTCAATCGGCCAAATGCCGCGTTTGCACTGCACAGCGGCGGTTGCCAACCGCCCGCAGCCTGCCAGCCTGCCCCACATCACGCCAGCGATTCCACTTCTATGTGGCGCACCCGGGTCCAGCGTCCAGCGGATAGGGTGTGCGACACAGGAGTGAGGATCTGCATGGTTTCTTTTTTGCGGCA
>PKYZ01000202.1 GCA_003132865.1 Bryobacterales bacterium
CGGAAATGTCCAGAGAAATCTTGGCCGGTCCGTCGCGCGGCTCCGGTCCCGCCACTTTATGGCACAAAGGGCCAATCTCCAGTGACAGGCTAAAGCCTGTCCTACCATGGCATTCACTATGAAAACACTCAAGATCGATCCTGTAACGCGCATCGAAGGTCACGCCAGAATTACCATCCAGCTCAACGACGAAGGCCGTGTCACGGACGCCCAGCTCCACGTGACCCAGGTCCGCGGATTCGAGAAATTTACGGAAGGCCGGCCCTACTATGAAATGCCGTCCATCACGGCGCGCATCTGCGGCATCTGTCCGGTGAGCCATCTGCTGGCTTCCGTCAAAGCCTGCGACGCCATCATGGCGGTGCAGATTCCCGAAACCGCAGCCATGCTGCGCGAGTTACTGCACTGCGGCCAATTCGTGCAATCGCACGCGCTGAGCTTTTTCCATCTCTCGGCGCCCGACCTGCTGCTGGGCATGGACTCGGATCCCGCGCGCCGCAACGTGCTGGGCCTGATCGAGCAGCATCCCGAACGCGCCCGCGACGGCATCGCCCTGCGCAAGTTCGGCCAGCAGGTGATCGAATGGCTGGCGGGCGAGCGCGTCCATCCTTCCTGGACCGTGCCCGGCGGAGTCAACGCGCCGCTTTGCTGCGAAGTACGCGACCGCATTCGCGCCGAACTGCCTGCCGCCAAAACTATCGCCCGCCGCACGCTGGATTTCTTCAAGGGAGTCGTCGATCGGTTTGCCGAAGAAATCGCGAATTTCGGCAACGTTCCCACGCTCTACGCCGGTCTGGTGGATTCGACCGGCGGCTTGCAGCTTTATGACGGCAAGCTGCGCTTCCGGGATGCCGAAGGGAACATCGTGGCCGACCAGATACGCCCGCGCCAATACGCGCAATACATCGCCGAGACGACCCTGCCCACCACTTACCTGAAGGCGCCCTATTACAAACCGCTTGGGGTTGCGGAAGGCGTCTACCGTGTGGGACCCTTGGCGCGGCTCAATGTCGCGGAGCGCTGCGGAACGCCCGAGGCCGACGCCGAGTTTGCCGAATTCCATCAGCGCTACGGGCGCGCGGTCGAAAGCGCCTTTCACTACCACTATGCGCGCCTGATCGAGGCGCTCTACGCGTTGGAACGGATGGAGGCGCTGCTGGCCGATCCAGCCATCCTCGATAAGCACGTGCGCGCCCACGCCAGCGTGAATGCGCTGGAGGGCGTGGGCATCGCCGAAGCGCCCCGCGGCGTGCTGATTCATCACTATAAGGTGGATGAACAAGGCGCCATCCGGTGGGCCAACCTGATCGTCGCCACGGGCCACAACAACCTGGCCATGAACCGCAGCGTGCGGCAGGTGGCCGAGCATTTCATCGACGGCAACCACCTGCAGGAAGGCATGCTCAACCGCGTCTCGGCCGTGGTGCGCGCCTACGATCCCTGCCTGAGCTGCTCCACGCACGCCGCCGGACTGCCCGACATCCACGTCCGCCTGCTTGCGCCCGACGGCACGCTGTTGGACGAGCTGCGCCAATGACGCTGGTCATCGGCTACGGCAATTCGCTGCGCGGCGACGACGGCGCCGGACCCTTTGTCGCAAGGCAACTCGGCGCGGGCGCCATCGCCTGTCACCAACTGACGCCCGAGTTAGCCGAGCCCATCAGCCAGGCGCGCCAAGTCATTTTCGTCGACGCTCACGCCGGAGTGCCCGCGGGCCAAATCGCCATCCAACCCGTCCGGCCGCGCCCATCGGCGGCCCTTCACCGCTTCGATCCGGAAACCCTGCTGGCCTGGTCGCAACAGCTCTACGGCCGCGCGCCGGAGGCAATCCTGATCGGAATCGGAGGCGAGTCTTTCGATTTGGGCGAAGGCCTCTCGCCCGGAGCCAGGCGCGCCGCCCGCGAAGCCCTCCGCGCCATCCGCAAACTGGAGCGGCCTTTTCCCCGCTAAAAGGTGGTACAATGCGGGTGTCGCAGTGATTTTGGCATCTTCGCATTAGTCCGGTCCGCCGCCCTCGTCCGATCCTGCCCGATTTCAACAACGTAAGTTAACAAAGGAAAAAGCCAAATGAAGAATATTTTTGTAGGCAACCTCAACTTCGGGGCTACCGAAGCTGCGGTTCGATCTCTGTTTGAAGCGTATGGCGCCGTCGAGCGCGTCAACATCGTCACCGACCGGGATACCGGCCAGGCCAGAGGGTTCGGATTTGTCGAAATGACCACAAACGCGGAAGCGGATCGCGCTATCGCGGAACTGAATGGCAGGGAGCTCGACGGCAGAGCGCTGAACGTCAATGAAGCCCGTCCGAAGACGGATCGTGGATTTGCCGGCGGCGGCGGCGGGGGCGGCGGCCGGGGCCGGGGCCGTAGTGGCGGCGGCGGTGGCGGCGGCCGCTACTAGCCAGGTCCAGGCAGGCTGAAGGCCTGCCCCAGCAGATCAGACTGAGAGGGGCTGCGCCGGCCGGCGCATCGCCCCTCTTTCGCTCGCGCCAGGGAACAACTCACTTTCCCGGCCTGCGGTCCGTACACGATGTCGAGTAACTGCCGCAGGCGACGACAGGATTATCATACCTGCCACTCTTTTGTTAGAAGTTCGATACGCATGCATGGTGGCATGCAGGCCGCAACTTGACAAACAAAAGCAGTTTAACGTACAATGGTGGAGGTCTGAGCGCTAATGCCCACTCGCGGATCATCTGAACTAAGTCAGACGATCTGATTCCCACTTCTTAGAGTACCGACAACTGGGGAGGTTGCCATGTTTGACGCGCGCCGGAAGCCTGCGGGAATCAAGCACACCACGACGGTAACTTTCCTCATCGTCGCCTTCATCTTCAGTCTGCCAGCATTGGCCGTCTCACGTCCATTCGGGACTGCGCTTTTTTCGCTGGCGATGGCGTGCATGACCGTGAGCGTCTCAGCCCACTCGCGATTGCGACAGACTATAGGCACAGCCGAATGACAGTCATCACCGTGAAACTTACGCCGGAAGAACTCGATCTGCTAACCTCCTTGGCATCGGATCAGCTATTCCGCAGACAATACATCGATCCCCGGCTGCCCGGCTACAAATCCAACCCAGCCGAGGTGAAGGTCGGCAAGGAGTTAGTGGAACGCCTGCGGCAAATGTCGGATCGGGCCAAAGGCGGGCCGATTGCGAAAAGAAACGGAGCGACTGCATGAGCCGGCGTTCGATAGCCGCGCGAGGCGCCGTGCGAAGGATACCGGATGCCCTTTGAGCATCTGATTCCGCGGCCGTTCGCCCCGCTGGCTATCCAGGCGTATGCGCCCATGGCGTCGGGGGTGTATGGAATCTCGAATGCGCGCGAATGGATCTACATCGGCGAAACCGACGATATACGCGGCGCTCTCCTGACGCATTTGAGCGAGTATGAATCGCCTCTCATGCAGAGCAAGCCCGCTGGATTTGTGTTCGAGGTTTGCGATCGGGGGCGGCGGCCGGCCCGGCAGGATCGTCTGGTTCACGAGTACGGACCAACTTGCAACCCGCACTCGCCGAGGCGCCCATGACGCCCGCGACAGGTCCGGCCAGGGAGTTGAAGGGAAGTTCTGGAAGGAGCACAAAGATGCAGTTCGTTCTTACGGGCTTCACTCAGGATTTGGGATGCCGCGTGTTCGCATTCGACGGCATCGCGGTGGATCGAATTCGGACGGCATTTACGGTCAGGGCCGATATGGCTCTGATACGGAGATACGGCATCCAGATACAGGAGCTGCCGCTATTGTGCCGGAGCGTTCTGGAGCGGCGCGACGAAGCCAGCGAGTCGCAAGCCTTCATCTTCACTGAAGAGGAAATGCGTACTTGCGCGGCCGCCCGCGCCGCGGCTAAGGACGAGGCCGCTCAGCGGAGAAGGCCGCCGCGCCGGCATTCCACCGAGGGCCTGGGAGCCGCCTGGCGAGCTCCACAACCATAGCACGCACGCTCCGGCGCGCTTGCAGCATTCTTCGCATGATGGAGGTAGCCCGTGTTCTCCCCACAATGTCCCCATTGCCGGTCCGTGCAGTTTAGAAGCGTGGGCGTCCGAAACGCCTTGGAACAAGCTCTGCGCTGGATCCTCCTACCCTACCGGTGCGCTCTTTGCGGCCACCATTTCTTCCTGTTTCGATGGTGCGCCCCCGTCGGGGGGACTGCGTAAGGCGGAGCCACTGGGCGAGCTGCGCTCGCCGAGCGGGTCCAGGGGGGACCTGCGCAGACCAAGGGGGTCTGCCCAGGGGTCTGCGCCACTGAGATGGCCTGCCCCACCACAATGACAATTGGATGAATGCGGGCGCAAACTTGGGGATACGGGTGAATGCGCCCGCCAGGTGTAACGGAGTTATCTATACAGACGCGCCGGCCAGCAAAATGGTTAGTACGGAATTGTGAAATCCAGCACACCCACACAGGCTGAAGCCTGTGCTACCACTAGATTCTGGCCCCGGCCACGTCCATGATCCAATCGTATCTGGGATTTCGCCTCATTCTGGTGGCGCTGCTCATCGGGCTGAACGGCTTTTTCGCCGCCGCGGAAGTGGCGTTGCTCTCCGTGCGCAGCTCGCGCCTGCGGCAGCTTGCCGAAGAAGGCCAGTCCGGCGCGCAAGCGGCGCTCAACCTGCTCGCGAATCCTGCGCGGCTGCTCTCGGTGACCCAGGTCGGCGTCACCCTCAGCAGCCTGGGACTCGGATGGGCCGGGGAAGAAACGCTGTTCCGCATCATCCACTCGTTGTTCCATCCCGATTGGGGCCCCGCCGCCGCGAGCGTCATACACGGCGCCAGCTTGCTGTTGGCGTTTCTAGCCATCAGCTACCTGCATGTGGTCGTCGGCGAGGTCGTGCCCAAGAATCTGGCCATCGCCACCGCCGACCGTCTGGCAGTCACGATGGCGCCCGCCCTGCTGGTCTTCTACCGGATCTCCCTCCCCTTCGTGCTGGTGATGGAGAAATCCAGCGGGGCCATTACTAATATGCTGCGCATTGGCGGCCATCATCGCTCCGGCGGCCATTCGGCGGAGGAGTTGAAGCTGATCGTCACCTCCAGCCGCGGCCTCGGCTACCTGCCCGAGGCGCAGGAAGACATGATCCACCGCGTGCTGGATCTGAGTGAACTCTCCGTGCGCGAAATCATGGTGCCGCGCAACGATATCGTCTCGGTTTCCGTGGACGCCACGCTCGATCAGGTCTTGCATACCATGATCGAGCATCGGCACTCGCGCCTGCCGGTCTACGAAGAGAAGCCCGAGCAGATCGTCGGCCTGCTGCACTACAAGGACTTGCTCCCGGTTTGGGAGGAGCGCCGCGAAGCCATCCGCGTGGGCCGGCCGAGCCGGGCGTTTCGCATCCGGCGTCTGCTGCGCAAGCACTTGGTGGTCCCCGAAACCAAGCCGGTCGGGCAAATGCTCGCCGAGTTCCAGCAGGGCCGCTCCCACATGGCCATGGTAGTGGACGAGTTCGGTACCATCGCCGGACTCCTCACCGTGGAGGATGTGCTGGAGCAGATCGTCGGGCCCATTCAGGACGAGTACGACGAGCAGAGCCAGGCGCACACCGGCGGGCCCGCCGGCTCGGAATCGAGCGAAGTTGAACTCGACGGCGCCACCCGCATTCGCGACCTCGAAACCGAGTACGGCATCGACATTCCCGCCGAAGCCGGATTCGAGACGCTCGCGGGATTCCTGCTGTACCGGCTCGGCTGTATCCCGCATGCCGGCGAACACGTGGAATATGGCGGGAGGCGTTACACCGTCCTCGAGATGGAGCGCAATCGCATCGCCCGGGTGCGCGTGGAACGGGTCGCGCCGCCGTCCACCGCGACGCCGCCCGCGGGTTAAAGCGCCAGCCGGCGGAAGGGCCGATTAACAATCGGCCTGCAGGTTGACAACTTGCCCCACAGGCTGTGCGCCACGTTAGAATGCCTACAGGCCATCATGCTCGGCATCGACGCGCGCGCCGCGCGCTACACCTGGACCGCAGCGTTCGTGTTGCTGCTCCTCTGGCTGGTGTACCTGATGCGCACCACCGTGTTCGTGTTCATCGTGGCGCTGCTGTTCGGATATCTACTCGCGCCGCTGGTGAACGTCATCGACCGCTTTCTGCCCGGCAAACGCACGCGCACTCCCGCACTGGCCATCGCTTACGCGATTTTCGTCGCGGTACTCTTCGTCGGCATCACCCAGATCGGTTCCCGCGCCGTCGAAGAGGCCAACGCACTGGCCAGATCTATGCCCGCCCTGCTCACCAGGTTTGAGCAGCCGAGCGATTCCGTTTCCGCCGATATGAACTCCCTCAAAGTGCAAATCGTGCAGAAGGTGAAAGAGCAACTCGCCAGGAGTTCCGGCGATATCATCTCCTCTCTGCCGCGCGCTGGCGCCAAGATACTCAGCGTGGCCAGTAACCTGGCGTATGTGGTCATCGTTCCCATTCTCGGCTTCTTCTTCCTAAAAGATGGCTACGAGATGCGCCAGCGCTTCCTGGAGATGATCGACGATGACCGGCGGCGGGCCATGATGGACGACCTGCTTGCCGATGTGAACCTCTTGTTGGCCCACTATATGCGCGCCCTCCTGATACTGTCGCTGGCCACCTTCACGTCTTACTCCATCTTCTTCAGCATTCTGCGAGTACCGTTCAGCATCCTGCTCGCGGCGCTGGCGGCAACGCTCGAATTCATCCCGACGATCGGAACCGTCTCGGCCGCCGCCATCATCGTGATCGTTACCGCGGTGACCGGCGGACCGGTTCTGGGCGCGCTTGCATTCCTGGTCGTCTACCGCCTCTTCCAGGACTACCTCTTGTCTCCGCTGTTGATGCGCGCCGGCACGCAATTGGATCCGCTGCTGGTGCTGTTCGGAGTCTTCGCCGGCGCCGAGCTCGCCGGCGTTCCGGGCGCGTTCCTCTCCGTACCGGTGCTAGCTTTCATCCGTATCATTTACCGGCGCATCCGGCAGCAGCGCCTGGCCGCGGGACAGGTCCACGCTGTGCCCGACGCACCCGCATGAGAGCCCTGGCCGGATTCGTCCTCCTGGCCTGCCACGCACTCGCGCACGTCATGAGCATGAGTTCCGGCGATCTGACCATCCGCGGAACGCTGGCGCACTACGAGTTCCGGCTGCCTCTGTACGAAATGCCGCATGTCGCGAGTCCCTCGCAGTCGCTTTTCGCGCATATCGTTTTCTCAAGCGGCGGGCGGCAGGCGCAACTGCTGAACAAGTCCTGCCGCGAGGATGCCGCGCACGGCTCCTACGTATGTGCGGCGGATTACGAATTCGCCGCTCCGGTGGATAGCCTGGATGTCGAATGCACATTCCACGCGGTCACCGTGCCGAACCATGTTCACCTGCTGCGCGTCGAAAACGGCGGCAAACACGATCAGGCTTTGTTCGATATCTCGTTTCCCCGCGCGACGCTCCGCTTCCGCCCTCCCACCGCCCTGGAAACCGCCGTGACCGAGGCCGGCGGCGGCATCCTGCGAGCCTTAGGCGGCGCCGCGCAGATTCTGTTTCTCGCGAGCCTGGTGCTGGCCGCGCGCAGCCGCCGCGAATTGATCCTGTTAACCGGAATGTTTCTGGCCGGCCAGATCGCCGCCGCAATCGTCGTTCCGTTGACGGCATGGCAGCCGCCCGCGCGTTTTGTGGAAGCCGCCGCCGGCCTGACCATCGCCTACCTCGCGGTGGAGATTCTGGTTTTGCCGAAGGCTGGTATGCGCTGGTTGATTGTGGCGGCCTTAGGCGCCTTTCACGGCCTTTACTTCGAGCTGTTTCTGCGCACCACCGGTTACCGCGCCTCGTACGTGCTCGCCGGCGCGGTGCTCGCGGAGATCGCGCTGATCGCCATCCTCGCGCTGCTATTCTCCTATCTGGGAAAGCTCCTGGCGGCTTTGAAACCTGTGCCTGTCTGCGCTTCCGTCTTACTGGTAACCGGCATGGCCTGGTTCTTCTTACGCCTGCGGAGCTAAGGTAGTGTGTCGGTTTGCTTGTGGGCAGGCCCTCGGCCTGCGACTCGGCCTGCGGCGGCCTCCCAGGCCGCCCCTCTCGACGCCAGTTTGCGGTTTACCGCGATGTGGTACAAGACGGTAGGTCAGGCGTTAGAGGGCCAGGTGACGGCTCTGCCGTGCGTCGCCGGAGGAGCTACCGGTCGAGGATGATCAAGTGCCTGGGAACCGGGCAGTTCAGCAACGGATGGCATTGCGCCGAAGCACCTCATAGCAACCTCATTTGGATAATTGCATGAACGGAGTATGACCACATTGGCGCCAGAGACCGGCGCAACAGCTCCTTCGAAATCGCGAGAATCCTGAGATCGCCTGCGCCAGCAAGCCCGTTTCGAAGAGCACTTTCGGAGTCGGGGAAAAGATCGCGCAACAATCGACCAGCCTCGGCGAAAGGCTTTCGTCGGAGAGGACTTCATCCTCCGGAGACCTTGCACGTTGCCGCCAATTCGGCGGCATAAGCGTATACGGCCAGGAAGTCCTGAGGTTCCAGTTGGGGAAAATCGGCCAGGATTTGCGGCTGGGATGCCCCGCTTGAAAGACACTCCGGAATCTCTGGAACCGTGATGCGCAGGCCGCGAATGCACGGCTTGCCGAACCGCACCTCAGGATCGGTCGTGATCCGTTCCAGGAGTGAAACGTGGACTGCCGGCATCCATGCCCCCTTGCAGCTATCGTGTAGCGGTACTGACCCCGTCGATCGACAAACGAGACGCGCGTTAGGCAGCCAAGCGACGTGCGGGGACTTCACGGGAGCGATCGTCAAAGGGGCCGGTACGCTCCTCAGTAACGACTGGGAGATCACGTGAGCCCCTACGCACGCTGGACGAAGAGGGAGGCATTATCTTCGAAATCTTCGAAGACCGCGTGCCACCACCAAAAGTGGGTCAACCAGGTCTTTGCCGCCCCGGCGACGGTACCCGTCACCCCCGACACCCGTTAGCAACCGGCCCCCTCTGGTCTTTGACAACCGGACCCCAAGGCACGACGGATACGCGATCGCTGTCTCTGCGCCAGCCTGCAAGCACAACCCCGCTCCCAGCCCCCCGACCCCTGACCCCGGCGCGCAAAGCGCGCACTGCCGCCCATCACCCAACAAGTCCTGTAGCTCCAACGACTTGGGCTTTGATCGTTCAGAAATCACAGCCGCCAGCCGGGGTACCCTTTGGGTCCCCACCAAGCCACGGCGCAGGTAGCCCCCGCAACTTCCCAGCTCCTTACCGGCATTTCCGTCTACGCCAGGCCATCCTCGCGCTGCTATTCTCCTATCTGGGAAATCCGGGAAAAGTCATGGCGGCCTTGAAACCCGTACCTGTCTGCGCTTCCGTCTTACTCGTAACCGGCATGGCCTGGTTCTTCCTGCGCCTGCGGAACTAACGACAGCCAAGGGGATCCACCCCTTGAAAACCCCGGGCAGAACCCTGGTGACAATGTTAGATCAGCCCGGCTGCGGCCCCAAAATCTGAGAGATGGATTCTCAGACTTGCGCGGCTACGAACCTGGTTGGCGGGCAGTCGCAGCTTCTGAAGCAGTGCCTGGAATCGCGCTTCCGCACGCAGAGGATCCCACACCGCATCAACGCCGGCATAGATCAGATCGGGCGCCCGTGCAACGTACGCCTTCTCCAGCCAGTCCATGGCCCGTTCGCGGTCATCCAGGCCGCAATAGACCTCCGCCAGACTCTCCGGAGGAGCGAATTCGCGCCGCGAGCGGGCCAGAAGTTGCTCCAGTACGGCTTGTGCTCTGTCGCGTTGGCCCGCAACGGCATATGCATGGCCGAGATCCGCCAACGCTACAGAGCTGCCATGTTCCGCATCCACGGCTTTCCGGAACGTAGCGATCGCGTCGGTCAGCATCCCCTTCCGCTCGTAAGCTTTCCCAAGAAAGACGAGAACGCCGGTGAGGCTGGGGGCCTCCTGGAGGAGCCGCGGGCTCTGGCTGATGACGTCATCGTACCTGCGCGACGAAAGGAAATGCCATACCATATGCGCCCGGCGCAAGGGGTCGAGAGGGTCGATTTCCAGAGCGGTCTTGCTGTGAGCGAGAGAAGCTTCAAACTGCCCCATGGCGATGAAATAGTGCGACAGCCAGTCGTGGGCGCTGGCATCACTGGCATTCAGTTCGACAGCCCGATCGAGCTCGCGCTTTGCGCCGGCCCAGTCCCAGCTATGGAAAAGATAGGTGTATCCGAGGGAGGCGTGAGCTTCCCCGAGATTCGGATCGATCTCGAGCGCTCGCACCGCGGCGCCGGTAGCCTTGGAGAAGAGTTCTTCCTGGTTGGGAACGCGCTCTTCCGCGGACAGCGTGTTGTAGCAGTCGGCCAAACCGGCCCAGGCCGCCGCCGCGTTGGGGTCAATCCCGATGGCCCGTTCGAAATAACCGATGGCAGTGAGGGTATCGGGCACGTTTCTTCGATTCCAGAAGAAGCGTCCCTGCAGATAGTCCTCATACGCGGCGGGGTTGATCGCCGTCCGGCGTAAACCGGCGACAGGTGAAACATGCGCCCGAATCTCCCGGGCAATCGCGGCGGCGATGTCCCGCTGCACGGCGAGAATATCCCCCATATCCCGCTCGAAACTCTCGGCCCAAAGGTGCCGGTCCTCACGCGCCAGCAGCAACTGAGCGGTAATCCGCACTCTTTGGTTCGAGCGTGCCACAGAACCTTCCACCACGGCGTCGACGCCGAGAGCGCCCGCGATGGCCGGAAGCGGCTGGCGCTTGCCTTTGTAGGGCATCACGGAGGTACGCGAAATCACGCGGACGCCGTTCAGTGTGGCGAGGTCGGTGATGAGCTCATCCGTGATTCCGTCGGCGAAGTACTCCTGGGTGGGATCGTTCGAGAGGTTTTCAAACGGTAGGACGGCGACCGAGCGGATTTGCGGACCTGGCGATGCCGCAGTGAGGCGATCCCGCCAATGTCCCGGGTTCCAGAGCAGGGCCGCTGCAACAGCGATGACGGCAGCGGCCCCGAGCAGGGCGAGCTTGCCGGCGAAGGTCCGCGTCCGGGAGGCGGGGCCGGCCGGTGGCTCGCGGATGACGCCTGCCGTGTGACCATCCATTGCGGGCAGGGCGTCCGTGAGGTCGAGTTGCTGAACCGGAGCGATGAAGCGGTAGCCGTGCCTGGGGAGCGTTTCGACGAAGCGGGGGTTCTCGGCGGAGTCGCCCAGAGCATCACGGACGCGATTGATGGCGCGATTGAGGCCGCGGTCGAAGTCCACGACCGTGTCGTCCGGCCAGACCCTCTGCTTCAACTCTTCCCGCGTCAAGACCTCGCCAGGCCGTTCCAGGAGCGCGACCAGTAGTTGGAACGGTTGCTCCTGAAGCTTGACTTTGCGGCCCTGTCTGAAGAGTTCGCGGGAGCCGGCGTCGACCTCGAAGGTAGCGAAACGGAGCCTGTGAGGTCTGCCGTCGGCGACGCTCATAACCGGGAGTCCTCTATGAGCACTATAACACCCGCTGCCGATGGCGGCAGAGAGCCTCGTTCCGGCGCTCGAGACCCGGAGACATAACGCCGTAAGTCCTTGATCCCGCGCGCATTAGTCGGGGACAAACATTCAAGCGGCGCGCAGCCTGGCGGCCATCGACATAAACTCGGGGGTCGCGTATGTTTCCTTTAGATCACGGTCGGCGTTGCTGGTAGGGACGCCGGATCGTGAAAGGATGGAATGAAATGAGGAAACAAACGATGAATCGAACTAAGGTACTGCTTGCCGCTACGATGCTTTGCGGATGCGCTTCATTACAGGCACAGGCCGCTCCCGGATGCTCGTTGGCAAGTCTCTCTGGAAACTACGGTTTCACGCTTACGGGACAGATTTTGGCCGGCCCCACCGCCGGACCGGTGGCGGGTGTCGCGTTGACGACCTATGGCGGCAACGGCGGGCTGACCCAAGTGGACCACGTAGTGCACAACGGTCAAGTCCCTACGGAAGAGTGGCGTTCCGCGACGGGAACCTACACGCTGAACTCTAACTGTACCGGGACCATGCAACTGATCTTTAGCGACGGATCGCCGAACTTGAACCTGCACATCGTGGTCGACCAGTTGCTCGGTCAGATCCGCACGGTGGTCGATGGAGACGTGGCGATCACGAGCATCGGCTCGCGGCAAGTGATGCCGTGGAGCCTCTGATTCCCGTTTGCCTGGACGGGTAGGCAAGACTCCGGTCCGGCAAGATTGGGTAGCGGTGCGGCTCCGGACCTGGCGTGGTCGAATCGGCTCCGCCTGCCGCAGCCGTCCTCTGCCGGGTAACCGGGGGTTGAGAAGCCGTAGCGGTCGATGTGCAAGCCATCTCCGTTAAGGCCTGTCATGAAATAACTGTGCCANNCGGCTGCAGCCAAGATTGGCTGCCCCACAAGAATGGCACAGTTATTTCATGATAGGCCCTTAGCACTAAACAGAACGCCATAAGTGATTGCGCATCCGCTCCCTGACGGGGCGCCCTCTGGGCCCGGCTCCGAACGGGTGTGGTACGGAGAGCCGCGCGCAAGCACGCGGTTGTGTTTATTTCGCCAGCAATCCTGCCCCACAGCCAGACTCACCCACTACCGGCGCAACTCCTTGCCCTGGTCGGCGTTTATACATGTATTACAGTGATGTCTAATAAATTACCCCCGGCCGCATTAATCGGCTTGAGCATTTGCCTCCTTACCGGCATTTCCCTTTACGCCAGGAAGCATGCCGAAGCATCCGCCCAAGCCGCCGCTCTATTTCGCGAGCCCATCTCGAAGGATCAAAAGGCCGAGCACGCCATCAACCGGCTCGAGCGCGCGCTGTACGCCGCCGACGCTCCCTCGCCGCGCAAGAAAATCCTGGTCGCCATCTTCCAGCGCGGGGCTGCCGACGGTCTCAACATCGTGGTGCCGCACGCGGAAAAGCGATACTACGAAATGCGGCCCACCATCGCCGTGCCGCGGCCTTTGGAAGCATCGGCGCGTAGCGAAGACGCCGCTATAGACCTGGATGGCTTTTTCGGCCTGCACCCGGCGCTGGCTCCGCTCAAGCCGATCTGGGATGACGGGCACCTGGCGATCGTGCACGCCGCCGGATCTCCCGATCCGACCCGCTCGCACTTCGATGCGCAGGACTTCATGGAATCGGCCACCCCCGGGCTGAAAGCCACCGCCGACGGATGGATGAACCGGGCCCTGCCGCGTGCGGCGGCGACCGTCTCTCCGGTGCGCGCCGTGGCCATGGGTCCCGTTTTACCGCGCGCCATGCGCGGCGCCAACCCCGTGGTCGCCGTACAGAACCTGAACGATTTCCAGGTCCGCAACGCGGAGGCGTCCGGCGCCTTCCAGACGCTCTATGCCGATAGCCGGGACCCGCTGCTGCACGCCGCCGGCCGCGAAACATTCGAAGCGGTGTCGCTGCTCCAGTCCATTCAGAAGCGGCACTACGAACCGGCCGCCGGCGCCAATTATCCCAAAGGCCGCTTTGGCGACTGCCTGCGCCAGATCGCGCAACTCATCAAGGCCGACGTGGGCGTGGAGATGGCCTTCGCCGACGTGGGCGGCTGGGATCATCACGTCAACGAGGTGGGCGCGCGCGCTTCGCAGGGCCAACTGGCCACGCGACTCGCCGACTTCGGCCAGGCGCTGGCCGCCTTCTGGCTGGACCTGGGCGACCGCAGGCAGGACGTCGCCTTGGTCACCATGTCGGAGTTCGGCCGCACCGCGCGCGAAAACGGCGACCGCGGCACCGATCACGGCCACGCGAACTGCATGTTCCTGATGGGCGGCGGCGTGCGCGGTGGCAAAGTGTACGGCAAGTGGCCCGGCCTCGAACCAGAGCAACTCTATGAGGCGCGGGACCTCGCTTTGACCACCGATTTCCGCGATGTATTGGGAGAGTTGGTCAGAGGCCAGATGGGAAACCAGGATTTGAGCAAAGTCTTCCCGGGCTATACGCCCAAGCCACGCGGTATCCTGCTTTAGTGGGGCAGGCAATCCTGCCTGCAGCCAAGATTGGCTGCCCCACTACCTCGCCTTTAAATACCGCCCCACTTTCGGGTTCTCGCTGTTCCACCGGGGCGGGCCAGGGCTGTCCGCCAGCATGACGATCCCTAGCGCGATCATGCGGTCCACCTTGGCCATATTGCCGTAATCGATCTTCTGCCACACGTCGCCCGTTGCATGATAGTCGGGAAACTCGAACGCCACCGCGATGGTGTGCGCCGGGATGCCGTGCTCCGCAAACGTCTGGTTATCGCTGCGGTCGAAGAACTCGTCGCCGTTGGGCGTCTCATATACTTTGACGCCGGTCCGCTCGCCTGCCTGCTGCAGTGTGTGCGCCACGGTGGAGTACAGGAAGCCCGTCAGAGTGGCATTTGAAATCTCCGGACCGGCGCTCGAATCGGTGCGCCCCACCTGTTCCAGATTCAAGTCGGCCACAGTCTTGGCCAGGGGAAACAGCGGATGGCGCGTGTAGTAGTGCGATCCCAGCCCGTCCTCCTCCTCGCCAAAGAACGTCATAAACACGATGCTCCGTTTGGGATGCACCCGCAAACGGGCCAGCGCCTGCGCAATCTCGATCACCGACACGGTTCCGCTGCCATCGTCATTCGCCCCGGGGAAGACTTCGCCGGCGCTGCTGCGGCCGAGGTGATCGTAGTGCGCCGTGAGCAGGATGTATTGATTGCGCAACGCAGAGTCCGACCCTCTGAGCAACCCAGCCACGTTGCGCACCGTCACGGGCGCCACGGTGGGCGCGGGCAGCTTGATCGAAACCGTAATCCCAGTCTCGCCGGCCTTCGCCTCTCTCAGAAGCTTCGCGGCTTCCGGGTCGCGCACGATCAGCCGCGGAACGCCGCCGAACAGGGTCCGCTCCTTGTCCGCATCGATCAAGCGAGGCGCCGCCCGCCCCCTATCGTCATCCGCCGCTTCCAGAAAGGCGGCAGGCTGCAGCGCTGCCGCCGCTTGGGTAATCGGACGCGCGCACTCTACGACCTTCCCCTTCACGCCGGCGAGTCGCAGGTCCGCCGCATTCGCGATCTTGTATACCGGCGCGCCGGAAAGCTCCAGCGGCTGCCGGCTCACCACTGTCGTCCGGTCTCGCGAAACTGCCAGCATCCGCGCGCCGCTTTGCATGCGCAGTTCGAAACCCTCGGCGGCCTGCGCGATGCGTAGCATTTTCGCGGTCTGAAAGTATCCGTCGTCGCCGGCTGGTTCGAGACCCGCCCGGCGGAACTGCGCCGCGATATAGAGCGCCGCGATGTCCAGTCCGCGCGAGGGCGTGTCGCGCCCTTCCAACAGATCCGCGGCGATAAAGAATAAGTTGCCACGCAGGGAATCGACGGAGATGGAGGCCAGCGCACGAGACACTTCCGGAGTGGGCGAGAAGCTCTGTGGGGCCGCCGCCGGCGCCGCCACCAGCAAGAAAGCCAACGATCCGACAAAAAATGTTTTCACTTGTTTCTAAATTATAAGCTGTTAAATTCGCTGCGCGCGGCCTATTTTCATTGACTCGGCTCACAGCACCGCGTAAGCTCAACTACGTACGCTGGAGAATACGAATGAAAAACGTTTACATATTGACGATTGTGTTACTAGCATCGATGGGCGCGAGCGCGCAGGATACAACCACTAATAGTTACACTCAGACCAATCTGGTCTCGGACATTCCGGGAATGGGGACGTTCACGGACCCGCACCTGGTCAATCCCTGGGGTCTCTCCCGCAGCGCGGGCTCATACTGGTGGGCCTCCGACAACGGCAAAGGCGTTTCGACGCTGTATAACGGCGCTGGAGCGATTCAGTCTCTGGTGGTGACGATCCCGCCAGCCACCGGCACGGGAGCTGGTACTCCCACGGGCACCGTCGCTCTCGGCCCAGAATTCATATTTGTTACTCTGGACGGAACCATCTCACGATGGACGGGGGGGACGAGCGCAGTCATCAAGGTAAAGAACTCGGGGTCAGTTTACACGGGTTGCACGACGGCGAAGAACGGCACCGTGCAGACGATTTATGCAGCCAACAGCGCCGGTGAGGTGGAGGCCTACACCACCGGGTTCAGCCGCATCACTCTGGCCGCGGGGGCGTTCCAGGATCCCAGCATTCCGGCTGGTTATACGCCGTATGGAATCCAGGCCATCGGGACAAAGATCTACGTGACCTTCTCGGCTGCGCCAGGGGCCGGCGGTTACGTGGACGTGTTCAATCCCTCCGGCACGCTGCTGCTGAGACTCGCGCAGGGATGGTTCAATCAGC
>PKYZ01000589.1 GCA_003132865.1 Bryobacterales bacterium
CCTACACGCGGCAGTATTCGCAGTTGTGGTTCGTGTGCGGACTGCCGCCGCGGGAGGCGGGCTGCCGCGAGGGTCTGCCGGCGCTGTTTCAAACCTACGAGGAGCCGGGCTACCTGCCGGACAAGCTGCTGATGTTCGGCAGCCAGCTCGAGAACACCGATCTGGTTCCCGGCGAGGGTAGGTTCGTGCAGGATTGGAACGCGAAATACGCCTGGCCAAGGCTCCAGTTGGCGACATTCCGCGACTACTTCCAGGCGATCGAGCGCGAGTTCGGGGACAAGCTCGAAACCGTCCGCGGCGACTTCGGGCCGTATTGGGAAGACGGCATCGGCACGGACGCGCGGTTTGCCGCGGGATATCGCGAAACCGAGAGCCGCGCCGCGGCGGTGGAGACCCTGGCATCGGTGGCCGCGCAACTGCAGCCGCAATTCGCCGCGCCGCTGGATCGCCTGCACAAGCTGTGGCAAGACCTCGTGCTCTACGCCGAACACACTTACACTTCCTGGGGCGGATACTCGCGGCCACATAGCGAGCAGAGCGTGCGGCAGATCGAGACCAAGCGCTTCTACGTTACCGATGCGCGCCAACAAGCCTACTGGATTTCCCAGGAGTCGATGAGCCGCCTGCTCGATCGGATCGGCGTCGAGCCGCCGGCGCTGGTCGTTTTCAACTCACTGGGGCATGCACGCGACGCCCTGGTCGAGGTCGATCTCGACTCCGGAATGGAACTCCTGGAGGCGGCCGGTAAGCCAGTGGCGGCCGAGCCGGTGCACATGGGCGGGGACTACCGGCGCGTCCGCTTTCTTGCGGAACATGTGCCGGCTTTGGGTTACCGGGTCTACCGGTTGAAATCGTCAACGGCTGGCGCGCCGGCGGCGGAACAGGGACGCGATCTGAAAACGGCCAATACGGTTGAGAACGACTTCTATCGCGTCACCGTCGATCCGGGGCGCGGCGGAGTGACCAGCATCTTTGACAAACAGATGCATCGCGAAATCGTCGACGCCAAGAGCCCGTACCTCTTAAACCAGTATTTGTACGTATCCGGGGGTGACGGCACCCGCCTGGTTTACATGCGCGACCATCTGCCCAATGCCGAATTGAGGATCACTCCGGCAGGGGGCGGCGCCGTGGCCACGGTGCACGCGACGCCGTGGGGCCAGACGATCGGCTACACGCTCGCCGGACTGAACGCGCGTGAGATCTCGACCGAGATCCGCCTGTACAACGCGGAGAAGAAGATCGAGTTCGTGAATCGTGTACAGAAGGAGCCGGTCAACCAAAAGGAGGCCGTCTACTTCGCCTTCCCGTTCGCCGCGCCGGACCCGCAGTTCGAGTACGAGGGACAGGCGGGCACGGTGAACCCGGCCCACGACGCGCTGGCCGGCGCCAACCGCGAGTGGTTCACCGTCGGTCATTGGGCGCGCGTGAGCGGCGGCGGACTGAGCGCCGCGATTATACCCGTAGACGGGCCGCTGGCCACTTTTGGCGACATCAACCGCGGCCGCTGGCCGGAGAAGTTCGAGCCGCTATCGGCGGCCATCTTCGCCTACGCCTTGAACAACTACTGGCACACCAATTTCCCGCGCGTGCAAAGCGGCGAGTTCACTTTCCGCTATGTCCTGACCAGCGGAGCCGATTTGAGCGCGGCGGCGCTCAGCCGGCTGGGCCGGGAAGTGCTGACGCCATTGGAGACCGGGCAACTGATCGCTACGGACAAAGTGGGCGCGCGCGGCTCCTTGCCCGCTTCCGAAGCCGCCTTTCTCAGCGTGGGGGGCGACGGCTTTGAGATCGAGACACTCAAGCCCGCCGAGGATGGTCGCGGTTATGTCTTGCGGCTGCTGGAGACTTCCGGCCGGGCCCACACCGTGCAAATCGGTTCGCGCCTGTTCGAGGTCGAGCGCGTCTGGGAGACCAACGCCGTTGAGGTCGATCGACGTGAAATCCCGATCGGCAAGGATGGCGCCGGGATCGCGCTGCCGGCTAGCGGCATCGTTACACTGCGGATGTCGCTGCGCCTTCGATCGCCCTGATCGATCGCAGCATTCCACCGATATTGCGGGGTGGCGTGAGGAATTCGAGCGGCTGTGGCCAAGTCGTCGAGGTGATCCCTGGGCCGTCCACGACCTGGCCGACCAGATTCTGCGCGGGGTGGTGCCGGAGGACCCTTCGTTCTACCCGATCATTTACGCCGCACCGAACAATGCCGACTGGCGCGACGAAGAGGTTTGGCGAGCGTGCAATCCCGCGCTAGCTAGCTAGTTTCTGTCGCAAAACCATTGAAAAGACATAAGTTACCGCGAGTCTCGGGGACACACTTCGCCTCTTGTACTTCTCATTCATAAAGATGAAATACTATGGCGAGTTCGTTAGGCCCCCGCGGAGCATTGTGGATGGATTTGTTCGGCCTGATCGAGCGAGGTTTGCCGAGAACGCCTGGGAGCTGGCGTGACTGGCGGACTCCGAACGCACCTCACCCGTGGATGGACCGTGAATGCCTGCCAGGTTGAACAAGTC
>PKYZ01000679.1:0-413 GCA_003132865.1 Bryobacterales bacterium
GCGCGTGCCAAAGAGGCCGGGGGCGCTGTTGCAGGATTTGCTGCGCTGCGGGGTGTGCGGCAGCCGGATGGTGGCCGGCTACTCGACCAAGAAGCAGCGGCAGTATGGTTACTATGTGTGCCGGAAGGCCCAGCAGCAAGGCGCGGCGTCCTGCCCGGGACAATCGATCCCGGCGGCGCGCATTGAAGGGGCTATTCTGGCGGGATTAGGAGAACTGGCCGCAGCCGGCGCACGGCAGCCGTTGCGGGAGGCGCTGCAGGGCTGGAGTGCGCTGGAACGCGGCGCGCGCCGGCGCCGGCTGGCGAGCGTTCTGGAGCGGATTGATTATGATGGCTGCCGCGGGGAAGTGAGCGTGTGCTGGCCTCTGGCATGGACGGCGCGCCGGTCTCGATTCCCGTTCGGAACCGTGCGGC
>PKYZ01000679.1:457-9564 GCA_003132865.1 Bryobacterales bacterium
ATCACCCAGATCATGAGTCTGCCGCATCTGGCACCGGTGATCCAGGAGCGTATCCTGGCGCTACCCGCGGTGTCATCGCCAACCGAGGAGGGAATGAATGAGCGGCTGCTGCGAGGGGTGGCCCAGCGTTACGACTGGCGGGAGCAGATGCGGATGTGGGAAGAACTGATAAGGCAGCCTGAGGAAATCGACAAGCGGCGGATTGGAAGAAGGGCGGGTCGCGCTAACCAAATGGGCGATGTTCCAAAATGCACTTGGGGAGGCAAGTAAGCGCTACGGAACTCGGCCCGCGATACCAAGCTGATCGACGGCACGCACCATATAAGGAGTCTCGGATCTGTTTTTCATGCTCGTTCCCGTTCGGAACCGTGCGGCGATGCGGTCGTCTCCACCGGCGCCGGAGCAATCACCAGTGACCACCGCGGCCCGGCTGCCGCGGATTACGCGGTTGCTGGCGTTGGCCGTACGATTCGAAGGCCTGCTGCAGGAAGGCACGGTGCGGGACTACGCGGATTTGGCGCGCCTGGGCGGGGTTTCGCGCGCGCGGATCACCCAGATCATGAGTCTGCGCGGAAGGGTCAGCCGCACGTGGGGCAGACGTTCGATCGTGCGGGGCTGGTGCGGCTGCTGACCAACGTGTTGTACTGCGGCGAGGTGCGCCATAAGGGGAAGGTCTATCCCGGCGAGCAGGCGGCCATCATTAATCGGCAGATCTGGCAGCAGGCCCAGGTTCTGCTGCGGCAGACCAAGGGCTGGGAGCGCGTGCCAAAGAGGCCGGGGTCGTGGAGGCGAGCAGCGGGACGGAAAGCGTATCCCAGGGACCGCCGGCGTCCGGGCCCGAGAGTTCCGGTGGAGCATTTAAAAACAGAATAGCCAAGGCCAAACCCATGCCCAGGTAGAAGGCGAAAATCATGCGGTGCTGGCGGCTGCGCAGCAGGCTTCGAATACTGAATTGCACGATGGCGGTTTCGAATGAGCCTCCGAAGTGAGGCAGCCAACCGCTTCTGAAGGCGGGGGAGATATCGGGCTGCTCGACGATTTTACGCAGCGTGCGGAAATACGAAGCCGCATAGGCCATCGCCGTGGCGCAAACGGCGGTCGCCAGACCGACCCACGCGCGCCGCGCGAATGGCGCTAGCGCGGGGTGCAGCGAGCCGCTCAACTGTTGGTACAGGCCAACGAACCAATACGACGGAATCCACGANNCCATCGCCGGGGAAGCAACAGCGCAGCAAAGCCCTGCAGGGCGAGCACGCAGCAGAAGATGAACACGCCAGCCGCCAGCACGGTGATCCAGTAGGCGAAGAAGGAACGGATGGGGCCCGCGGGTGGGACCGAAATGGGCGTGAGCGATAGAGCCGGCTTACCCGATATGCGCTCCACGACGCCTTTATTGTGGCGTTGCGCGCGTGTAGTCCTCTGGTGATACGCGGTTGAACCTTTCTCCGCGCCAGATCAAAACCTCCCGGCCCCTCGAATAGGTTAGGTCTCCAGCCGTCGGATCTCCGCTCATTATCTTTGCGTCCCGAAACAGGCTTGCGGTGGGCGCGCGCGGCTCCTTGCCCGCTTCCGAAGCCGCCTTTCTCAGCGTGGGGGGCGACGGCTTTGAGATCGAGACATTCAAGCCCGCCGAGGATGGTCGCGGTTATGTCTTGCGGCTGCTGGAGACTTCCGGCCGGGCCCACACCCTGCAAATCGGTTCGCGCCTGCTCGAGGTCGAGCGCGTCTGGGAGACCAACGCCGTCGAGGACGATCGACGTGAAATCCCGATCGGCAAGGATGGCGCCGGGATCGCGCTGCCGGCTAGCGGCATCGTTACACTGCGGATGTCCCTGCGCCTTCGAGCGCCCTGATTGATCGCAGCGCGATGCACGCATACGCCGTAGTTGTCGGTGTGGTGACGGCACGCACCGCGCCAGCGGTCTCCGACCGTGCTTCTTCGCGCGTCTTGCGGGTTGCCGGCGCGACGGGGCGCGGCGGGTGGTGCCGCGCGCCCGAGTGCGTCACGCTCGTTGGCCGCCGGCATCGCCCGCGTGAAGGGCGCGAAGTCGATCAGCGTCCGCCATAATCGCCGTGCTGCTCGGCCGTGCGCTGCGCCGGTGCGCGGTGGCGCCGCTCACCGATGGGCGCTGTTCGGGCGGATTCACGCCGGAGGCGACAGTCGCCGCATGGGACGCGAGTACGTCAGAGCTGTCGGTCGGTAGGGTGCCTGCGACACCATCCGCATGTCCGCCATTCGCCCGGTGGCGGTAGCGCCGCCGGACAACGCGCTGCTGGCGCCAACCGCCCGCCCGCATCAGGCCGCGCGAAGCGCCAGCCGTGCTCCTGGGCTGCGGGCTGCGCCGGTCCGAGGCGGGCGGTGCTCACGATGTGCCACGTCGAATCGGCGGGATGGCCGGTGGGGCATCGTGGAAGGGGCACCGGCGCCGGCGCGTGTCGCGCGCGGCCTACCGCTCGCACAGGTAGTGTCCTAAAGTAGGACACTACCCTCGCACACGTCCGGCGCCAGGCGCGCGGGCGTAGTCTGAACTGGACAACTCGGTTGCCAGCTTTCCCATAAGGTGTAGGTTAAAATCACTTGCAAATGACAAAACAACCAGAGTCGAGGCGAGCGAAGCACGTGCGAGAGCATTTGCTGAGAGATTTGATCGATCCAAAGAAGGCGGCGCTGTATTTGAATGCGGCGGCGGAAGATTCGGACAGCCTGTTTCTATTGGCTCTGCGGGATGTGGCAGAGGCGCGCCGAATACCCGCGGTGGCCCAACAAGCCGGTATGCACCGGCAGATGTTGTACCGGATGCTTTCCGAGACTGGCAATCCCACGCATGCGAGCCTAAGGAAAATCATGAAGGCGGTCGGACTCAGACTCGTTGTAGAACCGGCCGGCACATCGCGGCAACGCAAAGGCCGAACCAGATAGGGAATGCCCGGACAACACCGCTACGCCTGGCGTGCCTTTCGCAAACGGCGAACGAGACTGCAAATGTCCTGCCGCTCGCCCGGAGCCGTATCGCGACGCTTGCCGTGATCGATCCCCCGGCGCAGACGTCGGGGGGGCACATCCAGTGGCCAGCGTTCTCCCTAGCGGCCTATGAAGGCCCTGGTCTCGGACAGCGTCCCGTCGCCGATCGCATCGGCCATCCGCCCGCTGGCGCCCGCGGCGACGGACAACGGGCTGCCGGCGCCGGAACTGGCCGCCGGCATCAGGCCGCTGCCTTGGCGGTGAGCGCAGCAACCACCGCTCGGGATAAATCTGGTCGACCTTCCACTTCAGCCCACTCTGAAAGTTGGACCCCTGTCGTCCCCGACTACGCCTGCCGTGCGTCGAATTCGGCATTACGCCGTGCGGTTGATGCAGGCGCCTGGAGGTCGGCATTACGCGGTACGTTCGGTGCGCGCTTTCACCCGAAACTCGAACGTGCAAGGGTTCTTGCGAAACTAGCGGGCGGGGCGAATTCGGCATTATGCCGCGCATAACCTTCCTCCGCATGACGAGCGCTTCACACCTAACTCGCAGATTCCAAGGGTTCCTGCAAGAAATAGCGTCGGGCCGAATTCGGCATTACGCCGCCGCGCTGTAACTTGTGGCCGCCGGAGAGTCGCGGCGGCTGGCGCGCCGATCCGGCGGCAAGGCGGGTGGTGACGGTCGCGCCGCGCGGCGTGCGCCCTCGCGGCGGATGAAGGCCATGGTCTTTCACAGCGCACCATCGTCGATTCGTGTCGGCCATCCGCCTGCTGGCGGTTGCGGCGACGGGCGACGGGCGCTGGCGTCGAACCCGCCCGCCGGCATCGCTGGCGTGAAGGGTGAAGAAGTCCTACTGTCCCTGCGCGTAATAGCGGCGGAGGTGTTCCCGCATCTCGCGCCGGTTTCGCTGGCGCCGGGCGTACACCCACCATGGCGTCAGCGGAATCGCCCTCAAGACACTGAGAATCCAGCGCACTGCTATAGTCTGCTACTGCTGAACCTCGGTGTCAATCGCCTGGCTGATCGCGTCGGCCAGCCGCACGCCTGCGGGCGTGGAGCGGCAGGAAGGCTCCGAGAATAGCAAAACGAGTGGGTCAAGGTTCCTCCGAGAATTGCTTCCGAACACCGGCGATTTCATCACTGGTTGGAGTCCAGTCCGTATCGCAAGTGTTACAGTGGAAGACCAACGCGCCGGACTTGAGCGCTTCTTCGAATTCTCCGTGACTGAACGTAAGTGTCTGGTTGTGGTTGTTCGGACAGACAATGTCAAACTCCAATCGGTCGCTCATGAGCCCTCCTGCTGCTTCGAGATTTGTCGAGTTTTTGCATTGCCCCTTTCGCTGCTCGGGCAATGCGCCCATGCGTTCGCTTTCGAGCAGTCTTATCAACTCTTGATGGTAGCGCAAGCCCGCGGCGAGCAAGTCCGCATTCCCGATTTGCGGAACGGAGCGGGGCGAGATATCCACTTCCGCAGGGGTGGCCCCGGAGTTCCCGGATCGGCCGGCTATGCTGGGCGGCGGCCCACGAGAAGCGCGTCCCATTGCTTGTTAACCAAATGCCGGCGCGGTATAGACAAACGGAGAGCCGGAGCCGGAAGGTCCCGTTCTCGTCCCCAACACGCAGCACCAATTTGCGCTTCGCGGATCGCCTGGCGTCGGCTCTCGCCCAGCCGGCTCGTGAACCTTCAGAGCCACGGCTGATCGTAGCAGACCAACCTATCGCAGCACGCTCAAACCTGTTTCGCACGAATCAGGGGCTGATTCAAACGCGATCTGGGGGAACCCCGCCATGACGGCGTTCTCCGGGGCGGCTCGCATCCGGGTGACCGTGCTGCTCGGCGGCATTCTCGATCTCGGAATTTGCCTCACCTCCGACTAGAATGGCGGCGCCTGTAAAGTAAAACCATAGGAGCAGGATGGCAAGAGCTCCGGCGGAACCGTACGCCTGGTCGTATTTCGATGCCTGATATGCCATATAACCGCGGAACAGTCCGGACGCACACAGCCAGAGGATCACAGCGATAACCGCGCCCGGCGTGCTCCAGCGCATTTTTCTGTCGGAAAGATTCGGACCGAAGCGGTACACCAGGGCGAAGGCGATCAGCAACATCGCTGCGAGAATGGGCCACTGCGCAACCTGCCACACTGCAGAAACACCGTTCGAAACGCCGATGCGCTGCATGATCGCGGCCTCCATTTTCCGGCCGTAGAAGAGAAGAACAAGCGAGGTAAACCCGAGCACCGCAAGCGCGATGGTCAGGCCTGCGCCAGTAAGCGTGACCTGCCACCACGGTCGCTGCTCTTCAACCTCGTAGGCTGCGTTGAGTCCCGACATCACAGCCCAGGTGCCGTTTAGGGCGGCCCACAGGGATCCAAACATCGCGAACCAGACTGTGTGCCGTGCGGCGCCTTTGCTGATCTCGGCGAAAAAGCCCGTTACCATTTCAAACGCGCGCGCCGGAAGAACGCTGCCGAGTAAGGATTCCAGCGTTTTGAGAAGATCGGAGCCTGTTCCCGAGAATCGCGCGAGTATTGTTGCAGCCAGGAGCAGCGCCGGGAACAGAGCCAGGAAGTGGTAGAAGGCGAGGCGAGCGGCTTGGCCGAACACCTCATCTTCCCACGATTCCTTTACGGTTCGTTTGAATAGTTCCCGCCAAGAGAGGCCGCCGAGCGTCCAGAGATCGATCATGATTACAGTTTGACCCAACGGCCGTGAGGCCGGCGTTCAACCGGCGCCGAATCTGCTGCGGAACTTCACGGGATCCTACGGGCAGGAAGCGGTAACCCACCCCGTGCACGGTCCGGATGTGCGCATCCATCCGCGAGTTCGGTTTCAAGATCCCGGTGCTCGCCCGCAGCGACGGAACGGTGGTGGACGGCCACCTCCGGATCAAGGCAGCGCGCAAGTTGGGATCATGGCCCGGCGGCGACACAACCGGAATTCCCGTGATTCTGTACGACGAGTGGACAGACGCCCAGGTCAAGGCGTTCCGGCTGATGGTGAACAGGTCGGTTACCTGGGCCGATTGGGGTGACGAACTCCTTTCCTTGGAATTACAGGAACTCGCCGCGGCCGACTTCGACTTGTCGCTCACGGGGTTCGATCCCAGAGAACTGGAAGACCTCCTCACGCTGCCGGACAACGGCCATTCCGTTGCTTTGTCAACTACGGTTAACTCATTCATTCTGAACCCCTTAATGGGCAATATCGGTAGCCATGAAGACCTTACCTCGGAACGGCAGGGACAGCAAGCGAAAGAACCGGATAGTCGGTGCCACGCGGCGAGCTCGTTGCCGAGGCAGCCGGCGTGACCATGCGCGGGGAGCGCGGATACCGATACGCTTGCATCGGGAGGCGACAAGGTGTATACGTTATCTGTCTGTCCGGCATTCCCAAATGGAAAGCCTGGGTGGAGCGTTACTGCGCTGTTTGCTGCGGCGCTTCGTGAGGAGGGGATGGCCTTAAGGCGTGTAATCGGAATCCCAAGTCAAGGAACCTGGCGGAAAATCAAACCTGATGGTGCCTTGCGGTTACACAGTGAAGGTGAACGCCGGATCCCCTACTTGGCTGCATGTCTCAGGATGCTTGGAGGATCAAAATGAGATCTCCTTTGAAATTGAAATTAGGCAGCCCCTTGCGGACATGGGGCGTGTTGGCACTGTTCACTCTGATGCTGGGCGCGCTCATGAGGGACCGTTACAGGAATTCACCCGCGCGGTGGAGCAGTTTCCTGGGTCGGAGATCCACACGAGGGCGCTACACTGTTCTTCGAAACGAAGGGTTGCGCGCGTTGTCACGCTGTCAATGGGGAAGGGGGCAACTCGGCGCCTGACCTGGGCTTCAACCGGTCACCGCAGTCGAGCGTTACTCAGATCGTGAGCGCCATGTGGAACCACGCGCCGCGAATGTGGGAAGGCATGCGCGCCAAGAAAATCGCCTACCCCGACCTGGATCACGAGGACATGGCCAATCTGTTTGCGTTCCTGTACACGGCGCGATATGTGGACGAGCCCGGTGATGAGCGCCGTGGCGAGCGCCTGTTCGCGTCCAAAGGTTGCGTGCGCTGCCACGGCCAGCAGGGAACGGCCAGCGGTCTCGCACCGGACCCTCTCGGCTATGAAGGGCGTCGACACCCCCATCGTGTGGGCGCAGACCCTGTGGAATCATGCTCCGAAGATGGAGATGCGGATGCAGCAACTGGGCGCGCCGTGGCCGAGGTTTGAAGGCCACGAGATGAACGATCTGCTGGCCTACGTTCGCGAAATTTCCGGCGGCCCCGGCGGGAAACTGCGCTGCTGCCAGCCAGCCCGGAGCGCGGCTGGAAGGTTTTTCAAGACAAGTCCTGCATTGCTTGTCATTCGGTGAAGGGAAAGGGAGGCCGGATCGGGCCTGCATTCGGTCCAGAGCGGCAACTCCCGGCCAGCATTGTGCAGTTCGCCGGCGTGATGTGGAACCACTCTCCCGAGATGTGGCGCGCGTCGGAAGCCCGGAACGTGCCACGACCTGATTTCGACGGGCGCCAGTTTGCGGATCTGGTCGCTTTTCTCGACGGTATCGGTTATTTTGAGCCGTCCGGGTCCGCGCAAGTGGGGGCATCATTTATTTGTCGAGCGGGGCTGCAGCGGCTGCCACGGATCGCACGCCGAAGGCACGCCCCACGCACCGGCGCTCCGCGGGCCGGGCAAATCCTTCACCCTGGTTACCCTCGCCACCGCGCTGTGGAAAGACGGCCCCAAAATGTATCGGCGCACACAAGAATTCAACGTCCAATGGCCCTCTCTTACCGAAGCAGATACAGGAAACCTGGTCAGCTTCCTGAATGCACCTATCCAATAACCGGCCTTATCGCTAGGCATATTCCACATCGGCACGTGCCCGAAATCACCAGGGCTGGGGCCCGCCGGCATGATCGTGCTGACAGTACGGCAAATTGCGGCTGTTGTCGGACATCCCAAGGTCCACCGCCTAGCTTGAGCCGCTCACGCTTCGGACCATGTCCCACATCATGCGGTCGAGACTAAACCGAATATCGGGCTTCATACGTCGTGTGTTCATGAATGCGGCCCAGCAATATCCGGTCGAGGCGCGAACTAACACCGAGGAACATCCCTGGAGGTCACCGATGTGCCACCAAGTGCCGCGTTGGTTGACCTCCCAGCCCTTTGCGTAATGGGGATTCGCGGTCGTGCCGGTCGTCATCACGGCGATGGTTTCCGGCTTCAAGATGTTGGAATCGGCCGAGAATCCGTCCACATGCATGGCGAACCGGACAATGTCCGTGGGAGCCGCCAACCATCCGCCCGCCGAGTCCAGGCGGCTCACGTTGAGCCCATACGGATCACCGCCCTCCTGATCGTAGTAGCGGACCTCATTGGGAGCGCGCTTTCCAGCGCCATTTCCAGCGATGCGCATTCCATCGATTTCGCACGCTTTCAGAATTCGCTCGCGTACGAAATCGGCATACCCGGTTCCGGTCACTTTTTCGATGACGCGGCCCAGAACGCAAAATCCAAAGTTGGAATAGGCATAGTGGGTGCCCGGTGCAAAATCCAGAGGCCGATTCTTGAGAGTTGCGGAAATCAGTGCTCTATGATCCATCTCGGGATTCTGGAACATCGGATCGTCGTGGTTCTTGTCCCATCCGCCACAGGTATGGGTCAGAAGATGCTCGATGGTTATCCCTTCCACGCCGGCATTATAGGGCGGCCTTCCGTAGGTCGTGCCAAGGACAGCATCCGGCCCAAACACCTTCGCGTCTAAACTCAACCTCTGTTGTTCGATCAGCGAAAAGATGGCTGCTGAGGTTATAGGCTTCGTGACGCTCGCGATGCGAAACACGCTGGAGCCAGTGACGGGCTCTTTTTTCTTAAGATCTGCGTATCCAAATGCCTGCTCGTAAATAATCTTAACGTGCCTTGCAATCGCGACCGACAGGCCTGGCACAGCGCAATTTGTCATGAACGCGCTGGCAATCCTCGATGGGCCTCGCGTTGGCTGCCGCCAATGCCGTCGGCTTGGGACTGCGCAGGCGTCATAGATGGCAAGGTGAGCAGAGCCAAGCCGCCCGCCGCTTCTGCGCAAAACGTTCTCCGGGAAGAAAGTGACGGAGCCGTCATAGGCCCCATCGTATCTCCGCTGGTCG
>PKYZ01000679.1:9684-9848 GCA_003132865.1 Bryobacterales bacterium
GCCGGCACCGGCTGCCCGTCGACTGCAACTTCGATGGTTCCGGCGGCGGAATCATGCGCCAGCGTCACGTGATACCAACGGCCGCTCGGCGCGAATGCTGCCGGGCCGCGCTCGGCGCTGATGCGCACGCGCTCGCCGCCATACACGTGAAAGATGCCGTTGTG
>PKYZ01000137.1:0-2199 GCA_003132865.1 Bryobacterales bacterium
ACGTGCTGGAACTTCGGACTAGTGTGCCGTCCCGCTCAAAAGTTGACAATGGCTGTAGAAGCGCGACCAGGGAGTCGCGCGCGGACGAGGGCGTCCGCCCCACCTTCGGTACCGGTTCGTTACTCCTCGGCAACCACGGGATTGCGCAGATCGCCCAGGCCTTCCACGCGGATGACGACTTCGTCGCCGGGCTTGAGCCAACGCGGCGGATTGCGCGCGAAGCCCACGCCGGAGGGCGTGCCGGTGGCGATGACGTCGCCCGGCTCCAGCGTGAAGACGCTGGACAGATGCGCGATCAGCTCGGGGATCTTGAAGATCAGGTCGTTGGTGTTGCTGTGCTGCAGCAGTTCGCCGTTGATGGTGGTGCTGATGTCGAGGGCGTGCGGGTCGGGGACTTCGTCGGCGGTCACGATGGCGGGTCCCATGGGGGCGAAGGTGTCGAAGGTCTTGCCGATCATCCATTGCGAGGTGCGCATCTGGAAATCGCGCGCGCTTACGTCGTTGAAGTTGGTGTACCCGAAGACGTAGTCGCGCCATTGTTCGGCGGGAATGTGGCGGCCGCGCTTGCCGATGACGAAGGCCAGCTCGGCCTCGTAATCGGGCTTGGTGGAATTTCTGGGCAGCACGATAGGCTCGCCGCATCCAATCACCGCCGTGGGAAACTTGGCGAAAATGGTGGGCACCTCGGGGATCTCCATTTTGGATTCGCGCGCGTGGGCGCGATAGTTCAGCCCGACGCAAATAATCTTGGGCGGGCGCAGCAACGGCGCGCGCAGCTTGACGTCCGCGGCTTTGACGATCTCGCCCCAGGGCGGATCGTGCAGCCACCGTTGGACGCGGTCGAGGGCGTCGGCGCCTCCGGCCAGGACGGATAGCAGGTCTGGGAATCCCGCGCCGCGGAGGCTGACGATGTCGTCGCCGCGGAGGACGCCGGGTTCTGGGTGCGCGTCGCGTTGGAAGGTTAGTAGCCGCATGTGGGTGATTGTAGCGCGGGCTGAGCGCGCTCCGCGCGGGCGGGTCCAGAGGACCCGTGCAGACCAGGGGTCTGCCCCACAAAGTGTGCTGCATGCCCAGGTTGTGCAGCATGCTCAGAATTGGTGGTACAGGGTACACTGAAACCATGAGGTGGGTTTTGTGGCTCGGGGTGTGCCTTTGCCCTTGCCTGGCGCATGGGGCGGTGAGCGCGGCGGATGTGGCGCGCGAGGTGCGGGAAATGTCGCTCGATCCCGGCGAGTGCTATCGCGTGCGCGACGTGGCGCTGCCGAAGGACGAAGCCCGCTTCTTCTTCACCGACGGTTACCTGATCTTCGCCAAGCCGGTAGCCGGCGTACGCATGTCGGCCGTCTTTACCGCGGACCTGGAGGGCGGCGATGCGGAAGTGTTGGTCCTTCCGCCCAATCGCGGCGAGCGGCGGTCGCTGGCATCCTACACGGGCGCGCCGAACCTGGACGAGCACCTGGTGGCCACGGTGCTGATCTTCTCCGACGATACTTATGCGAAGCTGACCGAACAGATCCACCAGAACGCCGCCAACAAGAAAAGCCCCGAAATGGGCGCCATGATGGCCGAGCATTGGGCGCCGGTGGTGCGCAATATCGCGGCGAGCTTTCAAGCGCGGCTGGTGTGGGATGTGCTCCTGGGCGAACCGCAAAGCCACGGTTTTTTGGCCGTATCCATGAGCGGGAAGAAGCTGGGCAACTTCGACCTGTACTACGACCGCAGCGCCCGCGAACAGATTGTGATGGGAAAATTGAATACGCGCGACAACCTGCTGTTCTTCGACGTGTGGACCAGTTTCGTGGCGCGGTCGTTTCGCACCCGGCCGATCGAACCCGACCTGACGCTGGACGACTTTCGCATTGAAGCCACGCTGCAGCCGGACCTGAACCTGCGTGTGGTGACGCGGGTGAAGGCCAAGCCCGGCCGCGCGACGCTGCCGGTGCTGGCTTTCGATGTCGCGCACCCCATGAGGATTTCGGCGGCGCTGGTGGACGGCAAGCCGGCCGAGGTGCTGCAGCGCGAGTCGATGCGCTCGGAACTGCTGCGCAACGTGGGCAACGAGATGTTCCTGGTCGTGCCGCCCGCGCCGCTGGAGCGGGGCAGGGAATACGAGTTGGAGTTCCGGCACGAAGGCAAGGTGATCTTCGAGGCGGGCAATCGGGTCTACTACGTGGGAGCGCGCGCCAACTGGTTCCCCAA
>PKYZ01000137.1:2257-26413 GCA_003132865.1 Bryobacterales bacterium
TGGCGCATCACGCGGCGCAAGACGAGCGCACCGATCCGCATCGCGGGCTTCAACCTGGGGCAATATGAGCGGGTACGCTTGACGCGCAACGGCTACACGTTGGAAGTCTGCGCGAACCGCGCGATCGAACCGGCGCTGGCGGGCAAGCGTCCACAGGCGGTCGAAATGCCACCGGGACCCCGGNNACCCCGGCAACGCGAGCCGGAGATCGTGATCCTGCCGCCGGAACTGCCACCGGACCCGCAGGCGCGCTTGCAGGAAATCGCTTCCGAGATCGCTTCCGCGGTGGAATTCATGGCAGCGCGCTTCGGTCCGCCGGCGCTGCCCACCTTGACGGTGGCGCCCGTCCCGGGGCGGTTCGGGCAAGGCTTCCCCGGGCTGATCTATCTTTCCACGATGTCGTACCTGGCGCCGCAGAACAAAGCCATCCGCTCGCTGGACGCTCACGGACGGCTGTTCTTCTCCGATATCCTGCAGGCGCACGAGACCGCGCACCAGTGGTGGGGCAACGTGGTGACTTCGGCGGGCTATCACGACGAGTGGCTGATGGAGGCGCTGGCGGACTACTCGGCGCTGCTGTACCTGGAGAACAAGAACGGCTCGCAGCCCGTGGCGATGGCGCTGGACTCTTATAAGACCAACCTGCTGCAGACCGTGAACGGGCAGACCGTGGAATCGACCGGTCCGATCGTGCTGGGATTGCGCCTGGAGAATTCGCAGACGCCGACCGCGTACTACAACATCACGTATGGGAAGGGGTCGTGGATCATGCACATGCTGCGGCGGCGGATGGGCGACGATCGCTTTTTGGCCATGCTCGCCGATCTGCGCAAGGAGTACGAGCGCAAGCCGCTTTCGACGGAAGATTTCCGATTGCTGGCGGCGCGTTTTCTGCCGGCGCAATCGGCGGACCCGCGGTTGGAGAACTTCTTCGACCAGTGGGTTTACGGCACGGGCATTCCATCGCTGAAGCTGAGCTATGCGGTGAAGGGAAAAGGGGGGGCGCTGCGGCTGAACGGCACCGTGACGCAGAGCGATGTGGCGAGCGACTTCAGCGTGCAGGCGCCGGTGGAGATTCAGTTGGGGCACGGTAAGACTTTGACGCATTGGGTGCGGACGGCGGATGGTCCGGTGACGTTCAGCGTGGCGCTGCCGCAGGCGCCGGTGAAAGTGCAGCTCGATCCCAGCTTTAGTGTGCTGCGGAAGTAGGGGGCTGGGGTGATGGCTTGTGGGTGATGGGTTGTGGGTTGTGCGGGCTTGTGCTGTTTTGTGCTCGGAAGTTCGGATTTGGGCGCGGAATTCATTTTTGACCGAACAAAGCCAATTTTCGATAGGGCATGTGGAATCAATGGACTCCAGGCTATTTGGACCGGGCTTGGCGGCGGGTTGGTGCAATGTGATCGCAGAGGACGACAATTCCTTGATCGTACGAGCGAAATATGGGTGGCCGGAGCGCTGGCGAGCTGTGGGAATGGGAATAGCCGAATTGGATGAGGGTGGATTTCGGTGTGAGAGCTTTTTGACCGAACAAAGCCAATTTCCAATAAGGCATTTGGAATCAATATGCTTGAGGCCATTGGCGGTGGGTCCGGCGGCGAGTGTTGGGGTTGGTCGCGGCGGGGCGTCTCCGAAAGAAGACGATTGGTCCGGTGTGTAATTCATTTGTTGAATGCAAGTGGCTCGCGAGGCAGAGCCGTTCAGGGCGGGGCAGTGAGTTAGATCGGATCGGTTCTTCCGACTCCAGGATAGCATTAGGATGGCCGGCGGCCGGTGGTTGACGGTGGCGACGGAGGCCGCAGGTGATTGAAAATGGGGAAGATGGGGATATTCGGTCGACGTGTGACCGGCTGAGCCTGGGCGGCCAGGGAGCCGCTGGTGGAATCGGCGGCGCGGGTGGCCCAAAGGCCGGCCTCCTGATATAATGGATTTCGCCGCGGGAGTAACTCAGTGGTAGANNGTCGGGGGTTCAAATCCCTCCGCCAGCTCCATTGTTTTCAATCATTTGTGATTCAGTGTACCGTGGTGATTGCGGCAAGTACAGGGACTTTCACAGGGACTACCTCCGAATTTGGCGCGGCGCTGTGGAGCCTCACGCCCGCCGCGGCTTCCCGTTTCGCTGCCATGCGGATATGTGAATACCGCTCCAACATCGCCCGGCTCATGTGGCCCAGCAGCGCCAGCATGGTAGACTCTGGAACGCCGTTTTCGGCCAGTTTGGTAGCGTAGGTGTGCCGAAGGTCATGAAGACGGCAGGAGACGCCCGCGTGCCTTCGGAGTTCGGTCCAGCCGCGCTTCAGGTCCGTTATGTGGCGCGTCGGGTCAGACGGCTCGGGTGATCCCCAGGGGAACAGGTAATGTCCCGGCCGCGGCTCGCCAAAGCGATCCGTAAGCCATTGCCGGTGTGTTGCGAGCACATGCGCCAAATCATCGTTGATCGGGATAACCCGTCCCGAACCGCTAGAAGTCTTAGCACGGCCCACAGTGATAGCTCTGGCCATCAGGTCTACTTGGACCCATTGCAGACTCATGGTTTCGCCGGAGCGCATCCCGGTGAGCAACAGGGTTGGAATGAGCGTCCGCAGGTTCGGCGACTGGCTTGTTTCGAGCGAGTCGAGCAAATGCTCCTGCTCTTCGACAGACAACGCGCGCCCCACGTCTTTGCGCTCTTCGAGCTTCCGTATTTTTGGCCATAGGATTCGCCATGGTTGACCGATGGCCCGACTCAGCTCACCCAATTCCATATTGATAGTGCGTCCGCATGCGCCTTCGCCCTGTCGTTGGCGGATGTAGCTTTTGACGCGCTCATCGATGAGGTCCGAGAGTAATGCTGTCCCCAATATGGCGTTGACGTGCCTAAGGCATCCGTCCGCAAATACGATGCTCTTGGGCCGGTGATTCAGTCGGTAGCCCTCAAGATAGGCGCCGGCCACCTCCGCGACCGTTCGGATTCGGTTCGCCTTTTGCTCCGTAGGCAAGCCCGCCGCCGCCCTCTCCAGTTCGGCCCGCCGCCCCTTCTCATACTCCTTTGCCAGAGTCTTGCTGGTCGCGCCGGTCGATTCCTGGAACCGCTTGCCCTGGTAGACGAACTCACAGACAAAGTACTTCGACGCCCCGCCCTTGCGCTTTGGCCGATAGACCGCCATCATTTGCCGCCTTTCTTCGTTGGTTTTTTGCCCCTGCCGCTTCCCTTCGGACGCCCGCCCCGTTTGGCCCACTCGCTCAACTGTTTCTTGCTGTGCTTCTTGGCGCGCGCCTTGCCACCCAGCGCGCCGGTTTTGCGAAAGAACGCCAGTACGTCATCCGGGATATTTGGCTTCTTCACTGCCACAGTATAACTTAGGGCCTATGATAACACCACCCCTCTGGAAATTCTTTCGTTAAGTTCGTTCATTTCGTACCCTATCCGGCACCTTGGACACGGCCCGAACCACGGCAGTCTTCCGCGTGGGGGTGTAAGGCACGAAAGAAACGAAAGAAACGAAGGAAGACAAAGCGTTAGGCAGGGATACGAAAGAAACGAAGAAAAGCCGTCATGCCCCGACCGTGACCCAGCGCTCTGGCGGGCGGCCAACCCCTCCCGTATCGCGGACCCGCTTGGCTCGCCCTTGGTCTGCGAGCAGTTTCAGCGCACGCCCTATCTCCTTCGCGTCTTTATTCCGGCTGAACAGTCCGCTGATTTGGACCCGCGTGAGTCCCCGTGGAGATTGGCTGAGCGCTTCAAGAATTTCGTCTGCGAGCGGGTCCCCGGTTGCGCCTCCAAAGATGAACATCGCCGATGACTCGCAGTATTCCCAGACCGCTAGTGCAGCGAGCAGGTGCTCCTCCCAGATGACCGAGGAAGAGTCCAGGAGGGCATAGACAAGCGCCAACCTCACGACATAAGCCTCAGCGCGCGACGTGACCGCGCCGAACATGCCGGGCTTCCCCTCAGACAGTTTTTCGTAGACCGATTCCCACAGTTTCTTTGCGTCATCATTCCAGGTAACGCGTATTGGGCACTCCTGAGTGCCCAACCATTCGACGGCCTCCCGAATTGAATCCGACCAGTGTGCGAGCGCAGCCGGGTCCAAAACGCCACCGTGGGGCAGGATCTTTGATCGTACCGCGCAAGTCCACAGGATGCGGTTTCCGAAGCCATTGGCGGCCTCTGTTGAGTTGAGCCGCAGCAATAGCTCACCTTTCGTGATGTGGCCCACCAAGCTAATGTGAGTGCTTCTCGCGTGAAGCGGATCTTTCGTCAACGTGTGTATGTCTCCCGTGTCCCAGGCTTGCCGCAGCATGGCCGAGATGGTGTTTCCCTGCCGGGCCATCACCTGCAATACGGAACTGAACTCAGGCTCGACAATCAAGAGGCGTTTGTCCTTAGCGCCGTCATCGCTCACGGCCTGAATCAACCCTTCGCCACTCGATAGTCCGCCCTGAATGCGTTCGGCAGCCCATCGCTTATCTACCCCCGAGAGAAGGTTACAGACATGGCTCCATGCGGTGCCTTTCCGCGCCTTCGATGAGCTGCCTACGATGACGTTATACAGCAAGGGGAAGTGTTGAGACGCCTCTACCTGAAAGTAGGCGCGACGCCCAATGAGATTGCCGAACGCCGTGAGCAATTGGAGGAGAAGCGCAGCCGGATCGGACTCAGTGTGAGGCTCGATGGTTCGGACTATAGCCCCGGCCACCGACCAGTACGCGTCATCCTTCGGCGGGTCCGGCCACTGCGGGTCTTCAGGCATCGGCGGGCCTCTGCCTGATACCCGCCTGACGGCCGCCGCGGCGCTCTGACGGGCCTAGCTGTACAACGTTCGCCTCCACAAAGGCATCCAATTCCAAAGCCCGGTACAGAACGCGCCCCCCGAGTTTCACCCAGGCTGGAGGGCGTCGAAGCAATCTCCGTCTGCGCATCGTGGCCACGCTCAGGCCTAGCCGCCGCGCGGCTTCCCGTTCGTCGAATAGATCGGTTTGAGTATTCATGATGTAATGATGGACGGCGAAAATTAGCAGCGCAACTTTCGCTGGTCAGAGTGAACAAACAAGGCGCTTCAGATAGCAAAGACGGCGCGGAGAAAGTTAGCGAGAATTCGGGAAAGCTCAGGATGCGGCGTTCTTTGCACGGGCGTTCTCAAGGTGGTGCGCGATTGCCTTTCGCGCCCTTCCCCGGTCGCAAGCGGCAGCGTCGGACCAATCCGAGATAGGTGGTGTAAGTTTACGCCATGGCTTTGGACAGGGAATCTTCTTTTCCCCTTCGTCCAGCGCTTCGCAAATGGCGTCGAGTCTTGCTATCCAGCGCTCGCCTTGTGCGACGCGCTCCACGATCTCAGCCACTCGCCGCGCGTTCTCAAAGTCAGTCTGCGGCCCCGGCTTTCGCTTGGCTCCTGTGGACTTCGCAATGGCGACGGCGGTTTCTTCGGCCGGCGCCGTCTCAGGGATCTCCGCGCCGCCTCTCTCGGTGGGAAAGGGAACGAAGAGGTACGGGTCCGGTTGGGAACAATTCTCAAAACCCGCCCACTTAAACCGGTCTGCTGTCAATTCGTGAACCCAATCTCGCCACGATGGGTCACTGATGCGCGCCGCTTCCGGCAGCCATTTGCACTCCAGTGCTACGCCGAAGACTTTCTGGCCTAATTGGGCTTCGAGGGAGACACTATAAGGGGCGCCGCCATGCTCATGGAATTCCCAAAACACGTCGTAGCATTGTTGAAACGCCCTGCAAACCAATTGCTCTTGTTGCTCTGGGTGGCGAGACACGTCCGCCCTCAGTTGGTTGTTGATGGGCTTCACTCGCACTGCCCAGCTTCTTGGCAGGTTTCCCGGAAAGCGAGTACACCCGTTCGGCAGCCTGATTTCCGCGAATGGCGGTATCGTATGCGGCATCGCTCCTCAACGAAGTGTAGCAAGTATCTCCTTTGCTAAATGTTGCCTTCTGTTATAATTTGCGGTGCAAGCCCCATCGCGCGGCCCGGAGCCGGACGGGGGGAAAGGCAGGTGTTCATGCTTTTGGTTAATTCGGCGAAGGGAATTGGCGTCGTCCTTCTGATGGGTGCCGCGGCGGTGATCGCGTCGCACGCGCAGACCTTCACCACTCTGGTGAAATTCAACGGGACCAACGGGGCTAACCCTCTTGCCGGGCTGGTGCAAGGCACCGACGGGAGTTTGTACGGCACAACCGACTCAGGCGGGACTTCGTCGGCCTGTGGCTGCGGCACAATCTTCAAGGTTACCCGTGCGGGCGCGCTGACGACCTTGCACAACTTCACCGGGCCTGACGGCGCCGGCCCCGATGGCGCGCTGATTCAGGCCAGCAACGGAAGTTTCTATGGGACAACCGCCTCTGGGGGTGCCTCGTATGGCGGTTATGGCACGGTCTTCAAGATCACCCCAGCGGGCACGCTCACAACCCTCCACAGCTTCGACTCGACTGACGGGGCTAACCCTAATGCCGGCTTAGTGCAAGCCACGGACGGGAGTTTCTATGGGACGACCACGACCGGCGGTGCCAACGGGGATGGCGGCACAATCTTCAGAATCACGCCCGGCGGCACGCTGACGACCTTGCACAGTTTCGCGGGACCGGGACCGGATGGTGCCGGCCCGTTTGCGCTGACTCAGGCCAGCAACGGGAGTTTCTATGGGACGACCGGCAATGGCGGGACCTTTGACTACTTTTGTAATGGCTGTGGCACAATCTTCAAGATCACCCCAGCGGGCGCATTTACTACGCTCTATAGCTTCACGGGTGGGACTGGTGGCTACAACCCATTAGCCGGGCTAGTGCAAGCCACCAACGGGAGTTTGTATGGGACAACCGCATACGGCGGGATCTCAGGTGACCCAGCCCTCTGTCAGAGTGGCTGTGGCACGATCTTCAGTATGACGCCCGGCGGCACGCTGACTACCCTTTACACCCTTTGCGCCGAAATTAACTGCACTGATGGTGCTTACCCCTATGCCGGGCTGATTCAAGCTACCGACCGAAACCTCTACGGGACGACCTTGGGTGGCGGGGTTACCGGCTCATCCTACACCTATGGCACGGTCTTTAAGATAACTCCCAGCGGTGCCCTGACGGTGCTGCACAGCTTTGACGGGACTGACGGCTCCTTCGCTACCGCTGGGCTGCTCCAAGCGACAGACGGTAACTTCTACGGGACAACCTATTTCGGCGGGCTTGACTTGTGTTCGGGGTTTAATGGCTGCGGCACGGTGTTCAGCCTTTCCGTGGGACTAGGCCCGTTCGTGAAAACTCTGCCCACGTCCGGCAAGGTCGGAGCCAGCGTCAAGATCCTGGGGACGAATCTAACGGGCGCGACCAACGTCACCTTCAACGGCACAGCCGCCGCCTTTACCCTCCTCTCGCCTTCCCTAATCACGACCAACGTACCGACCGGTGCGACCACCGGCACGGTCCAGGCGGTGACACCCGGCGGCACGCTGTCGAGCAACGTGGCCTTCTTGGTGCGCCCGTAAGACGGGCAAAGGCGGGCTATCCCGAACTTGTCCGATTCGTTTGGGAAAGTAGAGTATTTTTCAGGTATAGAGAAGCCCTCCGCGCATGCAATCCTTCGCATCCGCTAAAGCAAGGGGGGGTGCGCTCACTCTCACGCCCTGCCCTCGGCAGGATAGCCCGATTGGCGACGCTCGCCGCATCCATTCCAGCTTGCCGCGCCTCATACCACGCATCCGCCTCTGACCGCCGCAACTCCCGCGCGGCGCGCTCTTCCTCACCCCGCGCGTAGCGAAACCAGTCGCTCCAGTACAGGCCGTCCAGCCACGGAACTTTGCCGTCTGAAAGCCGGTGAGGCATGCCGTCGCGGCAGAATTTCGTCACGGCCATCGCAGAGACGCCAAGGCGCCGGCCTGCTTCCGCGCGGGAGATCCATTCAGGTCCCATAAATAGATCTTATATTGTAGGCCGTTACCATAAACCATTTTTCAGGCACGCAAAAGCCCTCCGCGCATGCACTGGCTCCACCCGCGCAAGCCGCCACCCGGCAAGGAAGGACCCGAAGCGCAAAACGGGAAAATAGCCGCGCGGCCTGGCGTCAATGCTTTCCGGTCACCCGAACAACCGCCGTAGCCACGATGGACGGCCTTGAATTGGAGCCGCTGTTGACGGTTCAGCCCCGGATTCAGGGTCAGCCGCGGCTTCAGGGTGCGGCTGCGCTTTGGGCGGCTGTGGGCATTCTGAAACGAAATCGAGCGGACTGTATCTCCTCTCGGTAGCCCCTGTGGTCACCATCGCGGAATACCAAGGGTCCAGGACACCAGTATCAAGCGCAATGAATACCCCTTGCTCCTTGCCGAGGATTCTGGCGACTCTGCGGTCCCGGATCTGGTCTTCATCGCCCGCGATAGTCGTTACAATAATCGTGCACTTGCTCCCAATGGCCCCCTCTTGAAGGTTTCCGGCGATGTCGTGGTCGATTGAGCCGTCAAGCCGATCCAAAGGACGATTTGCTTGCATTCGGGTGATGAGGCTCGCGGCTGAAGGATCGTCAAACCGATTGATTACGAACACCCGGATTCCGCGGGCGCCGTGTTCTTGAATCTGGACGCCTACATCCGCCCAATCAATTGCGCCGTCTCCACCGGTGTACAGCATCACATCAGAACCACATCGGATGGCCGCTCCCTTTAAGGAAAAGCAAAATGACCGTAGCATTTGCGCGGTGTGTCCTGACTCCGCCGAGCAAGCTGCAATCACCAAGCCGGGCGTGAACGATTGGTAAATCTCCTCGAAGTCCTTGTCATCTTGGGACATGGCCCCCCTTTTTGGACGAAAAGAGAGCGTATCCCTTTGGACGGACGGTGTAAAGGGGGGATAGCTACGGGGTGCTGTGGCGCGGGCGGGTCTGCCGAAGTGGGCGGGTGAAGCCGGAGCCATTCCCCCGGCCCGCGCGGATGTGGTCATGCTGCCATCCGCCCCTTGCCGGTCAGAATCCGATTCACCACAAGCCCGTGCCAGCGTGCGCCGGTTCGGGTCTTAAGCCCTTCCGTGTTCAGTTGCGCCGCGATGCGGTCAAAGCCCAGCCCTGTGGCCCGCAGTGCCTTCATACGCTCGATTACAGCCTCTTCGCCATCATAGAAGCCGTAGGGTTTGCGTCCCTCGCAACGGCCCTCTTTGGCCCGCATCCGCATCCGCGCGCCGCGGAGCTTCAGCACGATCTGGGACTTGTCATACTGCGCAACCGCTCCCATCAGTTGCCGCATCAGGATACGGGTAGGATCGCTCGCCATCAGGTCCGGCTCAGCGACCGATACCAGCGTGAAGCCGTGCTTTTGCAGGTCCGCTATGGTGGCCTCTTGCACCATCAGGTCACGGGCAAGCCGGTCTAGCTTCTCGATAATGATCGTGCGCACGCCGTTGCTGTGCAGCGCCGTCATCATTTCGGCGAACGCCGGCCGGTCCATGGATTCCTTGCTGCCGGTAACGCCCTTCTCGCGGAACACCTTCGCGATGGCGATATCGTGCGCCGCCGCGTATCCGTTGATCGCCTGCAATTGCCGGGGGAAGCCGTCACCGTCAACCTGCCCTTTGCCGCTTACTCTGAGGTATCCAAATGCTTTGTTCATGACTCAATCGTAAGGAATTTCGCGGCAGATGTCAATACTAATTCTGAAGAAATTGTATGTACACTGATTCTAAAGCACTTGGACTGATCCCGCTTTACAAGTCGCGGACTGCCGGGACCGGACCCACCGCGGTGTAGTATTCATGGATAGGGCGGGCGGAAGGCGGAAAGCAACAAAGGAGAATTGCGAACCAATGGAACCGATGAAAGCGAAGTTCACGGCTTACCAACTGGCGTTCTGGTGCTGCCATTGCGGATTGAGCCTGGACAGAGAGAAAGGCGCCAAGGGCACCTTGATCCATTCCAGATACAAAAATCTCATTCAGAAAAGTGACTGCCCTTTCGTTGGCATGAGGTTCAGAGTTCCAGTGTTCACCCTTGAACCTGCCGATGCGGACGAAGGCTAACTTCTGCGTTTCGGCCTCCGTGATCCCGGCCACATCAGGAATGCGTTTTCCCGCGTCGTGTTGTGGCCGGCATTCGTCCGTAGCGCCGCCGAAGGTCTTCAGATATCCCCGATGTTTGCAAGCCGCCCACGGGCACGCCACAGGCGCGGGTGGCGGTTCCTGGAAGCCGTCTTAGATTCTACGATGGCGCGCCCGGCCCGGTGGATATCGCCCCGGTCCCGGCCTGCCACCACAGGGACTAGTACAGGGACTTTCACAGGGACTACTGTTCAAAATGGCTGGATTCGCTGAGTCAGCATGAGCAATCGTTAGCACAGCGAACCGATTGATGAGACGCCACTTATCGCCGTAACTCCAATGCTGAGTAGGCGGTGCAAAATGCCGGTTTCCACGATTTGTAATCAGAGGGTCGGGGGTTCAAATCCCTCCGCCAGCTCCATGAAAAAAAGCTGTTCTGTTCTTGATCGAGCTCGCCTTGGCGCTCGCGCCAGCGACTCCGCCAAAAGGGGTCTGCCCCACTAAATGGCCAATCTCCAGCCACAGGCTGAAGCCTAATGTCACTCGTTTTTCCATTTTGAGCAAGCTGCGTTATTCGTGGGGCAGGACTCCTCCAGTCCTGCGGCCGNNCGATATTGGAAAAACGAGTGGCGTTAGGCTAAAGCCTGTGCTACCGCTAGAACGACAGGCTCAGTCCAGCCTCCATCTGGTTCACCAACGACCGGTAAGCCGGCCCTTGGAGTGAGGGCGCCTGCCAACGGATAAACCGAAATTCCGGTGAGATCCGGATGTGGAATTCGTCAACGAATCGCAGGCCCACTCCCGCCACAGCTCCGAGGGTGTTGGCGCGATTCGGTATGGCGGGGGTTTTGTTTGNNCGATTCGGTATGGCGGGGTTTTCGTTGTAATCCGTCGAGCCGCTCGGGTAGGTGAAATCGTTTCCGGTCCGTATCTTGCCCGCGTGGGCCAACTCCAGGCCGCCGGACAAAAATATTCTGCGCTTCCAGCCATGTGACCAGAAACCGTAATAGTGCGCCAGGAGTGGGATCTCGTAAGAGTTAACCTGCGAGGTTTCGACGATGGTAGTGACTGGGCGGTTATCGCCGCCGGTCGTACTGGTATTCGTGCCGCTAAGGAGTTCGGTCGTCTGTTGGTAGTCCACGTGATGGAAGTGAAGCTCGCCGGCCAGCGCGATGTGGTCAGTCAGACGATATTCCACCACCGCTCCGGGCCCCCATTTAGGTGAGGCGGATGCCGCGGTGTAGTTATATTGCGCAACCGGGTTAGTCGAAACGACTACGGCGCTGCCGGTGCTAATGAGACGAGCGGGAAAGTACTCAACATGTATGCCGATGGAGAGGCGCCGGAGCGGCGGAGCCGTGCCGTCCGCGCCAAGCAAAAGAAAGCCGGGAAACAGGCAGGCGAAAAGAGCGGCTTTCGAAAAGTCTGCGAGAGTCATCAATAACTTTCTCCGGGTCAGAACTGCAGGCGTAGCGCAAGCTCCATGGACCTTGGCCCGCCGGAGCGGTATAAAGCATTCACGCCGCCCCCAAACGACTGATTCAGCATCTGGGTCACCGCGCCGAAGTCCGGGCTGGACAAGTTGGCGCCTTCCAGAGGGGACGGGTTGGCGAAGTTCGGATGGTTGAGGACGTTGAAGCCCTCTACGGCGATGCTGAATCGATAGCGCTCGGTGATGGGAATCACGCGGCGGAGCGCGAGGTCCAGTTGGACGAATGAAAATCCGCGCAGCTCGTTTCGTCCCATATTCCCCTGGTTATAGCCGCACGGAATAATGAAGGCGGCGCTGTTCAGCTTGCGCCCTCCGGGCACTGCAGGATCGTCGATCCAGATGGCCCCGCCGACGTAGCTGGGCCGCACATTGGCGAAAAGGCCGGTGTTCGAGGTGTTGCCGGTGCTGTTGCAACTCGTCTCGGTACTGACAGATTGGCTGACGCCCTGGAGATCGAAGGGAAGGCCGGTATGCGCGGCCGCGACAAAGTCCAGATACCAGTTCCGGAGGGGAGCGTAGATGCGCGAGTCGCCGGGAGTGGGCAGGCGCCACGAACCCGAGAAGCTCACATTGTGCCGGATGTCGTAGTCCGAGTCGCCTCTTTCGCCGCCAAGCAGGGTGGCGAAGCCGCCGCCGAATCCGGAATCGGTGGAAGCGGTGTCGATGGAATGGGACCAGGTATAGCTCAACTGCGTCTGGAGAGTGCTGCTGAGCCGCTTCCGGAATTGGACCTGCACGCCATTGTAGCTGGATGCCGCTCCGTTACTCACTTCCTGGAGAATGTCGTATGCCGGGGTGTAAGAGGCCGTAGTTTGGGTCAGCATCAGGTTGTGGCCGCGGCTGCCCACAATGCTCACATCCAACGTCTGCCCCACGCCGAAATTCTTCTCCCAAGTGCCGTTCCACTGGTAGATCAGGGGCGACAGCAAGCCGGGGTCGCCGGTAAAGATTTGTCCATAAGGGCGCGCAGGCGGCAAAACCGGGGGAGCCAGGTCACCCGGCGCGAGCGGGAAGCCTACCTCCGAAGCCGTCCGCACGTCCGCGTAAGGGGCTCCGAAGAATGCCTGGCTAACAACCCCATACCCAACATCGTAAAACATTCCAAATCCGGCGCGCAGGGTCATCTCGCGTCCCGGTGCGTCGTCGGAAAGGTAGGCGATTCCGACCCGCGGGGCTACGTCGTGCCATTGAGTGGCATAGATGGGTTGATTCTGCGTAACCCCGGCAATGAGATCACCCGATATCGCGAAAGGCTGCGGCCCCTGCCGCGCGGTGGGAGCTGGATTGAGGTCCCAGCGCGCGCCGTACGTAAGAGTGGTTCGCTCCGTGAGCCGGAACGTGTCCTGGAAGTAGGCCGAAAAGTTTCTGTAAGTCGGGTACACTTCAGTCACACTGGAGGTGACCTGAGTATTCAGGGCGTCGCCCGTCAAAAGCGAATACTGATTGGCGGTGACGACTCCATTGAAGGAGACACTCACGCTGTAAGGGTTGCGGTAGGTTGTTTGCAGAATCTCCCGGAAGTCCACGCCCATCTTTACGTTGTGCCTGCCGTACACCTTCGACAGGCTATCGACCAAATTGACCTGCTGCTGGGTATTGTCCGAGCGCCCCCCAAATGAATAGCCCGCGAATCCGAGGACATTCAGGTTAAACGAACCGGTCGCGCTGGTAACGCCCGCCGAAAATATCTGGGAATCCGTCAGTGGGACGGCGCCGCCGTAATCGTCCATCGTGGAGGACCCTCTGGACGTAGCTGTCGAGTAGTTCAGCCGCAGATCGTTGAGAGCGCCGTTGCCGAATACATGGGTCACTCCGGCGGTGGCGAGCTGAGAGCGCGAGGACTGGTTGGTGAGGATATTGGGAGTAGAGAACTGGGTGCCACGCTGCTCGGAGTTGGCCGTTGTCAGGCTGTAACGGGCGAACAAGGTCGTGCTGGCATTTAGAATGTGATCGACACGGATGCTGGCGGAAGTGCTGCCGGAAGGATTGGAGGTCACGGCGTTGTACAAGGCGCCGCCATTCCCAAACTCGATACTGTTCGGAATGGGGAATGCGTCCAGATACGGTAGCAGGCCCGGGCGGGCCAAAGCTCGGGAGGCCAGGTCGGGCACGTCCGCGACCAGCGACTCCGGAGACGTAAGGGTCAGTTTTTCGAAAGCGATGAAGAAGAACGTTTTGTTCTTGACGAGGGGCCCTCCGAACACGCCGCCTGGACGCTCCTGGTGTTCGCTGCCCTTGCCGTACCCGCCGGCATTGGCGAACCAGTCGTTGGCGTCGAACTTGCCGCTACGAATATAGTCGTACAGCGTGCCATGCAGTGTGTTTGTGCCTGCCCGGCTGGTCATGACCACCTGCGCTCCCGGTGTGCGGCCGAACTCCGGCGCGAAGGACGAAGTTTGGACTTTCATCTCCTGCATGGCGTCAATCGAGATCAAGTTGGTCGAGGCATTCGCGCCGGCCAGCACGGCAGTGCCACCACCACCGCCACCTCCGAAACCGCGACCAAAACCGCCGCCGCCAAATGGAGTGCCGCCGCCGGAGGGCGATTGGTTCAGGCTCACGCCGTCCAACGTATAGTAGTTCATGGTGGAGCGCAGTCCGTTGGCGTCGAAGCCGCCATCGCCTGCGCTGGCCGCCGACGGCGTGATACCGGGCGCCATCATAATCAGCGATTCGGCATTGCGTCCGTTGTCCGGAAGGTCCTGAATATACTGCTGTTCCAACGAGACACCTTCCGCCGCTTCGCTGGAAAGAGTTTGGGCTCTCGCGGTTACTTGCACGCTGGTGCCTGCGGCCGCTAGATTGAGCTCCACGCGGAACGTTTGCCGGTCGCGGACCTGCAGCGTCAACAGGTCGACCTGGAATTTATCGAAGCCCGGCTTTTCCGCCGCGAGAGAATAGTCGCCCGGCTGCAGGAAATCGAAGACGGCAAAGCCGTGCTCTAAGGTTTCCGCCTGGGTCACAGTGCCCCGGTGCAAATCCGTGAGCGTCACTTTGGCGCCGGGCACGACTGCGGCGCTGGGATCAAAAACCGTAACAGTCAGCGTCGCCGAGTCTTGCGCGAGAGCGGCGAAACCGCCAAGAAACACGGCTATAGCCGCGATTTGTCTGAGCACAACCTGGGTACAACCCCCTATTTGCAAAAGTCCCGCGCCCAGAGCAAGAGCGGCAACTGAAGAATCAAGCCCGCGAGCTTATTTCTGTGCGAAGTCCAGTGACGGGCCGCCGGTTCATCCGGGGTACGCCGATTCACAAATCTTCACAAATAACCACAATACTCCGTTCGGCCTCTGCGGGCAACCTGCCGGACACGCCGCGAACGCCGCGCGAGCATCATTCCAGACGGCGGCGCCTTCGCGGACGAGCTGGACGGTCGCCACTGCAAATTGCGGGCCATCTACTTCACGCGCTTGGCAGCCGGTTCCCCGGTGGCGCAACCCCGATCCTGACGCGTGAAATGAATCTTGTCACCCGCGATTTTCCCTGTGTATCGGATGCGGACGGTGTATCCGCCGCGGATGCAGGTGTGCTGAAACTTCACGTGTCCCTAGGTCACCGAAAGCATGCGTCCCCACGAGTGGGGACGCGGCACGCAGAGTGCGTGCGCCACGGCGTCATCTTTTCACGGTCAGCGATAGCACACGCCCTGAAGGATGTCCGGCGCGATAGGCAATGGCTTTCACCACGGAGGCATCGCCGGGAATCGGCACGGGCTCGCCGGAGTACTTGGGCATGAACTGGTCCGGGTTCGTCCCATCGAACGTGTAATAGATGTCGCAGCCGCTCAGCTCCGTAGTCATGCGCACGGCCGCCCTTCCAGCCGCATCCCGCACGGGAGTGAGGGCCACGTCGTAGATGGTGCGCGCGTAGTTTACCTGCGCGGCATCCAGCCGCTGGAATTGTGTCTCGACCCGGGTGGCAAAATCGTCCCAATTCCGGCTTGCCTTGGGCGACCAGAGAACTTCGGCCAGAGCGAAAGCCCGCGGCCAGGTCATGTATTCGGCATGCCTGGGGTTGGGCACGGACTCGGTCCAAAGGTTGCCCTGACCGCCCAGAATGTACTTCGGGTCCACTCCATCGGGCGTGGGTTCGAAGCGGTAGCAAGTGCTGAGGAGCAGCCGTCCGAAAGTGCTGGGTTCGAGCGACGGGTCGCCCTGATAGTAATCCAGGTAGACGAAATTGGTGGGCGTCATGACTACCTGGCGGTTCATTTTCGCCGCGGCGATGCCGCCGTCCATTCCGCGCCAGGACATCACGGCCGCATTGGGCGCCAGGCCGCCTTCCAGGATCTCGTCCCACCCGATCAGTTTCTTGCCCTTGGATTCCAGGATCTTTTCGGCGCGGCGGACGAGGTAGCTCTGCAGTTCCTCAACGTTCGCGAGGTGCTCATCGGCCATGCGCCGCTGGCACTTCGTGCAAGTCTTCCAGAAGCCCTTGAAGCACTCGTCGCCGCCAATGTGAACGTACTCGGAAGGGAACAGCGGCGCCACTTCGCTGAACACTTTGTCGATGAACTCGAAGGTCTTTTCGTTGCCGGGACAGAGGGCGTTGTCCACCTTTTCGTAGAAGTTTGAGCCGGGGTTCACCTGAAACGGGCCACCGGTGCAGGACAACTCGGGATATGCGGCCAGGGCCGCCAGCGAATGGCCGGGCATCTCGATCTCGGGAACCACCGTAACGAAGCGCTGCCGGGCGTAGGCGACCACCTCGCGGATGTCGTCCTGTGTGTAGAATCCGCCTTCAGTGGCGGCCTCGCCTTCGCGCGGCGGTTCGCGGGTGCCCCACCTTGCCAGGCGGGGAACGCGCCACGCGCCGACCTGGGTCAGTTGGGGGAGGCCTTTGATCTCGATGCGCCAGCCGTTGTCGTCGGTGAGATGCCAGTGGAAGACATTCATCTTGTAGCGGGCCATGCGATCGATGTACTGCTCGACGAACTCTTTAGTGAAGAAGTGGCGGCTGACGTCGAGCATCAGGCCGCGCCAGGCGAAGCGGGGGTAGTCGACGATGTGGACGCAGGGCATGGCGAAGGCGGCGTCGCGGCGCGTCTGGCTTTCGATTTCCGGAGGAAGGAGTTGGAGCAGCGTCTGGACGCCGTAGAACAAGCCCGCCGGCGTTGGGGATTGGATGCGTACGCCGCGCGTGGTGACCGCCAGTTCGTAGCCCTCGGGATGGGCGGGGGCCGTAGACTGTGCGGTTAAGGCCAGCACGATGGCGTTGCGGCGGGCGGAGGAACGTGCCGATTCGGAGACCTTCAACTGCCAGCCGGTGGGTGCGGCGAGCGCGTTGGCAAGGTAGGCGGCGGCTTGGCGCGCTTCGGGAACGCCGGGGGGAACCACGATGGCTATGCCGGAATGCAGGCGGAACGCGCCTGACTGCATCCGGAGCGAGACAGGCTGAGGAATCAGGGCAGGTGTGGCGGCCGGCGCGGCGGCTGGGGCGAGAATGAGGGCAGTGAGACAAACGACGATCGTCTTCATATGCGCGGCCATTATATCGCCCGGCGGTGTGGCCGCGCTGTTCGCGCGGCGGTGCTGGGTGCTGGGTTCATTTGTCCCGAGCGGAAGAGCGGGTCCAGGGGACCCGCGCAGACCGCGGGTCTGCCCCACAAGTTGTGCAGCATTCCCAGTTGGGGATGTGGCACACTGTTACGGTGAGATTAGGTCCCTGCGCCGGCAGCGGCAGGTGAATTGAAATGCCATCCGTCGAGACCAGCCGCAGCGATTCCATTCTGACCGTGACCATCAACCGGCCGGAGGCGCGCAACGCCGTCGTATGCGTTCGGACCGGCTTTAGTGCTATGAGCAACGGGGGCTCTCCACCGAAGAGGCCCTACGCAACGAATACCGGCGTGGCCTGGCGGTGCTCGGCAGCGGCGAAACTGCGGCAGGCGTGCGGAAATTCGCGGATGGCGCAGGGCGGCACGGGGCGTTGGACAATTCTGGCGAGTGAAGAGGGGCCGGGAGGCGTACTACTTCGTCAGCGGTCTGACGGCGACTTCCTTAAAGAAAACGATGTCGTTGTTGCTATGATTCCGGAGGCCGATGTAGCCTTCCAGCGGACGCGGACCTCTTTGCGGCTCGAAGCTGAACTTCCCGGGGGGCACGGGCTGGCCTTCCGTGTAATCGGTTACTTTGACGCCGTTCAGGTAGACGATGGTGTGCGGTCCGTCCAGCGTGATCTCCATGGTGTTCCACTCGGGACCGGGTTTTCCGGGCCGCGCCAGGGCATTGGTCTGGGAATACAGAGTGCCGGTCGCGTGATACCCCGTTTCGTTGGATTTCTCGGTTCACCGTGATGCTCAGGCGCCAGTTCACCAAAAGCCTGAGGGTCTATACCGATTGGGCGATGACCGCTAATGGCCCTGCAGCCCACTTCGATCCGGGTGGAGGCGGCCGGGCGATCGCAACCGATTGCCATGACGCCTCCGACTCGACAGGCGGCCTGGTCGCGTCTAACCCGCATTGCTGGGTAGGCGGACGGGATGGGTGCGCGACATAAAAGTGGAGATTCCGGCAACGCCACTTGAGCCGCCGGATCGCAGCACCTCAGCGTTATCCGCGTTCATGCGCGTTCATCTGCGGCCAGATGTGCTTTTCTTCCGGCCCAACGCGAAAACCAAAACCCCATATTGGCCGCAGATGAACGCAGATGAACGCGGATAAAAACAAGCAAGACGGGAGTTTTCCTGAAGCGGACGAAGTGTACAAAGCCCGCGGCGCCTAGACAGTCAGCGGCCCGTAAGCGGGTCTCCCCTCGCCCGGCGTGGCTGGCCGAGCGGCCTGAAGTACGGGTACGCAAGGATCTTGCGGCTTTCTTTGAGTTTTTCACGCCTCTCCACTTTTGTGTCGCACACCCGGACGGGATGAACTGGAAGCTCTGAGGCGCTGCCGGGCATGCGCCGGTCGGAACGATTCGTCCGTCAAACGCCCTGCCGCAATCAGCCGGCGAGGGGCGCTGACCGTTTTTTGCGTGAAGGCAGTGATCCATCTGCGAAATCGCTTTGGAGATCTGTTCGACGCCGCGGTCCTCCTCTACGCTGGCGGCAGTGACCTCGCCGGGCGATCGTTCTAACCCGATCTGCGCTGCTGCTAATCTTCCCCGGGGCCCCTACTGGCGGGCAGGCGAGGCGACGCCGCGGAATGCAACACGCGCCCCGGTTATGATGGGAGCGTGCAGCGGCCATCCAGGTTACTCATTCTGGCGGTGGCCTTTTGCGTGGCCATTGCCGGGACATTCATTTTCGCGTTCAGGGCTGGCCGGCACGCCCGCCGCCTTCACTTTGAGAATGAGCCGATCCGCCCGTGGATGAGCGTGCCGTTCATCGCGCACACGCACCACGTGCCTGCCGCCGTACTGTTCCACGCCATCGGGATCGAACCGGAGCAGCATGACCGGCGACCGTTGCGAACGATTGCGCGCGAGCAGCACCGGCCTGTCGAGGATGTGGTGCGGGACCTGGAGCGCGCCTTGGCCAACGCGGGCCACACGCATCCCGTGCCGGAATCTCGCGGGGGCAAGGCCCCCTGATGCGCGACCAGATTCTGGCGGCGCTGGCGCAATTCGGCTCGCCCGCGCTGTTTGCCGTGGTGACGATTGCGTCCATCGGTGTGCCATTGCCGGTGAGCCTACTGCTGGTTGTTACGGGCTCGCTGGTGGCGCAGGGGGTCATGCCCATGTGGTGGGCCATCGCGCTGGCCAGCGCCGGCTCGGTGATCGGTGATCAAATCGGATACGCCATCGGCCGGTGGGGCGGCGCCGCGCTGGTGTCCCGATTTGGCGGCATGCTGGGCGGCCCCGAGCGGATGGCCAAGGCGGAAGCCCACGCGCGGCGTTGGGGAGGACCGGGCGTCTTCTTCAGCCGTTGGCTGGTGACGCCGCTCGGTTCGTTGATTAACTTCACCAGCGGCATCGCGGAATATCCGTGGATGCGTTTTCTGATGTGGGATGTGTTGGGCGAGGCGCTGGGGGCGGCCCTCTATATCGTGCTGGGCTTCATCTTCAGCGACCGGGTTCTGGAGTTGGATGCGGCTTTGGGCGATTTCACTTGGATGATATTGGCGCTGCTGGCCGCGGTGGCGCTGGGATGGATGCTTTGGCGGTACCTGCGGGGGAGGAAAGAGTTAGCAGGTGTTATAGGGCCGCCCTGATATCCGTCTTGCTGAAATCCTCTCCCTTAAATAGAAGTGGTTCTCCGGCCGCCTTGGCGAGGGCATAGGCGAAGCAATCGCCAAAGTTCAACTTTGGGGGGGGTGGCGACCCTTGCCGAAATCGATGAAGGCTTGCCGGGCCAGGTGCGCGTGTTCAACAGTGACTGGCTCGATGAGGATCTCAGCCCGGCTGAAGAATACGTCGCACTGGCGGCTGGCATCGGGACCGATTTGGCTTTCAATCACCATTGACAGTTCGACAAAATTGGCAGCGCTGATCGGGCACCGCTCGGCGTCATGAATAATCTGGGTATAGAGGTCGACTTCAGGCTCTCCGAAGAAAATGGCGGCTAGCGCGGACGTGTCGAGAATCATTTAGCGAGGCCATTTTCGTCATATAGGAATTCCGCATGATCGAGATATGGGCGTTTGACATGGGCAGCGGCGCGCTTGGCAATTGCGCGGAGTTCCTCCACGCTGGCCTTGCCCCGACGGCTTGGCAAGCGCTCAAAGCGTTCCCGGAGAGCTTCGGTCACTACCCGCGTCATGGTTTCCCCCGTCTCCTGAGCGATGGCCGTCGCGAGGCGATGCGCTTCAGGGTCTTTGATATGGAGAGTTTTCATGAGCAATTTCGTTCTGTAAATACGCCCAGTGTTTTACGATTCTACCAGTGGTTCCAACTGGCTCGGCTGTCGGACCGGGGGGGTCCGACGCGGGCGAGGGCGCCCGCCCCACGCTCTGATTGTCACTGTATTGTGCGAGCCTCAATAAATTTGATAGCGGCATGATGATGATTCCGCCTTCCGCTCGATCCGGTTGACGAGGTGCTCTTCCGCATTTGGCACGCGCCATTCTGTTTTCCTCGACCCCTGCCTCCTCCTGATTCCTCAAGCGCGAAGGGCTTCAGAACACCATGTTCTCGATCGCGCCGCTCACTTGCGACTCGAGACCCGCCCGTTTCTTGTCAAGTTCCGCGCGGCGGTCGCGCAGCGACGTAAGCTGCGATTCCTGGTTGGCCAGCCGCTGCGCATAGGCCTGCACCTGCTGCTGCTGGCCGCTGACCTGGTTGAGGCTGCCGATGTTCTGCCGCAGGCGGTCCTGGTCGCGGATGACTTCGTTGATCTGGCTTTCGAGATTCTGTATCTCGCGGCCGGCGCCTGCAATCTGCTGTTTCAGATTGGCGATCTGTTCGAGCTGCTTGCGGGCGGCGTCGCTGAAAGCCTTGTTGCGCACATAAGTGAACAACATGTCCGGCGTGAGATCGGTAATCGTAAAGGCTCTCTCATAGACACGCTCTTCGGTGACCGGGAACTTCTCGGTCGCGCCCGGCGCCAGCTTCACCTCGAAGCGATAAGCGTTGCTGGTCTTCTCCAAGGGCTTGCGGTCGAGCAGGTTGTATTCCGGGCGTGCCAGATGCTCGATCACCAAGGTCTTGGCCTTTTGGTCCACATTGTGGATGGTGTAGGTGCGGGTTTCCACGACAGCGTTACGGGTGGTGAGGATTCCGCGGCGCGCGTAGATTTCCCGAATCTGTTCGGCTTTGCTGTCCCACTGGGTGGTGATGCGGGTGCCCAGGTCCACTCCATAGCTGATGAGCCGCTTGTCGCCGGCCTTTACCGTTTCCATCAACGCTTCGCCCGCATAAGCGCCACTCTCGTAAACGGTGATCGGGCCGCCGTCGAGCGTCTTGCCGGTGGAGTTGGAGATCTCGGCCGCATCCATGGGATGCGCCGCAGACGGATCGGAGTAGATGAGCAGTTTGCGGGTGTCCACCTTCTGTTGCAGGAAGGGCAGCATGGCGGATTCGTTGCGCCGCACCGTGACGGGCGTGGGGATGTGGTATTCGAACAACTCGCCAAGTTCACGGCCGGCCGCAGGCGAAGCGATGGTGGAAAGCGCGTCATGTTTTTCCAGACGGCTGAACTCCCGGAACTGCTCGCGCCCGCTCAGCCCCGCGGAAGCTGCGAGCATTGCCGGCGCCGAGGCTGCAGGTGGTGGTGGCGGTGGGGCAACCTTATCCATATTTACTGCCTGGGACTCCGTTTCCACGGCCCCTTCATACACCACCGGCGCGGACGCTTGATCTTCGGGTAACTCCGCCGTCTGCCGCGCGACGTAGCGCGGTTCATAGAGCCGGCTGATGAACGAAATAGGCCGGCCCGAGACCAGCGACAGGTCCACCTTGTTCCAATCTTCGCCCGTGGTGTTGTCCACGATGGCCCATCCCTCCAGCGTGGGTTGAGCGCCTTCTCCGAAGATCAGCCGATAGCTGGATTTCCAGACCGGCGTGGGCACCATGTAGCTGGCCACCACTTCCCGCCGTTTGGAGTCCGTGGAGTCGATATAGACAGTGCGTTTTTCCTTGGAGCGCGCCTCGGTCAGGACCGCCAGATAATCCTTAAACTGCGTCTGGAGCCGGGCATCGGTGAAGCGGATGCCGGCCGCGGCTCCCAGGTCGAAGTTGCGCAGATCGCCCGCATCCATCAGTAGCGTGATCTGCTCGCGCTCCGGGCGCTTGTCGTCTCCGGGCACAAGGCGCGCGGCCACAATCGCGCCCGTCACGGTAACATTGGCGAACTTCAGCTCGATTTGCGCGCCTTTGAGCTGGTCGAGCACCGCGCTCAGCGGCTGCGCCACGCCAAGCTGAAAGGGGAAGTCCGCCAGTTTGTGGGCCAGCGGCTCGCTCGAATCGTAGCGCAACCCCGAGATTTTGCCGCCGCCTTTTTCTTCGATAGTGAGCGATTTCAGCACATCGTCCATCTCGGCGGCTTTGAAATCCAGGCGCGCCGATTCGCCGGGCGCCAGCTCGCCGGCCCGTTCGAAGTAACCCACGCCGTGCTTGTAAAGGACCACTTGCCGCACGGGCAGCTCCGCCGCCATCGCGCTGAGCGCCAGGGCGCCCACAAAAAAGAAGCTTCGTTTCATAATTGGTAAATGCCGCCCGCGCGGCGCTCCTTTCGCTTTACTCGCCCATCACTTTAACGATGACGCGCTTGGACCGCTGGCCGTCGAACTCGGCATAATAAATCTGCTGCCAGGGGCCGAAATCCAGCTTGCCCTTGGTCACTGGCACGATCACCTGGTGGTGCACCAGCAGACTCTTCAGGTGCGAGTCGCCGTTGGTTTCGCCGGTCGCGTGATGCCGGTAGTTCTGGCGGAAAGGCGCCAGTTTCTCCAGCCACTCGTCGATATCGGCGAGCAGGCCGTCTTCGGCATCGTTCACCCACACTCCCGCGGTGATGTGCATGGCCGAGACCAGGATCATGCCCTCCTGAATGGCACTCTTGCGCAGCGCGCTCTCCACTTGCGAAGTGATGTTGACGTATTCGCGATGTTTGGTGGTACGAAAAGTTAGATATTCGGTGTGAAATTGCATATGGGGATGATAACTCTGATAGCATTCGATTAATGGACTCCGGGGCCGAGCGCATCCTTATCGTGGACGATGACGCTGCCCTACTGAAAGTGATGGACAGCTACCTTTCGCGGCTGGGCTATCGGGTGGACGCCTGCCGCAGCGGCGCGGAAGCGTGGGCATTGGTGCAGGCCAACCCCTCGTGGTACGCGGGGGCGCTGGTGGATCTGAATATGCCCGGCATGCGCGGGGAAGAACTGGCCCGCCTGATACTGGACTCAACTGCGTCGATCCGGTTGGTGGTGATGAGCGGCTATCCGGAAGGGTGGATCGGGGAGACTTTGGACGGAAGCCGGGTGAGCTTTCTGCACAAGCCTTTCACCCCCAAAGAGCTGGCCGACGCGCTCAAATAGGACAACCCGGCAGGCCGGGGCCCACACCCACTACGAGGAGAACACGAAGTAGAGGCGGCGTCTTCACTCGAGCTTGGCGTCGGGTGCGGACGGATCTGGGCAGCAGGCTTAGCAGCCCGTGGCAGAAACCGCTTCCTGACGGGGTGCCCTCTGGGCCCGGCTCTGTAACGCACTGAATCNNCTACTGAGCCGCGCACGTCAGTGCCGTTAGCCGCCGCCCCTCCAGGCGGGTGATGCGATGTTCCACGAATGTCCGCAACGTGGACCAGCCGCGCGATGCCCTCCATCCGCGGCTATCTGTCTGTTTTGCGCTGCCAATAACTCAGAAGTACTTCGCATGGGTGACCAAGTAAGCTAGAACGCCTGCGGTAACGGCAACTCCAATTCCAACGGCGATGAGAACCTTAGCCGCGGTTGGCAGCCCCTTTCCCTTCAGGCTCCGGACATCCCCGTAAGACACGGAGGTGGCTTTGTTCGCCGCCTTGTCGGTTATCGTAAACGAGTCGTTCTCGATCTGGCTGAGATAGCCCCGAAGGTCGGTTCCATCTTTCAACTTGACGCGAACTACAAAGCTTTCGCCTATGCCGATCTTCCGCACCTGGGCCTTCACAAATGCGGCCTTGTCTGGCTGCCCCTGCGCTTGCCCACCCGTTTCACTCCGGGCTTGCGCAATGCTGCTCAGGCAGGTCACGACAGCGGTGAGAGCGAGCGCGATAGTCTTTGAACATATGTCCTTCTTAGTTAAGATACAGAGACGG
>PKYZ01000213.1:0-136 GCA_003132865.1 Bryobacterales bacterium
AAGACAACATCCGGCTGGGCACGCCGGGTATCGGCCGCCAAGCCGTGGAGGAGGCCGCCGAACAGGTCAATCTGCTGGACTTCATCAATTCGCTGCCCGACGGATTCGACCATTCCATCCGCGAGCGCGGCAGCGG
>PKYZ01000213.1:222-9593 GCA_003132865.1 Bryobacterales bacterium
ATCGCGCACCGGCTGTCCACCATTCAACGCGCCGACCGCATCCTGGTGATGCACAAGGGCCGCCTGCGCGAGTCCGGCACGCACCAGCAGTTACTGGCGCTGCGCGGCATTTACTGGAAGCTGTATCAGTTGCAATATAAGGACCAGGAAGTGGCCCAGAGGGTCTAGCGTGTCATGTGGGCATGGAATGCACCCGAAAGCCTCTGGCAGGATATCCGCTACGCCGTCCGGGCGCTGCGGCGCTCGCCTGGTTTCACGCCCGTTGCACTGTTGTCGCCGGCGCCAATGCCGCGGTCTTCAGCCTCATTAACATCCTGATGTTTCCCATGCTGCCGGTTCGCGAACCGCAGCAGCTTTTCGAATTCCTGGTTCTATACCCCGGCGATCCCCCGCTGAACGTCTTCTCCTGGCACCGGAAACCGTGGATGGAGAAGCCAGCACGTAACTTGTCATCGGCGGATTTCCAGGTTGACCTGCTTGAGCACGTTGGGCAATATCCGCACGAAGTTACGGTCGTAGTCTTGGATGTTTGGCGGAAGATCCTCCCATTCCACGAGATATGGGTTGATCCGCTTCTCATCGTCCCTCGGGCCAAGCGTCCACCCTGCCAGGAAGCGCTCGGCCATCCATCGCTTGTGTTCCATTTTGGCTAGCAGTTCGAGCTCGGCTCCCTCAAACCGATCGACGGCTATACCGGGATCATCTTGATTGCCTCTGGCCGCCGTATGGCAGCCTACGGCGCGTAGTTTCACGGGTATGTGATCGGCTAACTGCCGGTTGGATTCGACCAAGTCGTCGTCCAGAAGATCCCAGGGATACGAACTTCGCTTTTCAGGCCTTGAGCGCTCGGCCTCCGGAAGCTTCCCTAAGTAATCCTCGTGCAACGTCCTCGCCATCGCATCCAGGTCGGAATCCAGCCAGCTTTTTCTCTTGCAGGCATAGCGGATGGAACCAAACCCTGTGATTTGTCCCCGCGGTAATAACGCAGCCAGACCCGAATCGTCATTCAGGCGCAGCCGGATCGGCGCGTAGCTCCGCAAACCATCGCGCAGCGACAAAGCTATCGAAAGCCCGCGGGCAGGCTCGTCAAACGAGATCACAATCGTGGAAATCGTCTTCGCGGAGTCGGCGCACAATGCAGCAATTTGGGCCTGGGTTGCAGGTTCCTCCGCGTCCAACTGGATGAACCGGGCATCGACGACATCGGCGAAATGTGCATGACGATTCCGAAAAAGCCTCTCCTTTCGAGCCGCGTTGCGATCGATGACGACGGCCTGGAGGCGCTTGAGGTTCGCGTAATGCCCGGTCAGCGCCGCCCGCGTCAGCAGCGCCTCGCCCATAAGGCCGAAGCCAATCACGATCAGTTGCACAACCTGTTCCGTCTCGGGCCGGACCCGCGCGTGGTCGAGCGGATCATCGCGCAGCAGCAAGCGGGCGCTGTTGTCAAACACGTTGAAGATGGTTGCCGGCGTCGGCCCGTCCGACCGGAAAGTCCGCTGGCGGCGCAATAGGACCCGTAACTGAGGATCGGCGATCTGCACGAAGGCGCGCACCTGCTTTTCCGGCGCCACCTCGCGAGCGCGGACGATCGCGGCGATATTGGCGCTGTCGTCGGCCGTCGCCGCTAAAATGAGCTTTGCGCGGCGGACTCCAGCGTTCCGCAATAGTTGCGGTTCCGCCGGACTCCCGGGAAGCAGGCTGGCGCCGGCCTCCTCCGCGCGGATGCCAGCCGCCACGCTCGATTCAGGGTCAATGACGACNNCGACCACTCTTTCGCCTTCGCGCCTGGCGTCATTGACGAGTTCGAGACCCGCGCCGCTCAATCCGCATATCACCGTGTGATTGCCTTTCCGCACCGTCGACCATAGCCGTAACTGCCGGTTGAAGACGGCCGTGGCGGCTAGGAGTCCGAAGGCCGCCCATGCCACCACGGCAAAGAGCTTGGCGGCGACCACCAGGCCGAGCGGGGCGGCTGGCTCGCCTTTGGGCGTATGCAGGATAAGAAGCTGGGCGCTCGAGTATAGCGCTTCCAGGAGCGTGGCCGGCCAGGGCTGTTCAGCTTTGCGGTCAGCGATAAGAAAGGCCGCGTAACTTAAGATGAAGCTGAGCGACGCGATGATCCACACGACCCGCCGCCACCAAGTGCGCTCTCGTCCAGGTTGAAGTAATACAGCAAAGCCATCCTCCATTAGAACCTCCTTCGTTCGCTCTGTTTTCCGATTGTACAGCTAAAGCACGGTGGCAGATACTACACCGGCGTCGTCGGAATCGTCGGATCGCGTTGGCAGCGCGGCAGGTTTTTGGGTGGTCTGGCCCCCCGGCTATAATAGACCTGTGCATCCGAATTGGCCCCTGCGCTGGCCGGCCGAATGGCGGGACGCCGCGGCGCTGGACCTACTGAAAGGCACACCGCTCGGTTTCCTGCTGTTCCCGTCCACAGACGGTTACCAGAACGTCATCGAGCGCGCGCGCCAGCTTGATATCGCAATTTGCGATATCGACCATCCGCCGCCCGGCGTGGAAATAGTCAAGGGCGAATGGCCGGGCATCCGCATGACGCCGGGACAGGGCGATGCATCAAGCGGGCCGACCGGCGCTCCCTGGATCGATTCCAACGGCTGGCTGGTGCGCCTGACGCGCGCGCGGAAATCCGGCGGCGCGGTGTGGGTGACGGCCGATCCGCCGAAGAGCAACGAGATCGTGCCGCTCTCCCGCCATCTTGTAGCACTGGCCGATGGCGCGGCGCACGGTGGGCGCTGGGTGGTCACGCTCGACCGAGACATGGCGGAAGGCCTGGCGGCGCGCAAACCCGGCTCCGTACATGGGTGGCAGAAGCTGATGGGCGCCATGGCCTTCTTTCAGGCACACGGCGAATGGAGCGCCTGGCCGGTGGATGCGGTGCTGTCGGTGGTTTCGAGTTTCTCGGGAGACAACGAATTCTTCAGCCACGAATTGCTGAACCTGATGGCGCGCACCAACATTTCATACGGGATCGTAGAGACCGCTCCCTTCCGCCCGGAGGCGCTCGGTGGATTGCGCGCGGTGGTCTATCCCGACGCCCAGCCGCCCGCTGCGGAAGTGCGACAAGCGCTGCTCGGTTTTGTCGAGCATGGCGGATTGCTAATCGCGGGGCCTAAGTGGGGCAGGGCGCCAGGCACCCCGGCGGCCGAAGATCCGCATCCCCGGTATGAGCTGCGGCGATTCGGCAAGGGCAGGATCGCCATGGCCCACCAGCAGCCGGACGATCCTTACGAGGTGGCGCAGGATGCGCAGATTCTGCTGAGCCATCGCTACGATCTGGTGCGTTTCTTCAACGGCTTTCTGTTGGGCGCGTATTCCACGGTGTCGCCCGATGGAAAACGGCGGCTGGCGCACATTATCAACTACGGCGGAGGCGCGGACGACGATCCAGCCACGGCGCGCATTGCGGGCCGGTTCCGTTCGGCGAAGCTGTGGTCTTTCGAGCGCGCAGAGGCACAGCGGTTGGAGATGGTTGTGCAGAAGGAAGCCATCGAAGTGCACCTGCCGGGATTGGCCGTGTACGGCGGGGTAGAATTGGAGGCGTAGAGCATGCATAACGATTGCACGCGCAGACAATGGCTGGCGGCTGCGGCCGGCGCTGCCATGACACGGCCTTTCGCGCCTGCGGCATCGGCGGCGGCTTCGTCAATGGGACCCACGCCGCGAGTGGCCATCGCCAAGTGCCCCACTTACGGCGCCGAGTTGCTGCCCGCCATGCAGCGCATGTTCGACCAGTTAGGCGGATTGGAGCGGCTGGTCAAGGGCAAGACGGTGGCGATTAAGATCAACATGACCGGCGACACCAGCTACCGTCTCGGCCACACGCCAGCCGAAGACACGCACTACACGCATCCGCGGGTGATCGCCGCCACGGTGCACCTGATGGGGCGGGCGGGTGCGCGGCGGGTGCGGCTGCTGGAATCGTGCTGGTCGTCCTCCGGGCCGCTCGAAGAGTTCATGCTGCAGGCCAATTGGGAGCCGCGCGATTTGGCGAGCGCCGCGCCGCGCGTGGAGTTCGAGAACACCAACTATCTGGGCTGTGCGCGGAAGTATGTACGCATGGCGACCCCCAAGGGCGGCCACATGTTCCGGGCGTTCGATCTGAACCATTCCTACCAGGACTGCGACGTTTTCGTGTCGCTGGCGAAAATGAAAGACCACGCGACGGCCGGCGTAACGCTGTCGATGAAGAACTGCTTTGGCATCACTCCGGTGACGATCTATGGCGATGGCGCCGGCGTTGACCAGCCCAGCACCGAGCCGCACGGCGGGCGCGGGATCATGCATGACGGCCACCGACAGCCTTCCAAATCGGCGCCCTCCGAAAACGATCCGAAGTCGCCGCGGGATGAAGGCTACCGGGTGCCGCGCATCGTGGCGGACCTGGTGGCGGCGCGGCCCATCGATCTGGCGATTGTGGAGGCGGTCCGTTCGATGGCGGGAGGCGAAGGCCCCTGGGTGAAGCCGTCGCGCGCGATCCTCCCCGGCGTGCTGGTGGCGGGCACCAACTGCGTGGCTACCGACGCCGTGTGCATGGCCGTGATGGGCTACGACCCCCTGGCCGTCCGCGGCGCGCCGCCTTTCGAGAAGTGCGACAGCACCCTGCAGCTCGCCGAGGAGTTGGGCGTGGGTCCGCGCGATCTGCGGCGCATCGAGATGGTGGGGACGCCGTTGCGGGAGGCGCTGTTCCGGTACCGGGTGTAGGGTAGTGCGCGGGGGGTTACGTCGACGAGAATCACCGATGCTGAATGAATTCCAAATCAACCGCGTATGGGAAAACATGTTGGCCGCAGAAGCTTCATAGTAGCTGTACTCACCGCATATGCAATGGCGGTAAAGACGGGAAAACCTTGACTATGGCTAAGCTGCACTCTCGTCATGGAGCAGCATCGCGAAGGACTACAACCGTCTATGGAATCACGTCTATGAGCAGGACGCGGAAGATTGCTTGAACAAAATTCTTCAGAGCGAAAAAGAGCCATCGGAAGCAGCCACGACTGATGCGCCAAACGATCAAGAATTATTGGGCCAGTGGCAAGATCGCGTGTTTAGCCTGTACCATCTGACCGGCCAACATGGCTGATAAAGATTGGTCTCAAAGGAGCTGGTCCCCCATGCCGAAGCCTGCGCCGCCAACAGCGCCTAACCGCTAGCCGGTTCGCAAGGCGCCCGGCGGCTTCTCCCATTCCTGTTAGAATAGTCCCAAGGAGTTCGCGCATGTCCCTGAGATACTCTTTCGCAACGCTCCTGATTGCAGCCGGCGTCGTCCTGGCGCAAGAACCGCCGGCAAACACCGCCGGGCCGGCCGGCGAGTACGTGATCGCTCCCGGCACCCGCATCCCCCTCGGCTTGATCAACTCCGTGAGCACCAAGAATGCGGCAGAGGGCGACCGCGTGTACCTGGAGACGGTGTTCCCGATCATGGCCAACGGCCGCATCGTAATCCCGCCGGGCAGTTGGGTGGCCGGCACGGTGACCGAGGTCAAGCGTCCGGGACGCGTCAAGGGCCGCGGTGAGTTGTACCTGCGCTTCGATTGCCTGACGCTGCCCAACGGGGTAACGCGCGATTTCCGAGCGCGCGTGGGCGGGATCGACGGACGCGGCGGCGAGGAATTCGACAAGGCCGAGGGCAAGATCCGGAGCGAGGGCAACAAGGCCGGTGACGCGCGCACGATCGCCGAAGGCGCGGGGGCGGGCGCAACGGTCGGCCTGATCGCCGGCGGCGCAGATCAGCACTACGCCATGGGCGGAGCCATCGGGGCCGCGGTGGGCGCCACTGCCGGGCTGATGGCGGTTCTGCTAACGCGTGGGCCGGATGCCGTGCTGGCCAAAGGCAGCACCATTGAGATGATCACGGATCGGCCCTTGCAATTCCAGAAGAGCGAAATCGATTTCGGGATGACGCAGTCCGGCCATTTCTCGGACGGACCCGGACCCCAGTCCGCCAAGAAAAACTCCGGCTGGTCGCGCTGGGCGTTCTAGTTGTGGGGCAGACCTCCAGGTGTGCGCGTCCGCCGCGGACGCTCTTTGCACGAACTGGCCGGCGTGGACGCCGGCCNNGGCCGCAGGACTGGAGTCCTGCTCCACAACGCAAATGCTACGGCGTGGTATTCAACAGCAGCCAGAACGCGTTGCCGCCCGGGTTCAGCGAAACCAGGTCCGGCTTACCGTCGCTAGTGAAGTCGCCGGTGGCGAGTTGGGTAAAGCCAGGGTAGCCGCTCGCAATGGAATACTGCTGCGACTGCGCGGTGAAAGTGCCGTCGCCGTGCCCGAGCAGGATCGTAGCAATCCCGATCGTCTGGTCAACGTTCGCGATCAGATCGAGAAAGCCGTCGCCGTTCAAGTCCGCCGCCAGAAGCGGAGGGACAACGGAGCTACCCTCCACGAGAGGCGCGCCGAACGTTCCATTCCCGTTCCCCAGATAGATTGCGATGGCGCCATTAAATCCCATGGCAACGTCGGGCTTCCCGTCGCCGTTAAAGTCCGCGATGATCGCGCCGCTTCCTGCGTCGTTCAGCGGCACGGCAGAGCCGAAAGTTCCGTCACTGTGGCCAAACAGGATGTAGACACCCCCGCCCTTGTACTTCACGAATCCCCTGGTCACGACCAAATCGAGGTTCCCGTCCCCGTTCAGGTCCGCGGCGGCGATGGACGAGGGCTTGTAAATCGAATAGATCGATGCCGTTTGGAAAGTGCCGTCGCCATTGCCCAGCAAGACCGCTATGCCGCTGCCGCCCGCGGTGATGACGTCCGGCTTGCCGTCATGATTGACGTCCGCGACAACCAGCGCGGCGCCACACAGCGGGCAGGGGCTGACGATAGGCGCCTGGAAGGTGCCGTCGCCGTTGCCCAGTAGGGTCTGGACACTCGATCCGCCCACAACCACCAAGTCGAGCTTGCCGTCATTATTGACATCAGCCGCGGCCACCTCCTCGTGTGCGGATACCGGAGATTTCAGCGGGGGCCGCAGCCGTCCATTGCCCTCCCCGAGAAAGACCGAGGCGCCGGTCTCGCTCACCACCGCCACGTCCGGCTTGCCATCGCCATTGAAATCCGCCACCGTGAGACTGCCGGGCGAGGGCCCCGCCGGGTAAGCTTCGGCCGTTAGAAACCTTCCCGGAGCAGTGCTCCGCATCACCGTGAGGGCAGGCTCGGGCGGGCCGAAGGTGGTTACGGGAGCAGAATTTGCGGAAACGAGGTAGAGGCTGCCGTCGCCGGTGAGGTCCGCCAGGGCAATCTGGCTGGAAGCGTACCAAGTCACCAGCTCGCGTTGAAAGCTCAAGGCGCCATCCCCTTTACCGAAATAGACAAACGCTTGCGCCGTGGAGCTTCCCGCCACCAAGTCCGGTATGCCGTCCCCGTTTAGATCCGCCACCGCGAGCGAATTGGTCCCTGGCGGCGCGGCTATCCGGATCGGCTTGGCGACGAAGCCTAGTTGACTTCCCAGCAGAATCGAAACGCTGTTCTGGCTCTGGTCTCCCACAGCGAGGTCAATGAATCCGTCTCCATTGAAGTCCGCCGCGGCCAGCGAAGACGGCAGCGAATTGCCGGTCCCCACGGCGATCTGCGACTCCAGGAAGCTGCCATCGTAAGTCCCCAGGAGCACTTCCACATAGCCGTCGCTCGCGTCGAGCGACGTGGAAACCGCCACTGCAAGATCGTCAACTCCATCCTGGTCCAAATCGCCCGCGATCATCGCATGCACTACATAGTTGCCGAGGGTGGTGACAGGGCCAGCCACGAACCCCCCGGTTCCGTCGCCGAAGAAGACCTGCACCGCGGGGCCCCCGGAGTCAAACTCGAAGGCGATGTCCGGAACACCATCGCCGTTGAAGTCGCCGGTCGCTACCATGCCTCCCAACGTGGAGAGCTGAATGGGGCTGTCGAAGGTGCCGTCTCCCCTGCCCAGCAGAACCACCAAGTCATTGCCATAGCCGCTCAGCACCAGGTCCAAACGGCCATCCCCGTTAAAGTCCGCCACGGCGATGCAGGAATTGTTTAGGTTGCCAAAGACTGCGAGAGTCGGCAGTTGCGTAAAGGAGCCGTCCCCGTTGCCGAGGAAGATGTTCAGGCCGTAGCCATAGTCGACCTCCGCGATGTCGAGGTGGCCATCGTTGTTAAAGTCCGCAACCACCATGGCGTTGCCCGAACCGTTACCAACACCCTTGCCTTCCAAGAAGCTTACCGGAGTCTGCGCCGCGAGCGCGCCCGTGGAGATCATGGCAAGGGCACAAATCGTCGGGATTCTGCGGGATTTCATATTGTTATCCTTAACTACGGCGTTGTGTTCATGACGGTCATCACCTGGTTTCCAAAGACCAGCGCGAAATCGGGCTTGCCGTCGCCATTGAAGTCGGCCGTAACCACCAGATCCCACGCATCCGGACTCACCAGGATGTTCGTGGTTGCCGGCGAGAATGTTCCGTCGCCCTTCCCCAAAAGGATCTTGGTGCCTGCCGCAAGGTCCGGAATCCCGTCGCGATTAAAATCTCCAGTCAGGAGCGGGAAATCCTGATTATCGACACCCGAGAGTTCCAATGGCGCGCGAAAGGTCCCGTCGCCATTACCGAGCAAGATCCAAACGTCAAAACCGCCCACGCTCATCGCCAGGTCCGGGATGCCATCGCCATTGAAATCCGCGGATACCGTCCAGTTCGCGTATGCATTAACGATCGGCGGAGCTTGCCGGAACGTGCCGTCTCCGTTGCCTAAGAAGATGTCCGGGGGAACCACCAGATCCAGATTGCCGTCCCGATTCAAATCCACGGCGATTTGCCCAAAACCAAATTCCACTGGCGCAACAGGCAGCGTCGTCTTCAGCGAGAAAGTGCCGTCTCCATTGCCCAGCAGGATGCCGATGCCGCCATTCAGGGACACCACCAGGTCCAGCTTCCCGTCGTTGTTGAAATCTCCGGCGAGCAGGGGTTGAAATCCCGCGGTAACGATTGGCGGTCGAAAGGACCCATCGCCGTTTCCCAGCAGCACGACCATCTGCTGCGAACTTGAATAGTACACGCTCAGGGCGATATCCAGTTTCCCGTCGTTATTGAAGTCGCCGGTTACGATTTCGCTCGCGAAGGTATTCGCCAGCGAACTTCCGAGGCTTGTCTCGATATAGGCTCCGAAGCCTCCCCGCCCATTTCCGGGATACACCGCCACCGTGGGATTCGGCGTGGACGATCCGTTCACCATTACCAGGTCTATCTTGCCATCCCCGGTAAAATCGCCGGCGCGCAGGGATGCGACGTTCGAACTCAATCCCGCGTAGGGTGTCGCGAAGCTAGGCGGATCGTCGAGCTTGCCATTCCCCATGTTGCGGTAGTACAGGCCGCCCGCCACAATGTCGAGCG
>PKYZ01000213.1:9599-9814 GCA_003132865.1 Bryobacterales bacterium
CCGTCGCCGTTGAGGTCCCCGGCCACCAGATAGTTGCCGGAGAAGGCCGTCGCCGGCTTGCCGGTGAAGGTCCCGTCACCTCGCCCAATGTAGACTTGCGTGCCGGTAAGAGTGGGAACGGCCACGTCCGGGATGCCGTCGCCCGTGAAGTCCCCTGCGGCAAAGGATCCCCCAGTCCCGCCCGTGAGCGATGTCGTCTGCGGGGCGCCGAACGT
>PKYZ01000208.1 GCA_003132865.1 Bryobacterales bacterium
CGCCAGATGGAACTGGCGCGGCAGGCGGTGACTGGGTGGTCCGAGCAACAGCGACGCGAGATAGAGACAATGCGGCGGGAGACGGCTTCAGTGGCCGACCAGCAACGGCGCCAGATGGAATTGGCGCGGCAGGCCATGGCTGGTTTCGAGGTGCGCTTCCGCCTGCCTGAAATAGCGGAGACTGCGCGCTTAATTGGGGAATTGCGCGTGGGTCCGCTTTCAGAAACGTTAAGGAAGTATGCCGAGATGGAGTCCAGCCTGCAGCGAGCTATGGACAGCATGCGGACGCCATGGCTTGACGTCGACAGAGCCATGCATTCCATAGTTGGTTTCGCGGAGTTGCAGGGCATCGGTCATGCTTTGCGTACCACCGTACCCGCTTTCGATAATGTCCTCGCGTCAGCACTACGTACGGACTTGGGCGATTGGCGTGATCGCATCGCCTGGCCTCCCGAGATATTCCGAGATTCAAGGGCCCGGTCGGATTTCTACGCCGGTCTGGGTTTCGATCACGCGCTGACGGACTTTCCGCGGCCGGCCTTCGGACAAAGCCTGCGGATCGCTGGTCTGCGGCGAGAGGCTCCTGCTTTAGTTGATCGATACGGCGCACCGGTGCCGCCCTCCGTGGATAGCGACGAGGAAGAAGGTTTGGCGCGCACCAATATGGCGCACGACTGGTTGCTGCGGCTCGAAACGCAATTGCGGCGGTTTATCGACGACAACATGACACGTGCATTTGGTTCCGGCTGGCCCAAGCATCGTCTGCCAAAAGGGCTGTACGAGAAGTGGCAGGAAAAGAAAGGCGCCGCAAGATCCGCAGGCGCCCGGGAGTGGCCGTTAATTGCCTATGCGGACTTTACCGACTACGAGCCTGTGATCTGCAAGCGCGACAACTGGCGTGAGGTATTCGCATCCTTTTTCAACAGCCCGGAAAGCGTATGTGAGTCTTTCCAAAGGCTCTACCCCCTGCGTTTGGATACCATGCACGCGCGCCCGATTTCGCAGGACGATGAGTTGTTACTGTACGTAGAGACGAAGCGCTTGGTGAAGGTGATTATTGTATAGACGGAAAGTGCTGTCCACAGATAGGGCTTACCGCTTGCGGAGCGCTCGGACGCTGTCTTAACGCCTATGGGTGGGGCGGTAGGTGCTTGCGCCACCCACCCATGTGCCAGTTTGAACAATACCAGGAGGGGAATTGCGGTCCACAATATAAACATGGACATCAATCGTTTCACGGAAAAACTCCAGGAGGCGATCCGGGCGGCGCAGAGCCAGGCCACCCGATACGGCCATCAGCAACTCGACGTCGAGCACTTGTTTGCGAGCCTGCTGGAACAGGAGGGCGGCCTGGCTGGCTCCATTTTGTCGCGGGCGGGGGTCAACGTCGACACGCTGCGGCCGCGGCTCGAGCAGGAGCTGGACCGGCTACCGAAGGTCAGTGGGCCATCCGGCGCGCCCGACCAGATCTTCGTCACCGCCCGTCTGAACCGGCTACTCACCGCGACCGAGGACGAAGCCAAAAAACTGAAGGACGAATACATTTCCGTCGAGCACGTGCTGCTGGCGCTCACAGACGATGGCGGCTTCAGCGGACGCCTGCTGCGCGAATACGGCGCCTCGCGCGAGCGGCTGATGCAGGCGCTGCGCGAAGTGCGCGGCAGCCAGCGCGTGACGTCGCAGAATCCCGAAGCCACTTACGAAGCTTTGGAACGCTATGGCCGCGACCTCACCAAACTGGCGAGCCAGGGCAAGCTCGACCCGGTGATNNACCCGGTGCTGATCGGCGAGCCAGGCGTCGGCAAGACCGCCATCGTGGAAGGACTTGCCCTGCGCATCGTGCGCGGCGACGTTCCCGAAGGGCTGAAGAATCGCCGCATCGTGTCGCTGGATATGGGCGCGCTGATCGCGGGCGCCAAGTTTCGCGGAGAGTTTGAAGAGCGGCTCAAAGCGGTCTTGAAGGAAGTGCAGGAAGCGGCCGGCGACATCATCCTATTTATCGACGAGCTGCACACGGTGGTGGGCGCGGGCAAGGCCGAAGGCGCCATGGACGCCGGCAACCTGCTGAAGCCCATGCTGGCGCGCGGCGAACTGCACTGCATCGGCGCCACCACGCTCGATGAATACCGCAAGCACATCGAGAAAGACGCGGCCCTGGAGCGGCGCTTCCAACCGGTGCGGGTGGAACAGCCGTCGGTCGAAGACACCATCTCGATTCTGCGCGGGCTGAAGGAAAGGTACGAAGTGCATCACGGCGTGCGCATCAAGGATTCCGCGCTAGTGGCCGCGGCCATTTTGTCGAATCGTTACATCACCGACCGGTTCCTGCCCGATAAAGCCATCGACTTGGTGGACGAGGCGGCCGCCAAGCTGCGCACCGAAATCGACTCCATGCCGGCGGCCCTGGACGAAATCCTGCGGCGCACGATGCAGCTTGAAATCGAGCGCGAGGGGCTGAAGAAGGAGAAGGACGCGGCCTCGCGCGACCGGTTGAAGAAGCTCGAAAAGGAGCTTGGCAACCTGAAGGCGGAAGGCGATGCCCTGAAAGCCCGCTGGCAGGCCGAGAAGCAGACTGTCGGCAGTTTGCGCGCGCTGCGCGAGCAGATCGAGCAGACCAAGGTGGAGATGGAGAAGGCCGAGCGCGCCTACGACCTGAATCGCGCGGCGGAGCTGAAGTATGGCAAGCTGGCGGATCTGGAGCGGCGTTTGCAGGCCGAGTCGGACCAGTTCACGAAGAAGCAGGCGCAGTCGCCGCTGATCAAAGAAGAGGTGGGGGAGGAAGATATCGCGGAGGTGGTCAGCCGGTGGACAGGCGTGCCGGTGACCAAGCTGCTGGAAGGCGAGATGCAGAAGTTGCTGCACTTGGAAGATGAACTGCACCGGCGCGTGATCGGGCAGGATGAAGCGGTCACGGCCGTGGCGGAGGCGGTCATTCGGGCGCGGTCCGGCCTGAAGGATCCCAACCGTCCTATCGGCAGCTTCATTTTCCTGGGACCGACCGGTGTGGGCAAAACCGAGCTGGCGCGGGCGCTTGCGCAGTTTCTGTTCGACGACGAACGCGCCATGATTAGCATCGACATGTCGGAGTATCAGGAGAAGCACACGGTGTCGCGGCTGATCGGCGCTCCGCCCGGATACGTGGGCTACGAAGAAGGCGGCCAGCTTACCGAAGCCGTGCGCCGGCGGCCGTATTCGGTGGTGCTGTTCGACGAGA
>PKYZ01000209.1 GCA_003132865.1 Bryobacterales bacterium
TTTACGGATTGGAAAATGCTGGCCCATGTGGCCCATGGGCGCACGTGGCGCACGTGCGGACACTGCACGTTGAGAACTGTCGAGAACGTCCGCCCTAAGACGACTGCACTGAAAGCAAGAGCTAAGCTAAAATGGACGCTTCATGATCCGACCTTCCATTGCCCTCTCCTCGCTGGCCGTTCTGGGGCTCGGAGCCGGCGTGTACGCCCGGTCCCACCGCGCCGAGGACCTTGTGGACCGCGTCCAAGGCGTGCGTATCGCCAGCCGCTTGCCTTGCGACGGCTCCACCAACCCCCAGGAGGAATTGAACCTGGAAACCACCTTTTCCCCCGGAGGCTGGCAGCGGTCATTCCATCTGGACGTCTTCGAGAGCCAATACTGCAAGCGCCTGGACCTCTATTTCTTCTGCGTGATGCACGGGCACGACCGGTGGAAACACGAATGGGCGCAGGATAGCCAGGGCACGCCCGGCCCTGGAAGATATTGGATCAATACCTGCTCATCGTGGGGATCGAAGGATGCCCAGGAGTACATCCTGAGCGGGTGGTATCGGGAAGGCGCCGCCGACCGAAAACTGCCTTGGAAGCAGGCCGCCATCAAGCAGGTTTCCGCGACGCCTGAGATTTACGAATTCACCGATACAAACGGCGGGACGGCGCGGGTGGAAATCAAGCGGAAGTAGGCGAGCGGGGGCCGATCTGTCGGCTATCGGTAAGGTCCCACCCCCGCCCATGTCTTACGTGTGCTTGGTGCCCTTAAGGGTACCGGCGGCTTCCGGCCCCTTGTACTTACCTTCGAATTTGTTGCCGTTGATCGTAATTTCGGTCGTGTAAGTCGCTTCGTTCACGATTACCTTGAATGTAAACGCGTTGCCATCCAGCTTGGCGTCGACCAGGCTAAATTCGCCTGGATCGCCGCTCAGTGTCCCGCCGAGCTTGCCGCCATCGTCCTTGACGACAAGCGTCCAGTTGGCGCTTTGCCCGGCATCGTCGGTGCCAACCACGTCCCATTGCCCTACCACCGCCGCGTTGTCGGCCGCCCAAGCTGCCATCGACCCGAACAAAAGGATCGTCAGAAACAAAGTTAACATGCGTGTCATTTTCTTTCCTCTCCCGAAACGGAATTTGCGACGTCCCCGGCGCGGCCTGGTTTTGGCGCATCGGGGCGCTCCCATGTAGCATACCGCAACTCGCGCTTGACTTTTTGCGCTCACCCCTCTACACTTCCATAGTCTAACTATCGGAGGTGGGGATGGACTGGCTTGGCGAATTCTGGCGGCGGCTTTCGTTTCTGTGGAACGGCCGGCGCATCGACCGCGATCTGGAAGAAGAAATGCGCTTCCACGTGGACATGAAGGCGCTGGCCGCGGCCGAAAGCGGCTCGCCGGCCCCGACGCGGAAAGCGAGGCGCGCCGCGCCGCGCACCTGCAATTCGGCGGCGCCACACTCTGGCGGGAGATCGCGCGCGACGCTTGGGGCTGGGGCGTCGTCCGGCTGGTCCTGCGGGACGCCATACTGATGATTGCGGCTGGCATGGCGATCGGCGCGCCGGTGGCGATCGCAGGCGCGAGGTACATCCGGAGCCAGCTCTTCGGACTGCGGCCGGCGGACCCGCTCACGCTCGCGCTCGCCTGCCTGGCTCTGGCGGCCGTCGCCTTGCTGGCGGGCTACCTGCCGGCACGCCGCGCATCGCGAGTGAACCCAGTGACGGCATTGCGGTATGAGTAAGGCCCGCTACTTCCCGGCCGGCGCCCGTTCCTTTATTTGCCTCCAGCCGATTAGAGTTACCTGATTGTCTTTGAGCGCCTTCTGGAACTCGGGGCTGGTGATCACGTCGAAATCGCGCTGCCGCCAGGCGCTGCCGTAAGCCGGGTGCCCTTCGGTGATGGCCTGCATCTCGGCATCGTCGTAGGCCAAGTGGACGATCAGCTCCGTCAGCCCCGGTTTGAGCGAGCGGACGACGCCCAGGTAATACGATGCCCAGTTTTCCGGCTTGACGCCGGCGGCCATTACAATCGCGTCCGGCAGGATATCGGTATCCTTCAACAACGCCAGCATGGACGCTGGCGCGCCGGGCGTGCGCATGGCCAGGAAAGGCAAGCCATACTCGCGCGCGACTTTCACGTAGACGGGAAAGTAGGCCGGATTGAACAATGTGGCCATGTGGCTATCCAGATGCGTCGGGCGGATGCCAACCTTCACAGCCCGCTCGATCTGGGCGCGGATTTCCTTCTCGACCTCGGCGGCGGTGGCGTGCTTCGTTACAAATAGAACATCCGGCCAAAGATTCCCATCCGGACCGAGCAGCCCCGGCACCTCGTTTCGGGAAGCCGCCGGCCCCCAGCGATAGCTCGGCCATTCGCTGGTCAGCGTCAGGTGCAGGCCCAGATCCGCGTCCGGATGCGCCTTGGCATACTCGGCCACTTCCGTCAGCCAGGGACAGGGCACCATGATGCTGGCGGAACTGACCGCATGCCGGTCGAGAGCGGCGAAGCTGGCGCGGTCCTGGGAGTGGCTTACCGCCAGGTCGTCTGCATGGATAATCAGCAGCTTGGCGTCCGCGGGGTATCCGAGTTGCTCGGCTGCATTCTTCGTTTGAGCCAGTGCCAGCGGACACAAGAGCGCCAGCCCGAGAAGCCGTCGTCGTGCCCTGCTTGGTGCCATGTTGCCTCCCGAAGAGCAGATCTTATCAGGGCGCACCACCTCACTGGCCTTGCTATGCTTGACTTGGCGCCATGACCAAGTCCATCGATTCACCCACGGGCCGGCTGCTGGCGGGACTCGCCGTCACACTGGCGGCGGTGGGCGTGTTTTCGTTTTACGCGCTGCGCCAGATCCGCGGTCTGGAGGACCTGCAGACGAGCACGGTGGACCGCAACCGCAAGGACTCGCTGCAACTGCTGCGCATTCAGAAAGACCTCAACGAACTGGGTATCGCCATGCGCGACATGCTGTATGGCGACGAGCCCTACCCTCTGGCAGCGTGGAAAAAGCAGTTCGACGGCCACCGCGACGATCTGGACGACGCGTTGCATCTGGAAGCGCAACTCGCCCCGGTCGCGCGGGACCCGAACCAGCAACGCTATTTGGCCGCGTTGCTGGCCCAGTTCTGGAGTTCCGCCGGCCACATGTTCGAGATGGCCGCACAAGGCCAGGAACGCGTCGCGCGTGACATGATCCGCACTTCTCTCGAAGCCCAGCAGGGCAAGCTCGGCAGCACCGTAGCCCAACTGCTTGTGCAGAACAACGAGGCCGAGCAGGAGGCTGCCGCCCGCATCCAGAGCATCTATTTCGGCGTGGCCCGCAATGTATATCTGTTCCTGGCCGCCGTGCTGCTGGCGATCTTCGGCACCACGCTGTACTTGATCTATTCCAACCGCCGGCTGTTTCAGCATTTGGCCGCCGTGTCCGAGCACCGCAGCGACCTGGCGCGCAAGCTCATCACCGTGCAGGAGGAGACGCTGCACTCGCTCTCGCGCGAGCTGCACGACGAATTCGGCCAGGTGCTGACGGCCATCGGCGCCATGCTGCGCCGCGCGGAAAAGCGCCTGCCCGCCGATTCGCCGTTCTGCGCCGATCTGCGCGAGGTCCGCGAGGTGGCCCAGGCCACGCTCGAAAAGACCAGGAACCTGTCGCAGTTGATGCACCCCAGCATTCTCGACGATGGCGGCCTGGAGAAGGCCATCGACTGGTATCTGCCGGTATTCGAGAAGCAGACTGGAATTAAGGTACGATACGAGAAAAAGGGAACCGGCCCGGCGATTACGGACCGGGTGGCCATTCATGTGTACCGCGTGCTGCAGGAAGCGCTGAACAACTTGGCGCGCCATTCGGGATCGACGCAGGCCGTGGTGCGGTTGGAGTTTCCGCCCGGACGGCTGAACCTGGAAGTGGAAGACCGCGGCGCCGGCATGCCCGAGTCGCGTAACGGCGCCACGCGCAGGGGCATCGGCATGACCGCCATGCGCGAGCGCGCCGAACTGCTGGAAGGCACTTTCGAAGTGGTTCGTCCCGGCGAGGGTGGCACGCTGGTGCGGCTGGATGTTCCGTTAACGGATACCTATGAGCAATGAAATAACGGTATTGCTGGTGGACGATCATGGCCTGGTGCGGAAGGGCTTCCGGCGCATGCTGGAAGACGATCCCGAAATACGCGTGGTGGGCGAAGCCACCAACGGCCAGGAAGCCATCAAACTGGCGCAGGAACTGCATCCGCGCGTGATCGTGATGGACCTGGCCATGCCCGGACTGGATGGCGTGCAAGCCACGCGCGAAATCCTGAAAAATGCGCCGGACACGGCGGTCCTGATTTTGAGTATGTACTCAGATGATAATTACGTGCGTAACGCTTTGGACGCCGGCGCGCGCGGCTACGTGCTGAAATCGGCTCTGGACGTGGACTTGGCCGGCGCGATCAAAGATCTGGCATCCGGAAAGACTGTGATCGGCCCCGGTGTGCTGGCCCCGCACCGGGAGCCCGATCCGGATTACGAACGCCTCACGCCGCGCGAGAAACAGATTCTGGAGTTGATCGCCAAGGGGAATTCCAACAAGGAAATCGCGGCGATCCTCAACTTGAGCGTGAACACGGTTTCCGTGCACCGCGCCAATCTCATGTCCGCGCTGGGGATCCATCGCACGACGGAATTGGTGGTATGGGCCGTCAAAAAGGGGTTGGTGCATCTGCCGTGAACCGCCGGGAGTTTTTGTGGGGCGCCCTGGCCAACGCTGCAGCAAGCCGCGCCACTGCTTCACCGAGCCGCGAGGGAGCCGGCGTCGGCTTCCGATTCACCGATGTCACTTCCGCGGCCGGTATTCAATTCCGGCACAACAGCGGCGCGTTTGGAGAGAAGTATCTTCCCGAGACGCTGGGGCCGGGCTGCGCCTTTCTGGACTACGACAACGACGGGTGGCAGGACATCCTGCTGATCAACGGCATGGACTGGCCGGGTCACGTGAAGCAGCGCAGCACCATGCGCCTGTACCGCAACAACCGCAACGGCACCTTCACGGATGTCACCCGCGCCGCCGGCCTGGATGTGGAGATGTACGGCATGGGCGTGGCGGTGGGGGACTTCAACAACGACGGTTTCCCGGACATCTACGTCACCTGCGTGGGCCAGAGCCGTCTGTTTCAGAACACCGGCAAAGGGCGGTTCCTGGATATTACCGAGCGCAGCGGGCTGGGCGGGCGGCTGGGCTTCAGCAGTTCGGCGCTGTGGTTCGATTATGACCGCGACGGGCTGCTCGACCTGTTCGTTTGCAACTACGTGAAGTGGTCGCCCGCGCAGGATGTGTTTTGCAGCATGGACGCCAAACACAAATCGTACTGCACCCCGGAAGCGTATCGCGGCGCCACCTGCTGGCTGTTCCGCAATCGCGGCAACGGGACTTTCGAGGATGTCACGGCCACCAGCGGGGTCTTCGACAGCAGTTCGAAATCGCTGGGGGTGGCCATGTTGGACTACGACCAGGACGGCTGGATCGACCTGATGGTGGCCAACGACACGCAGCCTAACAAGCTCTATCGCAACCAGCGCGACGGGACGTTTCAAGACATCGCCGTGAAAGCCGGCGTAGCTTTCAGCGAAGACGGCAAGGCCCGCGCGGGCATGGGGGTGGATGTCGCCGATTACGACAATTCGGGTATCGCCGGCCTGGCGATTACGAATTTCGATAACGAGATGATCGGCTTCTACCGCGGCACCCGCGGCGGCCTGTACGTGGATCAAGCGGCGCGTTCGGACGTGGGCCGGTTGTCGCGGCGCAGCCTGGGCTTCGGCTGCTTCTTCTTCGACGCCGACTTAGACGGCCTGCTCGACCTGCTGGTCGTCAACGGCCACATCGACCCGGGCATCCGGGAAGCCCGGCCCGAAACCGGGTATGCGCAGCCGCCGCACTTGTTCCTAAACAAGGGCAGCGCCGGATTCCAGGATGTGGCCGGCGCGTTGGGAGGCGGCTTCGCGGACCCCAAGGTGGGGCGCGGCGCGGCCTTCGGCGACTTCGACCGGGATGGCGATCTGGATGTTCTGATCACCACCAACCAAGGGCCGGTCCATCTGTACCGTAACGATCAGAACAACGGTCATCGCGCCATACGCTTCCGGTTGGTGGGAACCAAGTCGAACCGCGACGGCATCGGCGCGACAGTGCGGGTGACCAGCGGCGGCGAAACCGGATCGCGTATGGTCAAGAGCGGCTCCAGCTATTTGTCGCAATCGGAGATGCCGGTGACGTTCGGGCTAGGCAAGCGGGATAGCGTCGAGCGCGCCGTGCTGCATTGGCCCAGTGGGCAGGTGGAGGACTTCAAGAATCTGCGCGCCGGGCGCATGTATGAGTGCGTGGAGGGGAAAGGAATTCGCGACACCGGCGGATTCTAAGCTGGGAAACCGCCTGGAACCACAGATGAACACAGATAAACACGGATAAAACCAATCGGATGGCCACCGCTGGGTGGTTTGGTCTTGCCTTTATCTGTGTGCATCTGTGTCCGTCTGTGGTTCCGTTTTTTGGCGAGAATTGGCAGCGCCGCGCCACTCATCAATTAGCTTTCCCTCGGAAAGTGAAGAAGCGGGTTCTTGCGCGAAGCACTGGAGCTTCAAACAGGAAAAGCCCGGGGTCCAGCCCGGGCCTTCGCTGGAAGCGGAAAGGAGGATCTAACGTGATTCTCTTGCTGATAATCCGGCTGACGTTCGTTGGCCGGATCTCGGCGTTGATCGTTTGGAACCGTAAGGGCCAGCAGTAAACGCCGTGGCGGGATCGGCGGCCGCCCGTCGATCCCGTTATCAGCATCATATCAGATTTCTCGCTGTGCGGAAACGGGCTGAACACCACCCCGATTTGGGGCCGTCCTGCAACTTTTCGGCGCCTGCGGGCGTCTTATCTCTTCGGCCATATGGCTAGCGGAATGAGAAGTAGCGTGAAAAGCAAATACGAGACTTATAGAAAGATATTAGAGAAAAAGGCGGAAGAGGTGCGAAGCAGCATGTCCGCCCAGAAAGCCGCTCAGGTGCTGGCCCGCGAGGAGCATCCGCACGACGAGGGCGATCTAAGCCAGCAAAGCCACGAAGAATGGATTTTCCTGAACCGGAACACGCTGGATATCAAGCTCCTGCGCGAAGTTCAGGACGCCCTGCGGCGCATCGAACAGGGATCCTACGGCGTCTGTTACGAGTGCGAAGAGCCCATCTCCGCCAAACGGCTGGACGCCGTGCCTTGGGCCAAGTTCTGCGTGTCCTGCCAGGAACGCATCGCCGCCGGCGCCGAGATGGGACATGCGGAAGCCTTCCAGGAAGCCGACAGATGAAACTGTCCGACCTCCGGAAGGTCACGGTCAAAAAGCATCTTCGCATCCGTTTTTCTCTATCGAACGGGATGGAATGCGTCGTCAACGAGCACGGCGTCGCGCAGGTGCCCGCTCTGCGCGCGGTTCCCGCCTTCAACCTGGAAGAGGAACTTGTGGGCGTACAGGCGTTTGTGGTGGAATCCGCGGACGCCCGCGATAAAGATAAAGATAAGGACAAAGGCAAACCTAAGGCTCGTGGCTATACGCGCGATCAGATGGCGGCGTTGGCCACGGCCGGCGCCGGGGCCGCGGCCGCGCACGACGAGCACGAGGATTGAACCGCCCATCCGCGCCTCTGTAGCGTTCCGATTATTCCAGCCAGCCTGACCGCAATCATTGAAGGTTGAAGCACGAGGACGAGCTAGCGTCCCGTCCAGGCTAATTCCCGTCCGCGCGCGACTCCCTGGCCGCGCTCCTGCAGCCATCGTCAACTCTTAGCCGGGATGGCATCTTCCTGGCCCTTTATCTGGCACTGATCGGCCGGCAACTGGCACGAAACGATCGATTCGCCCGCGCCTGCCCCCAGGCGCCGCCGCGAGCCAGCCATGCGATAATTCCAGAAGCATGCAAAACATTCTGCTGGTGACATGTTTTTTATTCGGCGTGGCGATCGGCATGCTGCTGGCCTGGGTGTTGCTCCGGCCGGCGGCCCGCCAGGCCTACGAGCGCGCCAAGGCGGAGTGGGAGCCGGATCGGGCTGTCCTGAACGAGCGCCTGCAGAACAAGGAACAGCAATACAAGGAACTGAAGGCCGCCCTGGATGATGCCCGGCAGAAGCTCGCCGACACCTTCAAGGCGCTCTCGGCCGAGGCACTGCAGAGCAACAACCAGGCGTTCCTGGACCTGGCCAAGGCGACCCTGGAACGTACCCAGGAAACCGCCCGCGGCGATCTGGAATTGCGCCAGCAGGCCATTGCCGACCTGGTGCGGCCGGTCCGCGAATCGCTCGAAAAGGTCGACAGCAAGATACAGGAGTTGGAAACCGCGCGCTCCGGGGCTTACGCGGGACTGTCCGAGCAGGTCCGTGCGCTCCTCGAAACCCAAGCCCAGCTCCGTTCCGAAACCAGCCGGCTGGCGACGGCGTTGCGCTCGCCCAGCGTGCGCGGCCGATGGGGCGAAATCCAGCTCAAACGCGTGGTCGAGATGGCGGGCATGTTGGAGCACTGCGACTTTTACTCCCAGCCCGTGACCACCACCGAAGAGGGCCGGCTGCGGCCAGACCTGCTGGTCCGNNGTGGACGCCAAGACGCCGCTGGAAGCCTATCTGGCCGCCAGCGAGTCCAGCGGCGACGAGACCCGCCGCACGCTGCTGCAGGATCACGCGCGCCAGGTGCGTGCCCACATCGCCACGCTCGCCCGCAAGCAGTACTGGGAGCAATTCGACCCCGCGCCGGAGTTCGTAGTTCTCTTCCTGCCCGGCGAAAGCTTCTTCAGCGCCGCTCTCGAAGCCGATCCATCGCTGATCGAAGCGGGCGCCGGACAACGCGTCATTTTGGCGACCCCTACCACCTTGATCGCGCTGCTGCGCGCGGTGGCCTACGGCTGGAGTCAGGAGAACATCGCGCAAAATGCCGCGGAGATCAGCCGCTTGGGCAAGGAACTCTACAAGCGGTTAGCCTACATGAGCGGCCACTGGGATCGGCTGGGCAAGAGCCTGGAACGCGCCGTGGAGGCGTATAACGAGGCGGCCGGTTCTCTGGAATCGCGCGTACTCGTGACTGCCCGCAAGTTCGAAGAGCTCGAGACCAGCCCATTTGGCTTCGTGCTGGAGAGCCCTCAACCGATCGATACCCGGCCCCGCACCCTTGCAGCGCCGGAAAGCCCCTGAAGTGGGGCAGACCTCCAGGNNGCGCGGGTCCTCCAGGACCCGCTCTTTGCCCTGCTGCCCCCTCACCACACCCGGCAAGGCTTCTCCCGCACCATCGGCTGCCCCACCTTGCAAGCAAAGGCCGTGGCGAATTCCGGCATGTTCGCCGCCACGCCGTTGATGCGATACTCCGGCGGCGAGTGCGGATCGGTGATGGCGTGCACCCGCTTGCTCTCGGCTCGCTCGTCGCCGCAAGCCCACTGCGCGAATCCGATGAAGAACCGCTGCTCGGGCGTGAAGCCGTCGATGGCCGTTAGCTTCTAGTCGCGGGTAGCGTCCTTCCAGGCCATATAAGCAAGCAACTCCCCGCCCAGATCCGCGACGTCTTCGCCCAGCGTCAGCCGGCTGTTGATCTTGATGTCGCCCACCACGGTGTATTGCGCATATTGATCGGCCACGCAATCGGCGCGCTTTTGGAATTCCTTGGCATCCGCCTCGGTCCACCAGTCGTGCAAGTTGCCGTGCGCATCGAACTGGCGTCCCTCGTCGTCGAAGCCATGCGTCAACTCGTGACCGATGGTGCCGCCGGTGTCTCCGTAATTCGGCGCGTCGTCCATCTTGGGATCGAAGACCGGCGGCTGCAGCACGCCCGCCGGAAAGTTGATGTCGTTCATCTGCGGATCGTAGTAGGCATTCACCGTCGGCGGCGTCATGCCCCACTCGCCGCGATCCACCGGCTTGCCGATCTTGGCCAACTGCCGGCGCCCTTCAAAAACCGCGGCCCGGTACACGTTGCCCTCAAAATCGCCGCGCTCGATGCGGATGGAGCTATAGTCGCGCCACTTGTCCGGATAGCCAATCTTGTTCGTCACCGAGTGCAGCTTTAAGAGCGCTTGTTGCCTGGTGGCTTCGCTCATCCACGGCAACTGCTTGATATCGTCCTCCATGGCCTTCTCGATCTCTTTGGTCATGGTCAGGGTGCGTGCCTTCATGTCCGGGCCGAACGTGCGCTCCACAAACACCTGCCCCAGCGCCTCGCCCAGGTCGCCATCCACGTACTGGACGCAGCGTTTCCAGCGCGGCCGCTGTTCCGGCGTGCCGCGCAGATACTTGCCGAAGAATTCGAAATTGGCCTGCACGAAAGCCGTGGAAAGATACGCTGCGCGGGCATGCACCAGGTGCCAGCGCATGTACGCCTTCCATTGGTCCAGCGCGGTGGTGGTCAGCAAGGCTTGCAGTTCCTTGAAGAAGGCTGGCTCGGTCACGTTGTATTCGTTCAGATCGCCAAGACCGCTGGCCTTCAAGTAACGCGTCCAGTTCAATGCCGGCGTCAGCGCCTGCAACTGCGTGCGATCCATCTTGTGGAAGAGCTTGTAAGGGTCGCGCTGCTCCACGCGCGTCAGCGAGGCCTTCGCCAGCGCCGTTTCGATGCGCATGATGGCTAGTGCTTCCTTCGCGGATTGCGCCCGCGAGTCGCCCGCCAGTTCCAGCATCTGCTGCACATGCGCGACATATTTCTTGCGAATTTCCTCGGATTTAGCGTCGGTCTTGGTGTAATAATCGCGATCCGGCAGGCCCAAGCCGCCCGCGCCGGCAAAGGCAATCTCGCGCGACGAATCGGCGTAATCCTGACTCGCGCTGAAGCCGAACAGCATGCCGAAGTTCTGGGCGAGGTGCTCGCGGGCCAGCAATTCCGGGAAATCCGCCACCGACTTCAACGCGCCAATGGCCGCGAGTTCCTCGCGCAATGGACCGGCGCCGGCCTTCTCCACGGCGGGTTCATCCATACACGCCGCGAAGAAGTCGCCGATCTCGCGCTCCACCGCCGAGCGCGCCGGGTTCGGCTTGGCGGTGTCTTCCAGAATGCCCCACAGGAACCGCTCATTGTCCTGCGTCAGCTTGGAGTAAACGCTCCAGCTCGATTGGTCGGATGGAATGGGATTCGTCTTCAACCAGCCGCCGCACGAATAGCGATAGAAGTCCTCGCAGGGATGGATCGACTGGTCCATGTCGGTCAGGTCCAGACTCGGGCTATAGGGGAGCGATTGGAGCGGCGTTTCAGGCGTCTGCGCGAAGGCAGCCGCGGCCGCGAAAAGGAAGAAGCAGGATAGTCGCATGCGTTTCACCGAAGGATTGAGGGTAACACTATCGGCTGAGGCGCGCCCGCATGCGATTTGTCACAACCTGCCGCCGGACCAGACCTGCCTCCGTATCCACGCCCTGAGTTTCGCTCACGTGTGTTCCGCTTCCCCAGGTTGCACCTGTCGTCAGTACACCTTTGCCGCCGTGCGCGGCTATGAAACCGGGCCGCGAGAGGACCACCTCTCTCAGGAAGGCGACTACCCACCCAGGTGGATTCCCGGCCGCAAGCGCGTTTCTCGGTACTAATCCAGAGCAGCCTGCGTATCTGCTTGATTCTGCGTTGGTTCTACCTCTGAGGCTACAGCGCCGGCTCCAGGCGGATGGTCTGGCGAAGGTCGAAGACGCCAACATTCCGTCGAAGGGGACATCTCCCACAAGCGAACTTCTGGCTCGCGCTGTCGTAAAATGGCACGGATAACTTCCGGATGCGCCGTCATCCAGGACTTGAGCGTCCAGAGACCACCGGCTCCGAGCGTTGCCGCCAGCACCCGAGACGGTTATGATAACCAAACATGCTGTTTTCCGACCTCGCACTTTCGAGACGTTTGGAGCGCGCGGAAGGGCACGCATGTGCACAGTTCGCGGCGGCGCGACGTCGTCTATTCCCCGACAGCGGCGCCGAGTGGATTGAATGCGCCGGAGCATACGCGGTTTTCGACCGCATCGACTCGCCTGCCACTCAGACTTTCGGTCTCGGCATTTTTGAGGAACTGACCGCGGCCTGGCTGGATGTGATCGAGCGCTTCTTTCTCGACCGTGGAGCGCAAGTGCTTCACGAAGTGAGTCCGCTCGTGGGGGCTGGTGCGCTGGACTTGCTCTGTGCCCGTCAGTACAGACCGATTGAGATCAGCAACGTGATGTATCGGCCTGTTGAGAAGCCCGCTGCTGAGGACCGCGCCTATACCAGAGTGCGCGTGACAGGTCCAGAAGAAGCTCAGCTCTGGGCCACTGTGAGTGCAACGGCGTGGTCACACGAACATCCGGAACTTCTCGATTTTGTTCTACAAACCTCCGCCATTTCCGCAGCGCGCGAGCAGAGTCCGTGCTTCCTCGCCGAGCTTGAAGGCCAACCCGGCGCTGCAGGCTCGCTTTGTATCCATAACGGAGTCGCTCTGTTCGCCGGTGCGGCCACAATTCCACAGATGCGTCGTCGAGGGTTGCAGGCCGCGCTCCTTCAAGCGCGCATGCGATACGCCTTTGACCATGGCTGTGATTTAGCCATGATGGTGGCCGAGGCGGGAAGCGAGTCTCAGCGCAATGCGGAGCGTAAAGGCTTTCAGATTGCCTACACGCGCATGAAATGGCGTTTATCGTCTCAGGGACAGGCGATCTGATCGGGAACCCGGTTCTGTCCGGATATGCCGTGAACCCTCCAAAGCGAGATCGATAGAGATCTTCCGGATTTCAGATCGGACGTCCAGCGCCGGCTCGAGTGCCGGCGGCGCAACCGCGCTCGCCTAGCCCTGGTGGGGCAGGCCGAGCGGGGTGCGCCACGTTTACGGGTTCCAAACGAAGCCGTGATTCAAGCTGTTTGCGCCAACGTACCAGCCGGCCACAGCCGCTTTCCCGTTGTTGGTTGATGGCCGCGTACCTTGGCCGGCGCCCATGCCCGCGTCCGGTGCGTCAAATGTCACGAAAGTGCCGCGGGCTGAGCGGGCGAAACCGTGCATCGCATTGTTCGCGTCGAGGAACTCCCCCGCGACCGCCCCGAGCGAACTGATCGAAAAAGCGAGGGTGCCCTGCCCGGGGCCCGTACCCGCGCGCGGAACATCGAACGTGGTGAAGGAACCGTCGCGAGCGCGCACGAAGCCGTGAGCCACCGCGTTCGAGTCCTCGACGTATCCTGCGATCATGCCGTCCGGGTTGATACTCGCCGCCACAGTGCCTAGGTAGTTGCCCGTTCCCCCTCCGGGCGCGTCGAACTCCCTAATGGTCCCGTCCGGATCGCGCAGGAAGCCGTGAAAAGTGTCGTTCGCATCCAGATAGAATCCGGTGATCGAGCCATCCTGGCTCAAGCACGTTTCGTCGCATGGGTACGTGTAGACCGACCCGCTTGGATCGAAGGATGAAATCCCGCCATCGTGCGACCGCACAAAGCCGTGGACCACTCTGTTCCCGTCGATGTAGATGCCGGCAGTAGCTCCTTCCGGATTGATACTGAATGCCAAGGTGCCCTGGTATGCTCCTGTGCCCGCGCCAGGAGCGTCGAAGGTGGTAAAGGAGCCTTCGGGGAGGCGGACGAAGCCGTGAAACACATAGCCGGAGTCCTCGAACTGTCCCGCGATCACGCCCAGCTCGTTGACGCTGTACGCCACGGTGCCCTGGTCGAGGCCAGCGCCAAGGCCCGCTCCGGGGGCATCGAAGGAAATCATGTGGCCGTCGGGAGTGCGCACGAAGCCGTGCGGTACGATGTGCCTGTCTGTGTAGTAACCCACGATCAAGCCCGAGGTATGGCCGCGCCCGGAGCGTCGAATTCGGTGAGTGTGGACCGAGCCATCCCGAGCAGAGCCAGGCTGGTCGTAAGTAACGTCAAGCTGAGAAATCCCGTTTGGTTTATGTTCGTCATGTCTTTTCTCCGATCGATCTGCGCTTGACCAGGTTGAGCCCCCGGCGATCGTCTCGTTATTCGCAACAATCGCCGGGGTGTGATCTCACTCCTGCGGAGCTTGCGGCCGGGGATGATGCATTTCGGCGATACTCGTTCAGTAGCGAGAATCGGTATCTGAGGCGTGGGTGGCGCGCCAAAAGTCATCTACAAAATCAGGGGTGAGGCGACCACGGCACAGAATATCAAAGGAGTAAGGCCGTGGTCGTCTTTGGCGTCCACGTTGGGCGCTCAGCCGCTGGAGGAGTGCCGCTTGCGGCATTTTTCGGGAGGACTACGCTTGGCCTTCCGGCGGTCTCGCCTCGTTCGGCGGCTGAGCCCTCTGTATCATCCTTGCAGCACTCCGTGTCAGCGCGATTTCGGTCACCTGGGGGTAGCCAGAAAAGCGTGAACCTCGCCGTTTATCGTGCCCCAGCCTACGATCTCTCCAGCGTCATTGATCGATGCGGCCCACTGCAGATACCACGGCGAGCCCGCCGGGATGAAGTCGTTGAGGTCCTTCGGCACTTTACCTTGCCAGAGGAGGGCGCGTGAGTTAAAGGTGGTCCCATCTATCGAAAAGCCAACCACCTCGCCTCTGTTGTTAATGGTGTGACAGCAGGGGGCCACGGTCACGACGGCCCCGGGAAACGCGCCGAGGTCCTGCATACCTGTATCCTTGGTCCACAGGAAGGTGTGAAGGGTGCCATCTTCAGGTGATTGCGCCGTCCCAACTACTTCACCTCGGTGATTGACGCTGGTGGCATCGTTAGGCGTACTTCCCAGGTTGCCGAGGTCGGTGGCCGAGCCGTCACTTTCCCAGAGCACGGCGTGCGGCCCGGCCGGGTTCACAGGCGGCAGAGAGGTGTTCGAGCACAAACCCGACGTGCCGACGACCTGCCCTTTGTCGTTGATCCCGAGGGCGAATCCGACGGTATCGCCCTTAAGGAGACGGAGTTCCCGAACCTCTCCCTTTGGCCCCCAGATCACCGCTTCAAAACGGAGAACTTGAAAAGGCGTTACGCAGGTTGAATCGGGAGTGCCATTCTCCGCAAATCCGATTACCTGGCCCTCATCGTTGACCCAGTAGGCTTGGCCGTTGTTGCCGCCCGGCAGGGTGGGAAGCGCCGTCATGGCCCCATTTTTCCAGATGGCCCCGAGGCATTGAAGGTGAGTGCCGAAACCGCAAAAGTCTTCACCATTCGGATCCGTCATGGAAGTCTCGGAAATGATCGTCAACTCGCCAAACAAGTTAGGCCCGCCGCCCACCTCGCTGCTCGGTCCGCCCAGTGTGCCGAGGTTGGTCATGTGGCCGCCATGCCAAAGGAAGGCAGTTTGGGCCACGCCGCCGGTTTGGCTTACGGTCGCAGCCCCTCCGCCCACCCAGCCCCATTTGTTAATGCCATAACCATAACTATACGTCCCGCCCAGAGTGCCGAGGTCGGTCACGGTATAGTGTGGTGCGGGCTGTGCGATGGCCAGCGCGGCGAACATGCTGTTGGCGGCAATCCCCCCGGTAATCAAAGTCAAAATCGATTTCGTCATTGGTTGCCCTCCTGTGGGCTGGCTCCGATTTAGACATGGAATCGCTTGCAGATCCATGCCTGCCGGGTCATTTGTGGCTCAAAACGGCCTCATCGGGCAAGTCATTCAAAGAACGTCACTTGCCCGCCGACCTCATCAGTCGCCAGGGCCGTGATAGACTATTGCAGTACGCTTTCGATGCTGCCGCAGTCCCAATTCCCGGCTCGCCTGGCCTTCGGACCCTTTGAAGTAAATCTTCCAGCGGGGCAACTGCTCAAGAGCGGCGTACGTATCCGTTTGTCCGGCCAGCCGTTTCAGGTTTTGCTGACCCTGCTGGCGCATCCCGGCGATGTGGTTACAAACGAGCAACTCTGCGAGCGGATCTGGAAGGAAGGGACGTTCGTCGATTTCGAGCACGGCCTCCACGCCGCGGTGAATAAGCTGCGACGCGCTTTGGGCGATTCGGCCGAGAATCCGCGATACATCGAAACCGTGCCTGGCCGCGGCTATCGATTCATAGGAGCCATGGGGCGGCAGCCCGTGCCGATCTCCGGCAGTTTGGGCACTCCTCCTCTTCCGCCACCGGCCGACGGGGAACTTTCTCCCGCCCGGTCGAATCTGGCCCGGCGATGGTGGATCGCGGCCGCAGTGACGCTGCCGCTCGGCGCCCTGGGTATTTGGGCGGCGTCGCACTTCCGGCAAACGCCCACCGATGAACGCGTCCTGAGTCTCCAGATCAATCCGCCCGAAGGCTCCGAGTTTACGTTTGGAACCCAGGCTGCCGGCATCTCTTTGTCGCCGGACGGCAAGACTACAGCCTATGTCGCGACAGACCACGGGAAGGCCGCTCTCTGGGTCCAGCCACTGGACGGCACAATCGCGCGCGTGTTCGCCGGAACGGAAGACGCCGGGTTGCCATTCTGGTCCCCGGACAGCAAGTCCATCGCATTCTTCGCGCAAGGTAAGTTGCGGCGAGTCTATCCGGCGGGCGGGACGCCCCAGACGATCTGCGAGGTCCACGCCCGCGGCGGCTCCTGGAGCGACAACGGCCGGATTCTGCTTGGAGGCTGGAATTCCGGCCTATTCCAGGTCGCTGCTTCCGGTGGACAGCCCTCCGCCCTCACCACCCTGGATGCTTCTCGCGGGGAGGTCTTCCACTACTGGCCGCAGGTCCTTCCGGGCGGCCACTTTTTGTACTTTGTCCGGAGCACCAAGCGTGAGAATAACGGTGTTTATGCGGCCTCGTTCGCCAAACCCAGCGAGCCGGTGCGGTTGTTGGCCACGGACACCAACGCATTGTACGCACCCGCGGTCGAGGGGGCCCGCAGCAGTCGAAAGGGATATCTGCTGTGGCTGCACGGCGGAACGCTGGTGGCGCAGGACTTTGACGCGGCCACGTTGAAACTCTCCGGCGTGCCCCGTCCGGTAGCCGATCCGGTGGCGAGGATTGGGGCACATGGTCAGATGCAAGTCTCGGTCTCGGCCGCGGGGATCTTGTTGTACAGCTCCACTGGCCCCTTGCGCCAATTCAGGTGGGTCGACCGTATGGGGAAGCCGCAAGGCACCGTGGGTGAAGCAGCGTTTAGCGCCTTCTTCCATCTGTCTCCGGATGGACAGCGGATCGCGGTCACTCGTGGCAGTCTCGTTGGTACCGATCTCTGGATGCTGGACGTAGTCCGCGGTGTTCCGAGCCGGTTCGCTTCGGGGCCTGGCCTTAACGTTAACCCCGTTTGGTCCCCCGACAGCCGAACAGTTCTATTTGCTTCCGGTGTCCCACCCAACCTATTTCGCAAGGACGCCAGCGGCGCTAGCGAGGAACAACGTCTGACTGAATCGCCGAACCCTCAATTTGCCATGGACTGGTCCCGCGACGGACGCTTCATCCTGTACGAGGAAGAGGCCGCCCCTGGCAACCGGCGGTCCCTGTGGATTCTGCCCGTGGCGCAAAGCGACGCCAAGCCGAGACCCTACCTGCGGAAGACATTCAACGAAAGCATGGGCCAATTCTCTCCCGACACCCGCTGGGTGGCCTTTCAGTCCGACGAATCCGGGCGGTACGAGGTTTACATCGACACATTTCCCGAGCCGCACGGACAGGTGCGGATTTCAACGGGCGGAGGCGTGATGCCGGAATGGGGCGCCGGTGGGCGCGAGTTGTTCTACGTATCGCCGGATTCCATGCTCATGTCAGTCAGTCTCAAGCGGGGATCCGGCTCCTTGGAGCCCTCGGCGCCAAACGCGTTGTTTCCGTTGCTGGTGATAGATACCGACGTCAACCCTTATGACGCCGCCCGCGATGGGCAGCGCTTCCTGGTGCTCGAGACCGCAGAACATGCCGCGCAGCCGCTGACGGTGATCGTCAACTGGCCGGCGCTGGTGAACAAGGCAGCCAACTCCCAATAACCAGCCGGGAGGCCTGCAACGTTAGGAGTCCGGTCTCGCCATGATAGACCGTCGGCAGGAGTCCCCCGCGTAACTGCTCGGCCAGCTTCCGGATCGATCAGGTCGTTCTGGTTGCTCGTTTTGATCCTGGGCAGAGCATTCATTCGCGGATTGCAGACAGCCACTTTCGTGACGTGGGGCTTCAGCAAGCCGTACAACCAAGCGTCCCGAGGTGCTGTCCATTAACGGTGCTGCTTTCCTTTCCGTAGCCATTGAGTTGAGGCTAGCCCTCAAAGCTATCTCGGTAGGGTCGCCCTTTTGAGGTGCGTTGGTCCCAAACGGCGTTCTGGGAAGCCTCAGATTGGAACTCCGTCCGGATGGTCGGCCATCCGGAAGTTATCGCCTGGCGCAACTGCGCCTACGGGCGCGCAGAGACATGGCTGGTTGTCGGCAAACCGCGAAAATGAGCGGATCGGATTAAGAACGACGAGTCGGCTTGGCGGCGGTAATAGGAGAATCTTGGCAATTTTGACGCATAACGCGGTTATAGCCGCGCCCTGGATTCTCTTGCATGACCTGGAATCGCACGACCGGCGCGACCAGTCGGGCGCTTCGAACCGATCCCGTTATAGTTGATGGAATCGCAAGACATAGCGTGCGGATTCCGGCGAAGCCGATCACTCATTCCGAACTGATGGCGATGGCCATTCCGAAGGATGCCGATCACCGTCGGAGCGAAGCGACGCTGGGCCGTTCCTCGTTTGACTCTCCATCCGATTTATGCCAATATAGGCATGTACCAACGGATGAAGAACCTCACGTGGCTTGCCGATTCCCGCTCCAACGTGAAGTCATTTCCGGCTGGCGTTCAAGACGACGTCGGCTATGCGTTGTACGCCGCGCAGTTGGGCGAACGGAGTGTTAAGGCCAAGCCACTGCGTGGTCTTGGCGGCCAGGTGATGGAGATTGTGGCGTATGACGCTAGCGGAACCTACCGCGCGATCTATACGGTCTCGATTGGAGAATCGATTTACGTGCTCCACGCCTTCCAGAAGAAGTCCAAGGCCGGGATCGCGACACCGAAGTCGGAGATGGAGCTGATCCGGCAGCGGCTCAAACAGTTGAGAAGTGAGGTGAAGAATGCCGAAAAGAGAGGCCCTTAAGCAGGAGCCCAGCACGGGCAACGTATTCGCCGACCTCGGCCTGGCCGATGCCGGCGAACACCTGATTAAAGCTGGACTGGTGGTTCGGATCGACCGGACCATCCGGCAGCGAAAGCTGACCCAGGCAGCCGCGGCACAGCTCATGGGCATCGATCAGCCCAAAATCTCAGCTATGCTGGCTGGTCAGTTCCGGGGATATTCGGTCGAGCGCCTCATGCGTTTCCTGGTCGCGCTAGGGCACGATGTAGAGATCGTCGTAAAGCCTAGACCGAAGTTCCTAGGCCC
>PKYZ01000247.1 GCA_003132865.1 Bryobacterales bacterium
CGGCGTGGACGCCGGCTGCAGGACTGGAGTCCTGCCCCACACTACTTCACATTCCACCCTTCCACCTGCACGGCCGGCGGCCTCTTACCCCCATACGCCGCCTTGTAAGTAGCCGCCACGGTCCGCTTCTCACCAGGCAGCAGCGGGAAGTAGTTATCTTCCCAAAGCACCGGCAGTATTTCGGCTTCCTCCCGCCCATCCTCTTCGTCGTGCTTCACCGTCTTCACCATCAAGTGAACCGCGAACGCCAGGTTGCCCGACGGATTCTCTACCGTGACGCGCGTGATACCGTCGTCGCCCTTCACTTCGGACTCGGCCGAATACTTCAGCTCCACCGGCGGCAGGCCGTTCAGCGCAGTGTAGTCGGCGTAGCTCTTCTGGGGCGTATAGAACCATGTGGACTGGTCCCAATCGAGATCGTCCGGCTTGGTCGAAAGCCAGTAGAAGTTCGTGCTCACCGTCTTGCCGGAAGCGTCCTCCAGAGCGAGCCGCACGAAGTAAGTGGAAGATAGGCCATCGAGCGCTGGTATCGTAAATACGCGCGTGGAGCTGTCCTCGGCCACATCCAGCGCGGCGTCCTTGGCGAACTTCTCGCTCATATCGATGTTATAGACCCAGGCGCGCGCCTTCATGCCCGGATAAGCCCGATAGAAAGAATTCACCACCACCACCGACGCATCGTCGTAACTATATTGAATGTGCAGCGGTTCGTTGGCTTTCTTGGCGCCGAAGTAGGAGCCGCCTGGCCGCAGATACCAGTCATACAAATGCCAGATCATCGACGGCCACGCGTTGTTCAGCATCCACTGAACTACGCCCGTGGAAGTGTACTTATTGCGTCCGAAAGCCTCGAACATGGCGCGATGCCCTTCGTAAGCCATTACCTGCGCCTTGCGCGCGAATTCCTCCACGCCGCCCGACGGTCCGTAGCGCGCGTTCTGCGCCGTGGTATAGACCTTTAAGTCCTTGAATGCGCCACCGCCGGCGTGGTAGTCCCACCATGTGTTGACCGGCCACAGGCGATCCTCGGGCAGCATCTTGCGCAGGCTCTCGATGGGCGGAATCGCCGGCCCGGGACCGGTCTCCGAATTGAAGCCGTGCGCGCCGCCGCGCGTCTTATCCAGCAGCCAGTAATTGGGCGGAACCCAATCGTACGGCCCGGTCATCTTTACGCCCGTCTTTCCGCTCACGTCGGTCGGTTTCTCGGTGGCCGACGACTCGAACGGATTCGGCCAGTCCAGTTCCTTCACGATATCGATGTACTTCTTCTCCACCTCGGCAACTGGCGGGTTGTCGCTGCCGTTCATCCAGTTGAAGACCGACGGGTGGCTGCGCAGCCGGCGGATCTGGTCGCGCAACGATGCCGCCGCGATGGAATGATCTTCGTCCTTCCAGTTGGCCCACTTCTCCCAGTGATCGCAGCAGCACCAGCCGGCCGTCACCAGGATACCCATCTGATCGGTCAGATCGAAGAAGTGATCGTCTTCGAGCTTGCCCTCCATCCGCACGGTGTTCAGGTTCATGTCGCGCACATACTTCAGCTCGGCTTCCTGTTTCTCCGGCGAGGTTCGCAGCATCATATCGAACGTGTAGCCCGCCCCGCGGATCAGGATGTTCTTGCCATTGATGCGGAACACCCGGTGATTCTGCTCGTCGAGGATGGAGGTCACCTCGCGAATGCCGAATCGCGTGGCGCTCTCGTCGGACACCGCGCCGCCCGTTTCAAACTGCAGCTTCAGCGTGTAGAGGTTCGGCGTCCCCACCTGCACGGGCCACCACAAGCGCGGATTGTCGATCGAGAGCTGCGCGAATTTGTCGGGCGTGAACTTGATCACTTTCGTTTCGTTCCCCGCCAGGTGCACCTCCTGCGAGAAGGCGATCCCTTCGATCTCGCCCTTCAGCGTGCCGCTCACCGCGTGCTTGGTCCCGTTCACCACTTCCGCGCTGACCGTCAGCTCGGCCTTGCCGTTCGCGGGCAGGTTCAGATGCGTGATCGCCTGCGGGAAGCGGATGGCCACGGGCCCGGTGGCGTCCAACTGCACGTCGCGCCAGAGGCCCATGTCTTTGTCGGGCATTCCCGGATTCCAATCAACGAAAGTGATGGAGAGATCGTCGGGCAGCGGCGCATACACTTCCACCGCCAGCGCATTGGCAGCGCCCGGCCGGATGGCTTCCGTCACGTTGTATTCGAACAAGCGCCAGGCCCCGGCCATGCTGCCGGAATCCGCGATGCGCTTGCCGTTCAGCCAAACATTGGCGCGATAGTTGATGCCGTCGAAGCGCAGCCAAAGCGTCTTGCCCTTGTGCTCGGCGGGCGCCTGAAACTCCGTGCGAAACCACCAGGGAACCCGGTACGGGCTGTCCGGCGGCATGTGGACATTGGAGAAGTTCATCCCGATCGGATAGCTCGTGCCGGCGAAGGCGCGCAGGTTCATGCCGAAACCGGGGTCCGGATACACGCGGTCCTTGACGAGCGCGGCGAGCACGGTGGATGGCATCGTGGCTGGGTACCACCCCGGCGTCTTGTAGCCGGGCTTGGAGATGACGTCGCCGGCATCTTGGACCAGCGCCGACGATTGGATCGCCCAATGCTCGCGCAGCAGCAGTGGGGCGGCGGGCTGGGCCTGAAGCGCCGCGCAAAACAGCGCCATTACGGGAATGCATGTCCTCATAGAGAGTTCCGGATCAAAAGATTAATATATACGTATGCGCACCGTCATTGCGATTGCATTCGCGGCCCTGTTCGCCGCGGCCTCCGCCCCGGCACAGACTTCGTGGAAGCTGCTTTGGAGCGACGAGTTCAACGGGCCCGCCGGCTCGCAGCCGGACGCTACGAAGTGGAACTACGACCTGGGCGGGGGTGGCTGGGGCAATGGTGAAGCGGAGACCTACACCAACTCGCCGAACAACGTCTTTCAGGACGGCCAAGGCAATCTGGTGATTCGCGCCATCCGCGATGCCAGCGGCAATTACACCTCGGCCCGCCTGCAGACCGGCGCGCCGGGAGCCTCCACGCAAACCACCGATCTGCGCTGGCAATACGGCCGGATCGAGGCCCGCATCAAGCTTCCCTTCGGCCAGGGTGTCTGGCCCGCCTTCTGGATGCTGGGCGAAGACATCGCCACGGTTTCGTGGCCCACATGCGGCGAAGTCGACATCATGGAGAACTTCGGGACCTTCAACAACAACGCCTCCATCAATAACGGCACCGCGCATGGTCCCGGCTATTCCGGCGGCAATGGCCTCACGGCCGCCGCCACGCTCCCCTCCGGCGAAACCGTCTACGACAACTATCACGTCTACGCCATCGAGTGGTCGCAGAACTCGATCCAATGGTTCGTCGACGGCGTGGAGTACCATACGGTGACATCTGCTTCGATACCGGCTGGCGACCAATGGGTTTTCAACGCTCCCTTCTTCATCCTGCTGAACCTGGCCATCGGCGGCCCCACCACCTTCCTAGGCACTCCCGATCCCAATGCGCCTTTCCCCAACCAGGATATGCTCGTCGATTACGTGCGCGTCTACCAGGCCGCCAACACGGCCGGACCCGTGATCAACACCGGCGGCATTGGGGATGCGGCCACCGGCGCGCTCGCGTTGGCCCCCGGCAGCCTGGCAAGCATCTACGGAACTCTGGCGGCCACCACGAACAGCGCGACGTTCGACTATTCCACCGGCGCGTTCTCGGAAAACGCTTCCGGCGTTCAGGTATTCGTGAACGGCGCGGCCTCTCCGCTCCTCTACCTGTCGCCGGGACAGATCAACTTCGCGGTGCCATGGGATAGCCTGGTGGGCACACCGCTGAACGTCGAAGTGATGCTCAACGGCGTGCTGAGCAATGCGGTTCCCATCACCCTGGCGAGCGCCGCTCCGTCGACATTCGGGATCTATTCCCAAGTACCGGGCCCTTACTATGGCGTCGGGGTAGCGATCCTCACCTGCCCGAACGGTGCGCCACAGCCCGGCGCGTATTGCACGCTATGGGGCAATGGTTTCGGCCCCACGAATCCCCCGCTCGCCGATGGCACACCGGCGCCTGTATCGCCGCTGCCGTGGACGGTGAACCCATGCGCCCTCACCCTCGGCGGCATGAGTGCCCGAGTCACTTATTGCGGCGCCGCGCCCGGCGAGGTCATTTACCAGTTGAACTTCGTCTATCCGTCGGGCGTGGCGGCCAACGCGGCCGGCGGCGACTTCGCCTCGGGGACAATCACCATCAACGGCAACACCGGCAACCTCACGATCGTGGTGAATCCAAGCTATTATGAGTGACCGGCTACTGCCACTTGCCTTCCAGATGCCGCCACCACCCGGTGTCGCCTAGCCCGAGCTGGTCCCACCAGCGGTCCAGCATCTGGCGGTCGCCGCGCAGGATACCTTCGCGCGTCACGCCTGCCGGCGGCGGGACCAGCGCCGCCAGCGTATTGTAGATGCGCGGCTCCTGTGCCGGCTGGCAGCGCGTGAGCAGATGCCATAGCGTGAAGGCGTCGTCTTTAGTGGCCTCTGTCAGTACGATGGCCAGCGCGCGATCGCCGCCATGGGCGAAATCGAAATCCTGGAGCGCCTGGCGGAACGCGGGCGATGCTTGCTCGCGATAGGGCGTGCCAAGGCCATGATCCGGATGCGACCGGCAGGCCGCGCCCGCGGGAATAAACGACTCGCGCCCGCCATGCTCGAAGCTGACCCAGCCGCCCAGAACGCTCACCAGCCCGCCGCCATCTTTGTCCACTTCGAGCGTGTAGAAGCAGCCCAGATCGGTGGCGACGGCCGAGGGCGTGTCCACTACGAAAGAGCGCGGCGGCGCCCAGATAAAGGCGTGGATCAAGCCATGCTCGAGCGACATGCGCTGCTGGTTCGCGCGGGCGCGCTCCAGGCGCAGGCGGCTGTTGGCCTCCACCTCCACGACGCCGATATTGCCGACGTTCACGGTGACATGACCGCCCGCGCCGGTTTCGAGGGTTTGCCCGACGGCCAGGCGGCTGGGCCCAGCGCCCGCGCGCGCCACTTGCCAGCCCTCGGGTGCCCCGCCGGAGACCAGCCACGCTCCCGCAGCCACCAGAGCGACAGCTGCGGCGATGGCGCTCCAACGCAACCGCGGCTGCGTGCGCCGGTTCCCGGCAGGCAGTTCGGGCGCCGGGCGGCTGGAACGAAACTCGCTCAGAAGGCGCTCGAGCCGCTGCACCTCGGGGTCCGGCTCGCCCGAGCCGTCCCAAAGGTAATCGTTCCTCATGCGCGTCCCTCACAATCCAGTTTCTGCCGGAGCTGCTTCATGCCTCGATGCAGATTCACGCGCACCGAAGCCGGCGTCATGCCGGTGCGTGCGGCGATTTCCTCCCCGGTCATGCCTTCCACCAGGCGCAGCATCAGCGTCTCGCGATAAGTGTCCGGCAGCGCGCGGATGGCTTCGAGCGCAGCCAGCGCCTCGGGCGTATGGCGATCGGCGGCCGGCATCTCGTCCGGCAGTTCGGTCCATTCGCGCGCGCGGCGGTGATAATCGTGCGCGCGGTTGCGGGCGATCATGGCCAGCCAGCCGCCGAAAGCGCCGTCGTCGCGCAGAGCGGAAAGCTGCCGCAGCGCAGAGAGGAACACGTCCTGCGCCAAGTCGTCCACCTCGCCGTGCGGCACGCGCGCCAGCAGGATGCCGTGCACCATGCGGGCGTACCGGTCGTAAAGCCGGCCAAACGCAGCGCGGCTGCCGTGGCGGGCCGCGCGCGCCAGTTCGGCGTCATCGGAGATCGAAACAACCGGCGAGGCACTCACTTGCCTTCCACCCTCAGGACGCGCCGGCGCGGCCAGATGTTAACCGGCACCCCGCGTCCAATGATACACGCCGCCCGACCGGTCGGCACGCAGGACTTCGCGGCGCTCCAGGTACTCCAGGTGCGCCATCACTTCGAAGATCGCAAACCGGTAATGAAAAGGCGAAAGGTGGCGGTTCCACAGCCGCTCGGCGATCTGGTGGGCCGTGGTGGCGCCGCCGTCCAACAGGGTCATGATACGCGCGCAGCGTTCGGCATGGTGTTCGTGCGTCTTGCGCACCCACTCGCGATGGCCGGTGAAGGGCGCGCCGTGTGAAGGCAGGATCAGATCCACATCCAGCGCGGCGATGCGATCGAGCGAGGAAAGGAATTCACCCAAGGCGTCGCGGCCGGGCTGCCATCCGATGTTGGGGGAGATGTGCTGCAGGATATGATCGCCGGAAATCAGCACGCGCCGCTCCCGGTCGTAAAGGCAGACGTGGCCGGGCGAGTGGCCCGGCGTCCAGAGGACTTCCAGCGCGCCGTGCGCCGTGGCGATGGTCTCGCCGCCGGAGAGCAGGCGGTCGGGCGTCAGCCGCTCGAAGCTTTGCTGGATCTCAAACATGGAGGAATGCACCAGCGCGCGCATCTCGGGCGAGACGCCGGCCGTGGTCAGGATTCCCTGTTGCCAGTCGCGATGGAGATCCGTGTCCGTGAGGTGGACCAGCAACTCGTTGTCCGCCCTATGCACGTCGAGAGGCGCGCCGGTCAGTGCGATGAGCTTGGAGGCCAGGCCCATGTGGTCCGGGTGAATGTGGGTGAGCAGGATGTGGCGAATATCGCGCCAGTCGACCGACAGGCCTTCGAGCGCGCGGGCTAACGCGTCGAAGCAGGCCTCGGTTTGCATGCCGGTATCGATCAGCAGCCAGCCCGATTCCAGACGAACCAGGTAGACGTTCACGATGCCCAGGGAGAAGGGGAGCGGCAACTCCAGCATGTGTATGCCGGGAACCACCTCGCGATAATCGCCGCCAATTTCGAGATAGGGGGTCAAGCGTGATCCTAGCACACAGGGCGGTGGCTGAGTCCGGCCAGTTTGGTGACTTGCGGCCAACTGACATTTCGCAAATGGACTGACATCGAAAGACTTGCCTTATGGCACGATGATTGCCCTAACCATGGCGGAGGTGGCACATGAAAAAAGGATTGTTGATTCTGACGGTTGCGCTGATGACACTGGCGCCGATGAGCGCTTCGGCCGCTATCCGCGGGTATTGGGGACCCTATTGGGGTCCGGCTTACTACGGCTACGGCTATCCCGCCGCGGGTCAAGTTAAGCTGGACACCAAAGTGAAGAACGCCGAAGTGTTGATAGATGGCGCCTTCGCGGGCACGACGCACCAGACTAAGTCGATGCACCTGCGTCCCGGCAGTTACAACATTGAGATTCGGGAATTGGGAGTCACGAAGTTCGTTGAGCAAGTCTACGTCGTGGCTGGCAAGACGCTGCACCTGCACCCCCAGTTGTGAGGTGGGGCAGGACTCTATATAGTCCTGCGGCCGGCGTCCAGGTCGGCCTGTGTGTGCCAAAGGAGCGGGTCCTGGAGGACCCGCGCACGGTCGAAAACTCACTGCAACCTGTTGAAAGCGCNNCCTGGAGGTCTGCCCCACAAATAGGGTGGATCCCAGCCAAGCGCAACGCCTTCCTGGCCGTCGTGCTGAGGGGCAAGCAGGGCAGAGTAGCGATGGGAATCCAGCGCAGGGGCCGCGCCGCGCGCGCCCTCGGCGCGAGGCGGCCCGCTCGCACCGTCACCCGATAGTGGTGATGCGTAATCGTGTGGCGAAATGTGCCGATCTCCCGCATCGCGTGTAACTCCGGCAATTGTTCGGGTGAAGGCAACTCCCAGAAGCCGGCCAGCCGCCGCGAATCCGCGGCCCTCTGCCACAGCAGAAGGCGTCCGCGCCGTTCGACGACGGCGACCGCCATGGCAATCTTCACCGGCTGCGCCTTCCGCGGCTTCACCGGCAACTGCTGCTGGCGCCCCGCGCGGCGGGCTTCGCACACCGCCGCCAGCGGACAGATCCCGCAGCGCGGGGCGCGCGGCAGACACACGGTGGCGCCCAGTTCCATCATCGCCTGATTGAACGCGCCCGCCTGCCCGCGGCGAAGCCCATCCAGATGATGCTGCGCCAACTCGCGAAACCGCGCGCGCGTGCGGCTGGCGCCGATATCGGCCGGATCGTTGGTCACCCGCGCCACCACGCGCATGACGTTTCCATCCAGCACGGCGTACGGCAGCCCGAAGGCGATGCTCGAAATCGCGGCGGCCGTGTAGTCGCCCACTCCCGGCAGGTCCCGTATCGCCTGGTAGCCGCTGGGAAAAACGCCTTCCATCAGGCGCGCGGCTTTATGCAGGTTGCGCGCGCGCGAATAGTAGCCCAGGCCGCTCCAGCTCGCCAGGACCTCTTCCCCGGAAGCGGCTGCCAGCGCCGCCACGCTGGGAAAGCGCTCCAGGAACCGCTGGTAATAAGGGATCACGGCCTCCGCGCGGGTCTGCTGCAGCATGATCTCGGAAACCCAGATGCGGTAAGGGTCGCGGGTGCGCCGCCAGGGGAGATCGCGATGTTGGGCGCCGTACCAGCGCAGGAGTTTGGAGGCGAAGGAGCGAGCCGGAACCCGTATCATTCCAGCGTTTGAATCCACTCGGCGATGACGTACTTGATCTGATCCGGCGTCAGGTCGAAGGCTTCGTAATCGGGGTTGAGCGGCTCCAACCGGACGCGTTCGTGGCGCCATTCGTCTTCACTGGCGGACGATTTCCGGCTGGTGTACCGTTTGACGGTGAACCTCTCATGCACACCGATCAGCTCCACCAGCACGATCTTGCCCTGGCGCGAACCCACCACCGGCCCGCGGAAGATATTCAGGCTGCCGTCCGGGATGCGCGGCTCCATGGAGCGCCCCTCCACGTGGGCCACAAACATCCCTTCGGCCAAGCGCAAGCCCTCCGGCGCGCGCACCCAATCTTCTTCCTCGGCTTCCACTTGTTCGTCGGCGCCGAACTTGCCCGCCGCCGCGCGCAAGGTGTACAGCGGCAGGTGCGTCCGAAACCGCTGTACCGTCAACTTGTCCACGTGGCGTTCGAAAATCCGGTCCGCCACCCGCGAAAACGAATCCACCGGTACGGCTTCCCGCTCCGAGACGCGCAACACGTGCGAAAGGGAGTCCTCCCACGACTCAAGCAATCGCCGGGCCCCCATCTCCCCGATCTCGGCGATCTTATCATGGAAATCCCGCTCGAGGGCTGCCAGATATGCCGCGTCTTCCGGGCCGGCCAAATCCTCCCAGTGCGCGCGCAGCCGCAAAGCGTGGCGTCCGGAATCCGGGTCCGCATCCACCAGCAGCACTCCCACGTCGTGCACCGGCTGCTCCGGCAGCGCAAGCTGCAACAGGACATACTCGCCCTGGCGACGCGCGCTAATCGGAATGACTGGGGCCATACAATACCTTATCGTCCAAACTTACGCGAGTCTCAAAAAAAGCGTTCATCGGCGGTTTAGGGCGCAAACGGATAATACCCCTTCCGGAACCGGACCTTCACGGTCGGCAAATCCTGCACCACAACCTTGATATTGCGGAACTGTTTGGAATCCGCGCCTCCCGTGTCCGGCACGTAGCGCAGAATGTACTGCGTGGTCACCTCGCCCACGATGGCCGCAATCGCGCGGAAGATCCCGGCGGAAACCTCCGAAGCATATAAGCCCGTACCCACCGTCAGCGCGTAATTGCCGTCGTCGGAAGGATGCGAAAGGTAACCATCCACGTCGGAATACAGATTGTTCAGCGGGTATTCCACATGGCCGCCGGTCTCGCTGGTCAGCCGCTGCAGATTTTGGTCGCCTTCGTTGGTGAACCCGAACGACACCGTGCTCATCCCGTAGATGGTCACCAGGCTGCGCTGGGCGATCTCGATCACTTCGTCCAGGCTCTTCTTACTCGCATTATCGTGTCCGTCGCCGATCACGATCAGCACCCGCCGCGGATCGTAGGGCTCGCCCTCCACCACCTGCCGGTGCATGCAGGCCATGTAGATCGCGTCATACAAGGACGAGCCGCCGCCCGGCTTCATCTTGCGCAGCTTCTCGACCATCGTGTCCGCCTCCGTGGTGGTGTTGACCTGCAACTCCGGCTCGTTGGCGAATGAAATGAGATAGCCGCTGAACTTCTTATCTCCCGGCAGTATATGGAGCACCAGGTCGATGGCCGCTTCCTGATAATTCTTCCAGTGAACCCGGCTGTCGTTGCTCAGATCGATCAGGAACCCCACCACCACCGGCTGATTGCGGTCGTGGCTGAAGAACTCGATGCGCTGCTCCTTGTCTTGATCGTAGATCTTGAAGTCCTTGGCCTCCAGATTGGAGACGAAGCGTCCCTTATAGTCGGTGACGGTCACCGGCACGATCACCTCGTTCACCTGGACCTTAATGGGCCTGGACGGCTTGTCGGATTGAGCCAGCGCCAGCGAGACAAGCGCCAGCGCCAAAGGAATGCGTGCCACCATAGAAGATTACCGTTGCTCTCTATTCTAGCAGGCTGAAGAAGGAGTCAGAAGCCAGCCCAGCCACCGGCGGCGCC
>PKYZ01000143.1 GCA_003132865.1 Bryobacterales bacterium
GACATCGTGGAAGCGGTCGCGATAGAATGCCGGCTTCCGCGGGGAGGGCGCGGTCGAGACGCCATTGGTCGTTGACAGGAGAACCAATCGGCGCCAGAATCGTTATAGCCTTGGAGGTCCGTAAATGAGGCTCCTTCTGATTCTTCTTCCGGCGTGCCTGTTCGCACAGGCCGGCTCTCCTGCGGCGGACCTCCGGCGCGATTCGCTCGCGAAGTGTGCCGCCGCGCCTATTGCCGACGTTCTAAGAGGCGCGGATGGATGGTTACAAACGTACGAGCGCAACGGTCCCGATCCACACGCCCGCCCACCGTATTTGACGCTAGCCCGCTTCTACGCCTTGAAGGCCATCCGGACCGAAGAAATCCCGACGCTGTTGGAAAAGGGCGTTCACGAGCTTTCTGCTCCCGGCTCGTACACACAGGCGCGTACGCATGGGAACTCTCCGTTCGAAGCCGATATCGAACGGGCGCTCGCGGCCAACGTCTACACCCAGATTAGGTTGTATGACAAAGCGGGTGAACTGTTTGGCCCGAACCGGTAAAACTGTCGATCATACGAACGCCGCAGAACTCGACATGGGCAAGGCCCGAATCTTCGAGGCCTTGCGGTTTCAATATTGGGACGGGATGACTCGTTTGGCAATTGCACAGGGCCGCAAAGACGACGCGCTGACCTGGGAACACGCGATTCTTACCAATCGGAACAACGTTGCATCGCCGAGCCTGATTGAAGAGCACCGCCAGATAGCCCAGCAGCTTTGGAAGGAACTGGGCCGATCTGACGATTTCCAAAAGTGGCTTTCGGGGGAATGAGTAAGCGTCTCGGAGAGGAGAGACGAATTGAGGCCCGCGGAAGCGTGTGCACTGGGGGTGGGCACTGGCCCTCAGACCGACGGCCAAGCCTAGCCTGTTGCCGAACCTCGCTGTCCGTCGCCGAGGGGGTTCCATGGCCTTGCCGGCCACCGCTCGCCCCGAACGTGTTCTACTGAAGATATCGGATTCCAGTGACCTCGGGGGGACTTGCCCCTCGCCCGATGGGCCGAAACTATTCGGAGCCTCGCTTGGATTTGTGTGCAGGTTTGGCCGGCGTTGCTTTCGCAATCCCTTCCAACGAGCACAACCCCGTGGGACGGTTCGAATTCCGGCGCCTCGCCCGCCCCGGCGCGGCGGCCCGGCGCCGCGTCCACCCGGCGCGAGTACTTTCGCCGGTTGCGGTTCAGCCCAGACGGGAAGTATGCGCTGGGCCAGTCCGAGACCGGGATCGCGGTCCTCAGTGTAGAGCCCTTCCGCGTTGCATCCCGGGTTCCCGCTGAAAACGCCAGCGACACAGAGTTCACCTCCGACGGTCATTTTGTATTCCTGACCGGTGCGTCGCACGCCAGTTCGCGCGAGCTCACGTACGTCCATTCCCCCGCGCGACGCGTTCGCGCAGACGCGGAAGCTGCTGAAGCAGATCGGTCTACCGCTACTTCGGCGTTCCCGTGCAGATTTGCCAGGAGTTGTTGTCGGCCGAATCCAAAAGTGGCTATTTCAATTACCACATCCGGAACCGCTTCGCCTATACCCAGGTCCATCATGCAGCGTTGACCTCCGATTCACGGCACTGACGTCCTCACGACGACTGATCAGCGCCTTGACAACCGGAGAGCGCCTTCATAAAGCATGCCCGCTGTCCTCGAAGATCCGCCTCTGCCCGGCCAAAACTATGCGGCATTACGCTGAGAGCGTGCGCCACATCGGCGATGGTATAAAGTAAGATCTTCGCCCGAGGAGAAAACATGATCCGCATTGCATCGGCGCTCCTGTCCGTTGCCGTTTCGCCCTTCGCGGCCGCCGCGCAACAGTTCCCCACCCTCGAACCTCCAGCGCCGAAAAGCTTCGCCATTATGGCCTGGGGCGACGCGCCCTCCGATATGGCGCAGTTGCGCGGAATGCGCGATGCCGGCCTGAATATTGCGGGCTTTTGCCGCGCCGAAGACCTCGACAAGGTCCGCGACGCGGGACTGGCCTGCTTCGTCTCCGATCCACGGATCGGCGGCTACGATTGGCAAGCCCTGCCTCCGGACAGCGAGATCCGCGGCCGGATTGGCGGCCTCGCGCACCAGATCGGTTCCAACCCGGCGGCCATCGGATTCTTTCTCCGGGACGAGCCGCACGCGGCGTTGATGCCCGGATTGGCGCGCGTGGCGAAGATCGCGCGCGACGCCATGCCCGGCATGTGGCCCTATGTCAACCTGTTCCCGTACCGCGTGAGTCCGGAGCGCCTGGGAACCGATACCTACGACAAATATGTCCGCATGCTCGTCGATACCATCGGCCAGCCTTTCCTCAGCTACGACAACTATTCGCTGGTTGGCGGCCAGATGCTGGACTATTTCTACACCAACCTGGAGATCGTGCGGCGCCTGTCCATCGAGACGCAGACGCCGTTCTGGAACTGCATCCTGGCCAACGCGCACTTCAACTACATGGAGCCTTCCGACGCCACTTTCCATCTGCAGGTTTACGCCACGCTGGCCTACGGCGGCCGCGGCATTCAGTACTTCACCTACTTCGCGCCGGATGTCGGCAACTACCGCTTGGCGGCCATCGACCAGTTCGGCAACCGGACTCCCACGTGGGAGCGGCTGCGGCGGATCAACCTGGAGATCGCGGCCCTCGCGCCCACGATTTTGAAGCTGCGCAGCACCGGCGTGTTCCATTATCCGGACGTGCCGGATCAGGCCAAGCCGCTCTCCGCCAGCAGGCTGGTGCGGTCCATCGATATAACGCAGCGCTTCGTAAAGCCGCCCGTCGCCGGACGATTCCTGGTGGGCGAGTTTGAAGACCGCCAGGGACGCCCCTATGTGATGATCGTCAACCGAGACCTCAACAACAGCTTTCAGTTCCATCTGCATCTGGTGAAAGAAAACGCCAAGCTGATCCGCGTCTCGCCTTACACAGGCAAAGAAGAAGCGTTCGGCGGCGAAATGGACTGGCTGGCGCCGGGGGCTGGCATCCTGCTGCGGATCGTCGAGGAGTAGTACGAAAGTGGGTTTTCAACCGACCTCATTTTGGAGTATGCTAGTAGCGGGACCGGGGGGACGCCCGATCCCGCTCGGCCATTACCGGTGGCCCTTACGGTGCCAGACGATAATGATCGTGAACTTGCCGAATGAGCGGCAGCTCAACTAGCAATTTGATCATGTAGTTGATCCTCCTTTCCGCTTCGACTGGAAGGCCCGGCCAGGAACCGGGCTTTCCCGGTCGAAGCTCCGGTGCTTCTCTTGAGAACCCGCTCTTCCAATCTCCACAGGAAAAGACCTCCGTATGTGCACTGCGCCAACCAGTGCCGGTTTCTCTTTGTTCCAGTCAGGCCTGGGACGGCTGCGGCTTGCGGGGTAGTACGGGGTAGTACGAAATGGGGTTTAAAACGGACCGCGTTTTCGAGTATGCTAGTAGCGGGACCGGGGAGACGACCCCGATCCCGCTCGGCCATTACCGCCTGCCCTTACGGTGCCAGACGATAATGATCGTGAATCTGCCGATCAGCGGCAGCTCAACTAGCAATTTGATCATTGAGATCCTCCTTTCTGCTTCGAAGGGAAGGCCCGGCCGTAAGCCGGGCTTTCCTGATCGAAGCTCTGGTGCTTCTCTCGAGAACCCGTTCTTCCAACCTCCACAGGAAAGGACTCCGCATGTGCAGTGCGCCAATCGGCGCCGGGTTCTTCTTCTTCTGCTCCGGCCGCGAACCGAATCGTAACGATTTGCGAGATTGCCGCGCGTGACTTCTCGGCCCGCATTTGCTAACATATTGATCTGTTAGTGCCTTGCTGGTGAATCAGGCGGGCCGGTTTCGATGCAAATTCCTGGAATCCATTGAGATCGCACCATTTCCTCGCTTGTGTTATGTCTCGCGGCTGTAAGTCCCCGGCAATCGGCTGATGGAGTGTCTCGCGGAGGCGTCGGTAATGGCCGTCGATCAGGGCAAAGAGCAGGTGGACGACTTGGTCCAGCCGGATAGCGAAAGCTACAAATCTTTGCTCGACGAGTATACCCATCTGGCCCCCGCAGAGGGCGAGGTGCTCCAAGGCACCGTCCTCAAGGTCAATGCCAAGGACGTGATCGTCGATTTCGGGTACAAATCCGAAGGTCTCGTGCCTATCGAGCAGTTCCTCAGCCCCAGCGGAGAGCTGAGTGTACAAGCCGGCGATGTCGTGGACGTGATGATCGATCACGGCGAGCAGCCGGAAGGCTACATTCTGCTTTCCCACGCCAAAGCCGCCCGCGTGCGCGTGTGGGACAACCTGGAAAAGGCCTTCGCGGATCAATTGGTGCTCCTGGGGCACGTAATGGGGAGAGTCAAGGGCGGGCTTTCGGTGGACGTCGGCATTGAGGCCTTCATGCCTGGCTCGCAGGTCGATCCGCGCCCTGTGCATCACCTCGACTCGTTCATAGGCCAGGACGTTCCGGTCAAGATCGTCAAGGTGAACCGCCGCCGCGGCAACGTGGTGGTTTCGCGCAAGCTGGCCGTCGAGCAGGAGGTCAACCAGCGCAAGGCCGCCACGCTCGATCAACTGCACGAGGGCGCCGTCGTTACGGGTGTGGTCAAGAATCTGACCGAGTACGGTGCCTTCGTCGACTTAGGGGGCCTGGATGGCTTGCTGCACGTCACGGACATGTCGTATGGCCGCGTGGGACATCCGTCGGAAATCGTGCACGTGGGCGACACCATCACGACCAAGGTGCTCAAGTTCGACCGGGCCAAGGAGCGCGTCTCGCTGGGCCTGCGGCAGATGGCGCCGGACCCCTGGGAAACCGTCGCCGAGCGATTCCCGCTGAACGGCCGCGTCATGGGCCACGTGGTGAATGTCACCGATTACGGGGCGTTCGTGGAACTCGAGGCCGGCGTGGAAGGTCTCATCCACATCACCGAGATGACCTGGTCGCGGCGCATGAAGCATCCTTCGAAGGTGGTGCACGTGGGCGACCAGGTGGAGGCCGTCGTGCTGGAAGTGCACCCGCGGGACCGGCGTATTTCCCTCGGCCTCAAACAGCTTGAGGCCAACCCCTGGACGACCATCGACAGCCGCTACAGCATCGGTTCCGTGGTCGAAGGCCGCGTGCGCAACATGACCGATTTTGGCGCCTTCATCGAGATCGAGGAAGGCATCGACGGACTCGTGCATGTCTCGGATCTCTCGTGGACCAAGCGGGTCAAGCATCCGTCGGAGGTTTTGAAGAAAGGCCAACTCGTGCAGGCGGTGATTCTGAATATCGACGCCAAGGGGCACCGGTTGTCGCTGGGCATCAAGCAGCTCCAGCCGGACGCCTGGGAGACGTACTTGCAAAACCACCAGCCGGGCGATATCGTACATGGGCGTATCTCTCGCCTGGCGGGTTTTGGGGCATTCGTGGAATTGGCGGAGGGCGTCGAGGGACTTTGCCATTTTTCGGAAGTGCCGGGCTACTCCGGGCGGCGCTCGGCGGAGCCTCCCGTGGCGGTGGGCCAGGAGTATGATTTCAAGATCGTCAAGATGAGCGAGGCGGAAAAGAAGATCGGGTTGAGCCTCAAAGCGGTCACCCACGACGAGGAGAAAGGCCGCCTGGCCGACTATCAACGGCAGGCGGCGGCGGGCGCTGCCACCATCGAAGAGGTGCTGAGCCTCAAAAATCGCAGCGCGGAATAGCTTGCAAAAATCGCCCGTTCAAGAGATACTGCGGTAACGGCTTGAGAGGACAAGGAGAATAGCAAATGACCAAGGCCGATCTGATTGAAGAGGTCTCGCGCGTGGTCGAGATGACGCGGAAAGAATCCGAAGTCATCGTAGAGGCCATTTTTGACAGCATCGTGCGTTCGTTGCGCACCGGCGACAAGATCGAGATTCGCGGTTTCGGCAGTTTCCGCACGCGGCAGCGCCAGCCCCGCATCGGACGCAATCCGAAGACCGGCGCGCGCGTCGAGGTGCCGGCCAAGAAGATCCCTTATTTCAAGCCGAGCAAGGAACTGAAAGACGTGGTGAACAGTTCCGTCGCGGCGCCGGCTTCCGATCCCGCTTCCGGCGAGCCCGCGCCCACGCTCTAGCGGCGGTATGGATTACCTCTGGAGTCCGTGGCGTTATCAGTACGTGACCACCGCGGACCAGGCGGCCGAGTGCATTTTCTGCGTGTTGCCCGCGCAGCATCGCGACCGCGAGAACTACATTGTCTACCGCGCTCGCCTCAATTTCGTGATCCTGAACCGCTTTCCCTACACCTCGGGCCACCTCATGGTGGTTCCGTATGAACACGCGCCGGCGCTCGAAAAAGTGGCGGAAGATACGGTGATGGAGATGATCCTGCTGGCGCGCCAGGCGGAGACGCACCTGCGCGCCAACTATCAGCCAGATGGCCTCAACATGGGCATCAACATCGGCAAAGCCGCCGGCGCCGGCGTGGCCGGACACATTCACATGCACGTGCTGCCCCGCTGGGTGGCGGACGCCAATTTCATGACTTCGGTGGGCGAGACCCGCGTGCTGCCGGAGGATCTCGCGACGACCTACGAGAAGCTCTCGCGCGCGTGGAGCCGGTAGGAGGGTGGGCTTTTTTAAGCCCAACACTGTTCACTTCGGTGGGACAGGCCTCCTGGCCTGTCCTTCTGCGGGTTACAAATACGTCATGAGCTACTACGAACGGAATCTGCCACACTGGCAACCTGAGGGTGCNNGAACCGTGGAGATCTTGGAGCACGACTCGCCTGGCAAAGTCTTCGTCGCCAGTGGACCGGCGCCTGGATGGAGCGGCCACCGGTCCGCGATGGCTCCATTTTGAACTGATGGATGAACGAGTGGCGCAGGTGGTTGCCGATG
>PKYZ01000001.1 GCA_003132865.1 Bryobacterales bacterium
GCCTACGTCTACGAAGGCCGCCGCTACGATACTGGCGACAAACTCGGATTTCTCAAGGCGACGGTAGAATTTGCTCTCAAGCGCAACGACCTCGGCGGCCCATTCCGCGAATATCTGAAAGGGCTGAAGCTATAAAGGCGGTTCCGTTTTCAATTTGTCATTCCGAGGAGCGCAGCGACGAGGAATCCGTTGTTTGCATACGGCAAGGGAAAGCAGATTTCTCGCTTCGCTCGAAATGACAAAGTTGTGTCGGCGTACGAAATTGCACGATGACGAAGACAAATAACGATGAATCAGGCGATTGAGGTCTTATCACCCAATCGGGTGATCTCCAAACAAACCGTTCGGTGGCTGATCGGATTCCAGCTGCTGATGCTGTTTTTCATCTGGGTCTTTTCCCCGACTGTCTTCCTGCCCAAGCCGAAAGAAGTCTGGCAGGCTCTCGGCGAAATGTGGATGCAAGGCCTGGGCAGCGAGCTGATCACCAGCTTCGTTCTGAATCTAGAGGCGATCGCCGTCGCGACCGTCCTGTCGCTTCTGATGGCCTACCTCACGGTCATCCCTTTCTTTCGTCCCATCGTCACCCTGCTCAGCAAGCTGCGCTTCCTCTCGATGGTCGGCCTGACGTTCTTCTTCGCGCTGATGGCCAGCACCGGACACGAGGAGAAGCTTTATCTGCTGGTCTTTTCTGTGTCGGTGTTCTTTCTCACCGGCATGGCCGAAGTGGTCGCCAGCATCCCCAAAGAGAAATTTGACTTGGCGCGAACGCTGCGTATGAACGAATGGCGCGTGGTTTATGAAGTGGTCGTACTCGGTCAGGCCGACAAAGCTTTCGAGGTCCTGCGCCAGAATGCGGCCATGGGATGGATGATGCTCACCATGGTGGAAGGCATCTCGCGCTCCGAAGGCGGAGTGGGGGCCATGCTGCTCAATCAGAACAAGCATTTTCATCTGCCTGCGGTGTTCGCCATTCAGTTGACCATTTTGCTGCTGGGCCTCGGACAGGATTATGCCATCGGCCTGCTGCGCGAGGTTTTCTGTCCGTACGCGGATCTGACTCTCGAGCGCAGGTAAGACGACATCATGCCCACGTACACCTACGGAAAAACGCTGCTGAAAGTTGAGGACGTCTCCCTCGAGTACGATGGCCGTCCCATCCTCAAGCATGTCAGCGCGGAAATCAGAGACATCATCTGTACCGATCACGTCCAGGGACAGGTCGTCGGATTCCTTGGCCCCAGTGGCATCGGCAAGACGCAGCTATTCCGCATCATCGCCGGACTGAACAAACCCACCTCGGGACGCGTGACCATCAACGGGCAAGACCGCCCGGTGCAGGCCGGCGAGGTTGGCGTCGTCGCCCAGGACTATCCCTTGTTCGAGCATCGCACCGTGATGTCGAACTTATTGCTGGCGGCCAACCAGAAAGAAAAGGACGACAAGACCGCGCGCGACAAAGTCATTCAGTACCTGACCGACTTCGACCTGGTCGACAAAGCGCGCCTCTACCCGGTGCAACTCTCCGGAGGACAGCGCCAGCGCTGCGCTATCATCCAGCAGATCCTCTGCTCCGACCATTTCCTGCTGATGGACGAACCCTTCAGCGGCCTCGATCTGCTCATGCTGGAAAAGACCAGCGAGTTGATCCAAAAGGTCGCGAACATGGACGAACTGAACACCATCATCGTGGTCACCCACGACATTACCGCCGCCTCGGCCGTCGCCGACCATCTCTGGCTAATGGGACGCGATCACGACGCCAAGGGCAATCCCCTGCCCGGTTCGCACATCGTCGAGACCTACGACTTGGTCGAACGCGACCTCTGCTGGCATCCCCAGATCATCACTCAGCCGAAGTTCATGGAATTCGTCCGCGAAGTGAAAGACCGTTTCCGCAGCCTGTAGCAGTTCGGTTGAACAATTCGCTTCGGTGACACAGCTCGTGCGTGGCGCAGGATTTTGGGTGGCGCGGCTTTTGGGTGGCGCAGCGCTTTCAGCGCTGCGATAGAAGCCTCCAGCCTTGATCAGGGCTTTAGCCCCTGAGGTACCTCGACTCTCGGGCGCCAGCGTAACTTTCAACACCTACGCATATTTTCCCGGCGGCGATGCCGGCAATTTCACCTCCAAGGCATCGCCGCTCTGATGCCACTCAACCTTCTCACCCGAAACTGCAAGGACTCCCCAGTGAATGAAGATGCCGAACTTCGCGTCCTTATACCACTGCGGCATCTCAAACTTGCGCAGCGTCTCCCAGTCCGCGCGGTAGGGACCATCGTTGTCCTGCCGGTCGACCTCACGCATCAGCGCAGCCCGCGCGCCGTCATACTTTCGACACCGATGCCTGCCACTCGTGATTGATCTCAGCCGCCGACTTCGTATCATACGTAGGAGCCAGCGGATCGACGGCCGCAGTCTGCGCCAGCATGATTGCGTTCAACAAAAAAAGAGTACGAGGGTGGAAGAAGTAGAAACGCGGAGAGCCTTCATGGCTCCGGATTATAGGTGTGTTCGCCCGACTTGAGGTCGCCCACCGCTGCTAGCCGAATTGGATCAAGGTGTGATCGAGCTCTGCCTTATGGCGACGCGGCGACAGGTGCAGACCTTCCGGCAATCTCGGTCGCACGAAAAACCAAAAGGGCAACGAGCCTAAGCTCGCTGCCCTTGAATGGCATTCGCCAGAATCAAACGACGTTACTGGTTAAGCGGATTGAAAGCAGCGATGCCCGCTTCGGTGGCGGAGCAAACGCCGGCTGGGTCGACGCGGATCACAGCATCTTCCTCAGCGCAGAATCCGCGGATACCCGTCTGGTTCACCGATAGCGGGATCCCCTTGATGGTATAGCCTACGTTGACGCCGCCCACAGCCGTGCCGGCACCCGTGGTGAACGAATAACCGCTCTTGCCACCGCCCGCCGGGTTGCCGTTGCTGGAGAGCACGGAGTCAATCAAGCAAGCCGTGGTCGAGCTTGGAGTGCAAGCCGCGCTCAACACGCCGCCCAGGTTGGTGAGGGCCGGAGCATAACCGACCGTCGGATAAGCCGTCTGGTAAGTGACTTCACCAGTGGTGATGGTACGGATGGACGCGACAGCAGACGACTCATTGGCGGCCATGCGGGCGCGCAGCAAGTTCGGAATCGCGATAGCTGCGATGATCAGGATGATGGCCACCACGATCAGCAGCTCAATCAGTGAGAAACCCTTTTGTTTCCGCATCTCTATTTTCCCCCAAGCTTTTAATTTTTTAGAGCTCTTTCTAAGTCCGAATGACCTAGTCGAGCAAGATGTTGCACTTGCGTCGCCAAAGGTCTGACGCGCTTCTGATTGCGGCGCGTTGGTATGAAGTTCTTTGTTTTCAATTGCAGGATAAGCATCCGTCTTCCTCGGGCTACTCCACAAAACGCGTTGTGCCAAAGTAGGGCGTCGCGGCTGACGGTTTTTGTCACTTCGAGTTCGGCACTGCGACCTGCAAGCTGTCGCGACGACTCGATATTTCAAGAAAGATGGAAGATCGGCAAGAGAAGATCGGCAAGAAGAGTTGCCCGCGCCCGTAGGCCTGAATCCGGTCGCTGGGACATTGGCGCGATGCTGGAAAGGTCGAGCGCATTCGCGATGGTTGTAGCGCAGGATCGTCCGGCACGAGGACAAAAAAACAAAGGGCAGCGAGCGTGTGCTCGCTGCCCCCGATTGGCGTACCCTCCCCTGGGTACTCGCCGGTACTGAACGTTACTGGTTGAGCGGGTTGAAGGCCAGGACGCCCGCTTCAGTGGCGGAGCAAACGCCGGCTGGGTCGACGCGAACCACTGCATCTTCCTCAGCGCAGAAGCCGCGGATACCAGTCTGGTTGATTGAGAGCGGAATCGCGACCACTGTGTATCCGGAGTTGACGCCACCCACAACCGTGCCGGCGCCCGTGGTGAACGAGTAGCCGCTCTTGCCACCGCCCGCCGGGTTGCCGTTGTTGGAAAGCACAGAGTCAATCAAGCAAGCTGTGGTCGAGCTGGGTGTGCAAGCCGCGCCCAACGCGCCGCCCAGGTTGGTCAGTGCCGGAGCATAGCCGACCGTGGGATAAGCCGTCTGGTAGGTGACTTCACCAGTGGTGATGGTACGAATGGACGCGACAGCAGACGACTCATTAGCCGCCATGCGGGCGCGCAGCAAGTTCGGAATTGCGATAGCCGCAATGATCAGGATGATGGCCACCACGATCAGCAGCTCGATCAGTGAGAAACCTTTTTGTTTCCGCATCTCTATTTTGTCCTCTCGTTTTTGAACTGTCTTGTCGTTACCCAACTGCTGGTCACGGATGACGCAGTCGTACCGAATATTTGCACTTGCTTCGCCAAAGCCGTTAGTTACCTTCGTTCTGTGGCGGGCTCCGGGAAGAGCTTTGTTTTCAGTGGAAGGGCCCTGATGCGGTACTGTTACGACCTGCCACATCTGGTAAACGCTGGCAAAATTCGGCGATTGCCCTGACAATTCGTGTCAGTCTGGAACTTGCACTCGTTCCATAATGGAACGCATTTCGCTACTTCAGCTTGGCCCGCGTTCCGTCGTTCCACTACAATGCCGCGGTTTGCGCTCGGCGGCTGCGTAGAATGTTCCCGCGACGTTTGTGAATCACCCATGGACGATTCCAAAGTGAAGTTTCAAATCGACTCCGAGATCGCGCGAGCCTGGACTCTGCCTGCGCATCTCTATACCGACGCGAGCATTTTCCTTGCCGAAAAAGAAAAAATCTTCGCGCGAACGTGGCAGGTCGTTGGTCACACCCACCAGGTCGCGAATCCCGGCGACTATTTCACGAGCAGCCTCATCGGCGAACCCTTGTTGTTCGTGCGCGACATCGACGGAACGCTGCGCGGTTTTTACAACGTGTGCCGGCACCGCGCCGGTCCGCCCGCGGAAGGATGTGGTTCCCGCAAGCTGTTTCGCTGCGGATATCACGGATGGACCTACGGTCTCGACGGCGCGCTCATCAGCGCGACCGAAATCGAAGGCGTGGAAAGCTTTTGTCCGGAAGATTTTGCGCTCAAGCCGGTCCGCACCGAGGAATGGTTCAACCTGGTGTTCGTGAACCTCGATCCGGAGGCGCGGCCTCTGCGCGAGAGCCTGGGCGAGTTGCCGCTGCTGGCGGAGAAGTTTCCTTTCGCGCAGATGAAATTGTTCGAGCGCCGCACCTATGACATGAAATGCAATTGGAAGACATATGTGGACAACTACCTTGAGGGATACCATTTGCCGAGCGTTCATCCGGGACTGAATCGAGAACTGGATTACAACGGGTATGTGGTCGAGCCGTATGCGCGGCACGTGCGCCAGTTCAGCCCGATCCGGGGAGCGCAGCCCGGCGATGCCACCCCGCGCCGCTACCAGGATGCGCGGGAAGATCTGACACCGGATCTAGGGGCGGACTACTTCTGGATCTTTCCCAACTGGATGCTGAACTGCTATCCCGACAACGTCTCGTTGAACATCGTGTTGCCGGTCGACGCGGAGCGTTCGCTGGCGATCTTCGAATGGTACTTGCCGGAGAAGGATCACGGCGCTCCGGCGGCAAAAGCCTCGGTGGAGTTCAGCGATCAGATTCAGATGGAAGATGTCGGCATCTGCGAGATCGTGCAGAAGAATCTGCGGTCACGGAGTTATTCGCGCGGGCGGTACAGTGTGAAGCAGGAAAAAGGCGTGCATGCCTTCCACCGGATGTATGGAGAGCTGATGCGAGAGTGATTCTCAGGAAAGTTGTACAACTATGTACGTACAACGAAGACGTCTTGTTCTCCGCGTAGGATTCCTCGCTCGAGACGCTGCTTAGAAATGCTCTTTCCCGGGCCGGAAACGGCCCTCTCGTCCACGATCGCTGCCGCGCTGGAGGAAAGGTTGTCCGCGGCAAGATCGCGCGTCCTGGCGCCCTGGAGGGCAGTCCTACGAATAATCAACCACTTACACCAAGCCTCAACGACTTACACGAAGTCTCAATGACTTGCGGAGATCCGAATGCGCTGATGCAATCCGTTTCTGCCAAAATCGGCTCTAGAAGCTTTCGGATTTCAGCAGCATGCAGGTGACGTCGTCGTGCTGCGGGGTATTCCCGACGAAGAGGTCGACTTCGGCCATGAGGCGCTTGAGCATTTCCTGGGGCTCGACCGATTTGCCAGCTTCAATCGCGGTCAGCAGGCGGGCCTCGCCGTAGTCTTCCTGGCGGGCGTTTTCGGCTTCCACTAATCCATCCGTAAAGATGATCAGCCAGTCTTCCGGCGCGAGCGTGATCGAGGCCGAGTCATATTTTGTGTCGGGGAGAATGCCGAAGGGGAGGCCGCCGACGTCGAGACGCTCGATTTGTCCGCTGGCGCGGCGCAGGATGGGGTTGTTGTGGCCGGCGTTGATGTAGTCGAGCGTGCGGCGGATGGGATCGTATTCCGCCAGGAACGCAGTGGTAAAACGCAATCCGCCCTGGCTGTTTGAGCAAGCATAGCGATTCATGTTCGACGCGAGTTCGGGCAAGGCGACCTGCGCGGAGGAAAGAGTCTTGAGACTGGCTTGGAACGTGGCCATCAGCATGGCGGCCGGGATGCTCTTGCCCGCCACATCGGCCACAGCGAGGACCACGCGGTTGTCTTCATTGGTGCGTCCGGGGCGCGGGAAGACGTCATAGTAGTCTCCGGCGACGGTGTTGGCGGGGCGCGTAGCGTAGGCGATAGCCAAGCCGGGGATCTGCGGAGGAACGCCGGGCAACAGCCAGGTCTGAATCTCACGCGCGATCTGCAGGTCGCGTTTCATCACGACGCNNTCACAATCCGAGCATGAGCAACAAGAGCAGGAGCAGCGCCGCCCAGAAGTGATTGTCGAACTCGACGGCCTCAACGTTGCCTGCGTGCCCGGTGTATTCGATGGCAGCATGAGGGACCACGAGCAGAATCAGCGCCAGCAGGAGCAACACGCGGCGCGCGGGCGACAGCTTCTCGAAGACTGCCCAGAAGAATTCCTTGACGATGTGCAGGTTGCGTCCGCCGTGGGTCAGGCCATCGGGCGTTTTGGCTTCTACGTCTCTGGAATACAGGCGATAGCTGGTGCGGGCCTCGGATTCGAACTGCGACCAGAGCTGGCTGACCTCGAGACCGTCGGTGACGCGCCGCCAGAAACGGTGCAGCCGCATGCCGAAAGTGTTGGGCTGGCCGGGCTGCGGGGCGGGCGGAGAGGCGGTGACCATGGGAATTTCAAATTATAGAGGATTGGAGAATTGGGTCATCGGGTGATTGGGAGATTGAGCGATTGGGAAATTCGGAATGTTCGGATCGCCGCGGGTTTTCAATCAACCACTCGCCCGATCACTCAATGACTCAATCTCCCAATGACTCAATCTTCAGAACAGGTTCAACTGCTCGTCGAAGGCCTGCACCGGCCACTTGGTGGCGAAGGCTGGCCGGTCACGGCGGTGGGTACGCGTCATTTTGTATTTCTCACGCAGGTGGGTGACGAGGTGCGACAAGCGCTTGGCATAGGCGGGCGGAAGGAAGGCGCGGTCCTGATAGCGCTGGCGGTAGTTCTCGGCGAGATGCGGGAAGTTCTGCGCGAGGAAGGGAAGGAACACAGCCGCGGAGCACGGCTTCAGAAATAGCGGATTCGCGAAAACGTAGTCGGCTCCGACTCCGGCGGCGGCGCGGATCACACTTTCCAAATCTTTCGGTGAATCCGTGATTCCCGGGACGACCGGCGAGCAACTCACGCCGACGCGCAGTCCTGCCTGGCTCAGCTCGCGCACGGCGTCGATGCGGAGATCGGGACGCGGGGCGCGAGGCTCGAGAATTCGCGCCAGTTCCACATCGAGAGTTGTGACTGTGATGTGAACGGAGAGACGATTCGTTTTCGCTACTTCTTTGAGCAACTCGAGGTCGCGGACGATCAGATTCGACTTGGTGACAATGCCCAGTTCGAAGCCGCGATGGCGGGCAAACTCTTCCAGAATTCCACGCGTGATTTCGTAGCGGCGTTCTGCGGGCTGGTAGGGATCGGTGGCGGTGCCGAGCGCGATGGGTTCGTCGGGCTTAACGCGATGCAGGTCGTGCCGAAGCAGTCCCGCGGCGTGCTGCTTCACATAGATCTTCTGCTCGAACTCCATGCCATCGCGCATTTCCATGAATTCGTGGGTGTAGCGGGCGTAGCAATACTTGCAGCCGAACTCGCACCCGCGATACGGGTTGATGGTCCATTGAAACGGCATGTTGGGTTTGGTGCGATTGAGGATGCTGCGCGCGCCGATCTCGAAGTACTTGACCGGGGCGCCCGCTGGGCCCTTGGCCTCCAGCAGTTCGCTTTGGGCGGCCATTTTAGCGATGCCAATCAGCTCAGGCATCTCCCTATCTTCGCTTTTTCTTCGCCCACGTGCAAGGCGTGGGTGTGCTGGGGCGACTTCCGACCCTACATATAATCCGGCGCCTGGATGCCCAGAATATCCAGCGTCCACCCCAATTGCCGCCCGAAGAAGTCGGTCATCCACAGCAGGAACACCTTCTTCTCGCGGTTTTCTTCGTGAATGATCGGATACAGATGGTAGAAGTTGTTGAACGTTTGCGCGATCTGGAACGCATATTTGGCCACGTGCGCCGGCTCTCCCGCCACGACGGCGCGCTCCACTGCCGCATCCGCTTTCGAGGCGGCCAGCAGCACTTGCCAGAAGTCTTCGCTCGCAAGCTGCCGGCCCAACGCGGCGGGCGTTAGCTCGGCGGCAAAATCGGGCAGGCGTTCGCCCTTCTCTTCCAGCTTCCGCAGAATGTTGCGCGCGCGCACGGCGGCGTACTGCACGTACGGTCCGGTCTCGCCCTCGAAGCTCAACGCCTCCTGAAAATCGAACGCGATCACCGAATTGCGCGTGTACTTCAGCAGGAAATAGCGCAGCGCGCCGATGGCAATCTGCGACGCGATGGCGCGCTGTGCCTCGGGTGTGGCTTCGGCGTGGCGCGCGGCCACCTCGTCCAGCGCCTTGCCGATCAGCGTGTCGATCAAATCGTCCGCCTTCACGCCCAGCCCCTTGCGCCCGGAGACTTCGACGTACGGCCGCTGGCGGTCCTCTTCGGAAAGCGGGATGCCTAGCTCGGCGCAGCAGCGCGGCGACAACGCCACCATCTCATACGAGAAGTGTACGGATTGCGCGGCCTGCTCCGCGTAGCCCAGCGCCTTCAGTCCCGCCACTACCACATCTTGCAGATACGATTGCCGGACGTCGATGACATTGTAAACACGCGTACCGTGGCCGAAGGACGGCGCTCCGGCGCCACCAGCGTCAGGCTCGTCCGTCGAGACCCACAGCTCGCGGCCGTCCGCGTAGCGCATCAGCGGGCGATAATGGAAATCCTTGCCCAGCAAGCCGAATTTCCAGAGCTGATAGGCGATGTCCTTGCCGACATAGGTGACCGTGCCGTCGGAACGCACGATCACCTTGTTATCTTCCGCGCCGGACTCGCCCGCGAACGCCGCGGCGGGCATCACCCAGCATCCTGCGTTCTTGCCTTCGGTCTCCAGGTAAATGGCCTGGCGCTGCTTGAGCAGATCGAACGCCGACGCCCAGAACTGCAAGTGCAGGATCTCACTTTCGCGCGGCAGTACGTCGTACTCCACGCCGAGGCGCAGCATAGTGGCCAGGTGCCGCTCGACAATCGCATCGGCCACGATATGGGCCAGTTCGGCCTGTGGGCCGCTGGCGGCTTCGATGGCGTGCAGCGTCTCGCTGCGCCACGCGCGCGATTCGGGCGCCTCGCCGTAATACGCCGAAGTGCGCGCATACAAGTCCCAGCAGAGATAGTCGAAGCGCACGCTCGGGTCTTCGGTAAGCTGCCGCACCTCGCCGGGCGTCTTGTGTTCGAGGTAATGAAAGCCGGCGACGACATCGGCCACCTGCACGCCGGTGTTGTCGATGTAGTTCTGCACTTCGACGCGCTGGCCGCGCGCCCGCATCATGCGCACAAACGTGTCGCCCAGCGTGGCGTTGCGCAGATGCCCGATGTGCGCCGCCTTGTTGGGATTAATGTTGGTGTGCTCGACGATGATCTTGCCGCTCGCCGCGGCTGTCTCTTCGGCCGCGGGAGTGAGCAGTCCCTGCGCATAAGCGGCGCGGTCGAAGCGGATATTGATGTATCCGCTCCCGGCCACTTCGAGCGCCGACACACCCGGAATCGGGCCGATCCCGGCCACCAGTTCGGCGGCGATCTTCCGCGGCGCCTGCTTCAATTGTTTGGCCAACTGGAATGCGGCGGGCACGGCCAGTTCGCCGAAATCGCTCTGCCTCGGCTGCTCGACGGCCACCGCCAGATCGATGCCATAGCGCGCCTGGATGTGATCGTGAAAGGCGTGCTGAACGTTCTTTTCGAGGAGATGAAACATCTACGGAAGGAACTCCGGATCGAGAATCTGTTCGACGGTGAACGGGTATTCGGCGGGGAAGTGGCTTTTCGGCAGGCCCGTCTCAATGACGGCGAGGTGTACCGATTTCTGGTAATTGCGCCGCAGGTTGGGTTGGATCTTTACCCGAAGGCTGGGGCTGTCTTCTAGAAGTTGGCCGAGTTCGGTACGCTGGCTGGCTATCGTACGCTCCCACGACCGCGATTTCTTCTCGGGCTGTAACTGCCATTTCAGCAGGTGGGATAACAGCACCCGCACTCGGCTGTTCAGCTCTTTCAGATCTCGCTTGCCCATGTCCTCGATTTCTTCGGCGATATGCTCGATGTCGGCTTGGTCGAAACGCCCCGCGCGCAACAGTTCCCCGTTCACCCGGGTCCACTCGAAAAAGTCCTCGTCGTAGAGTCCTGCTCGATCTGCCGCGGTTTTATCAAGCTGTGATTGCATCCGGTATTTTCATTGTACCCGTGGCAGGAACTACGAATCGAGGATCTGCTCCACGGTAAACGGACACTCGGCAGGAAATCGCTCGCGATCGACGGCGGTTCTGGCCATGGCCATGGCGAGCCGCACAGCCTCTGCGTAATATACCGGCAGTTCGTTCGCGAGTTTGATCTTTAGGCTGGGACTCTGCTCCAGGAGACCGTCCAGCCAGATCCGTTCCTCCGTGACAGCCCCAAGCCGCCAGTGCGGGTGCTTCGCGGGCTGCAACTGCCCTACCAATAGATGCGCCAGCAGCGCCCGTGCGCGGCGATGCAGCTCCTTCAGATCCTGCTTGCCCAGGTCCTCGATTTCTTCTGCGATATGTTGGATATCGCTTATGCGCACCTGCCCAGCGCGAAGAAGTTGCGCGTTGCGCCGGGTCCACTCGAAGAAGTCTTCGTTGTAGAGTCCGGATAGATCAGCGGTAGTGGCCCGTTGCGATTGCATCTTACTCCCCCATTATAGGGCCTTCGCGAATGACGATATAATTCGGTTTCAACACTCTCAAAGGAGCTTAAATTGCGAAAGAAGATTACCGTTGTAGGCGCCGGCAACGTCGGCGCCAACTGCGCCCTCCGCATTGCCGATAAGGAACTGGCGGACGTGGTGCTGGTGGACGTCATCGAAGGCGTTCCGCAAGGCAAGTCGCTCGACCTGCTGCAGTCCGGCCCCGTCCAAGGCTATGACGTGATGCTGACCGGCTCCAACGATTACGAGCCCACCGCCAATTCCGATATTGTGATCCTCACCGCCGGCTTTCCGCGCAAGCCCGGCATGAGCCGCGACGATCTGCTGCTGGCCAACTACGACGTAGTGCGCGCCGCCACCGAGCAGATCGTGAAGTATTCGCCGAATTCCATCCTGATCGTTGTCACTAACCCGCTGGACGCCATGTGCCAGACCGCTTACATGGTTTCCAAGTTCAGCAAGAACCGCGTCATCGGAATGGCCGGCATTCTGGACAGCGCCCGCTTCCGCACCTTCATTGCGCAGGAACTCAAGGTGTCGGTGGAGAACGTGACGGCGGTCGTGATGGGCGGCCACGGCGACACCATGGTCCCGGTGGTGCGCTTATCGAACGTGGCGGGGATTCCGCTCACTGAGCTGATGGACCAGGCTACTATCGACCGCATTGTGGACCGCACGCGCAATGGCGGCGCAGAGATCGTGAAATATCTCAAGACCGGCAGCGCCTACTACGCGCCGTCGGCCGCCGCGGTCGAGATGGCCGAGTCGATCCTCAAAGACAAGAAGAAGGTGCTGCCTTGCGCCGCTTACCTGGAAGGCGAATACGGGATTCACGGCCTGTTCGTGGGAGTGCCGGTGAAACTGGGCGCGCGCGGCATCGAGCACATCTACCAGGTGAAGCTCCTGCCGGAGGAGGTGGCCATGCTGCAAAAGAGCGCCGCGGCTGTGCAGGAATTGGTGGACGTGATACGGGCCAAGCATGGGTAGGTTGCGTGGGGCAGGACTCCAGTCCTGCGGCCGACGTCCACGTCGGCCTGTGCGCCACATCGCGCTGCTCGCGCTGGCCGCTTGCTGCCAGGGTGCGGTGCCCACGCCGGCATCGCATTTCGGCTACACTCCCGGCGACGACTACAAACTGGCCGACACCACCGAGATTTTCGCCTATTTCCATAAGCTCGCGGCGGCCAGCGACCGCATCCGGCTGGAGGAATTCGGCCGCAGCTCGGAAGGCCGGCCCATGTACGTCGCGTTCATCTCCGCGCCGGAGAATCTGAAGAAGCTGGACCGCTATCGCCAGATCGCCGAGCGGCTGGCGCTGGGGCAGGCCAGCGCGGAGGAGGCGCGCGCGCTGGCCGAAGAAGGTCGCGCGGTCGTGTGGATCGACTCCGGCCTGCACGCCAGCGAAGTCGCGCCCGCGCAGCAAGCGCCCCTGCTCGCCTACAAGATGCTTACGGACGACAGCGCCGAAGTCGAAATGGTCCGCCGCAATGTGATCCTGATGCAGGTGCCGGTGATCAATCCCGATGGCCTGGACATGATCGCGCATTGGTATAGGAAGAACGTGGGCACGCCCTACGAGACCGCGCCCATGCCCTGGCTCTTTCAGAAATACTCCGGGCACGACAACAATCGCGACTGGTTCATGCTCAACCTGGAGGAGACCCGCAACGTGTCGCGCCTGCTCTACCGCGAGTGGTTTCCGCACATCGTCTACAACCAGCACCAGGCGCCGCCCTTTCCGGCGCGCATCTTCGTGCCGCCTTANNCGGCTTCGACGCCTGGTGGAACGGCGGGCTGCGCTCGGCGCCCGCCTTTCACAACATGCATGGCATTCTGACGGAAACCGCCGGTTATGCCTACGCCACGCCCAAGGCCTACCCGGCCGGCGACCTGCCCGCGGCGTTCGCCAACGGCGCGGCCACGCGCGAACCGTCCATGTTCTACGAGCGCCCGTGGATGGGCGGCAAATGGAGCCTGCGCGACGCCATCGAATACATGCTGACGGCGGACATGGCGCTGCTGACAGAAGCCGCCACGCGCCGCCAGGACTACCTGCTGAAGAGCTACCAAATGGCGCGCCAGGCCATCGCCGCGGGCGCGGAGGGCAAGCCGTACGCGTACGCGATCGCGGAGAAACAATGGGACTGGCCCACCGCGTGGGACTTCCTGGAGCGGCTGTCGCTGGCGGGCATCGAAGTGCGGCGGGCGCGCGCGGAGTTTCACGCGCATGGCAAACAGTATGGCGCGGGTACGCTGGTGATTCCCGCATCGCAACCCTTCCGCCCCTACCTGATCGACCTGCTGGAACCGCAGCACTATCCGAACCTGAAGGAGAAGCCCTACGACATCACCGGCTGGACGCTGCCCATGCAGATGGGCGTGACGGTGGATCGCATCGACGAGCATTTCGACGCGGACCTGAAGCCGGTGAGCGAGTTTCGCGCGCACGGGTCGGTGGCCGGGAAGGGCGCGGTGCTGCTGCTGGATCATCGCGAGAACGACGCGTTCCTGGCCACCTCGTTCTTCATGGATCGCGAGGGCGCCGTGCGCTGGACGTCCGACGGCACGATCGTGGTGGACAGCGCGTACACCGAAAACGGCGCGCGGGCGGACAATTTCGCGCGGCAGTTCAGCGTCAGCGTGACGCTGGCCGACAGCGCGCCCAAGCCCGCCTACGAATTGCGGCGGCCGCGCGTGGGACTCTATCAGCCTTGGACCACCAACTCCGACGAGGGCTGGACCGAGTGGCTGCTGGACCGCTACCACGTGCCCTACACGCTGCTGCATAACGAGGATTTCACCAAGGGCGAATTGCGCGCGCGGTTCGACAGCCTGATCCTGGCCTCGCAATCGGTGACGTCGATTTTGAACGGCTGGCGCAACGGCGAACTGTCGTTCCGGCGGGAGGGCGCGCAATCCGAGGTGATGGTGCAAAGGCCCGAGTACACCGGCGGCATCGGTCCAGAGGGCGTCGTCGAATTGCAGAAGTTCGTGCGCGCGGGCGGCACGCTCATCGCGCTGGATACGGCCGCGGATCTGCCTCGCGAGTTCTTTCCGCTGCCGCTGCTGAATGTGGGCGGCGCGCCGTTTTCGTGTCCCGGATCGCTGGTGCGGCTCGCGGTGGATACGTCGCAACCGCTGGCCTTCGGCATGCCGAAGGATACGATCGCGTTTGTGACGGGCGGCGAGGCTTTCGACATCAACCTGGCGCCCGAGTACAACCGGGGCGACCGCGAGGTGCGGGTAGCCGCGCGCTTCGCCGCTAAGGACCTGCTGGCCAGTGGCTACGTCAGCGGAGAGAAGGCCGTGCTGGGCAAAGCGGCGCTGGTGGACGCGCGTTTCGGCAGCGGGCACGTGGTGCTGTTCGCGTTCCGCCCGCAGTTCCGGGGGCAGCCTTTTGGGACTTTTAAGTTTCTGTTGAATGCGGTTTATCTGGCGTCGGCGCGGGCGATGTGAAATAATACCGGCACAGGAGTGTGAAATGGTTGGCTTGGTTGGCTTGGTTGGCTTCCCAATGATTGTCCTCGTTCTCTTCTTCTACGGCCTGATATTCTTCGTCATTTTCTTCGTCATTTGGAAGTTCTACCAGATTCTATCCAAGATCAATGACAACATCGCCGGGATCAGACAGGCACTTGAGCGCAATGATCCAGGCCGGGCAAGCGCGCCGGCATGATGCTGCGACCCCAATCTGGCAGGCATAAGACGTCACCCGGCTAGCAGTCATGGGAGCGGGCAACGGCATCTCCAGCGCGGTTGTTTCGAGACTTCGACAGGTGCGCGGCCCTCCTTGCCTCACCCTCGCTATACAGCCGCGCCCATTGATCGACAAGCGTAAAATGAAGTGAGGAGACAGCCATGAACGTCACGCTACCGGCGGATCTGACAAAACAGGTCGAGCAAGAACTCGCCAGTGGCTGCTACTAGAGCTCCTGCGAACTGATCGAACAGGCGGTCAGGCATTTCCTCGACGAGCGTCAGCGCGGCCAACGGCGGCTCGATGCGCTCCGGAGAATCGGACAGGCGGTCGATCAGGCGGGCCTGTATGAGCGAGTGCTGGTCCCCGGCCAGGAATGAAGGGCACACCGCTCGTCGTTGTGGACGCATGCGTCCTCGCCAAATTCTCATTGTGCGACACCCTCCTGCCCCTCGGGAACCGCCGCGGCTCTTTGACCGAAATGGTCGGAGGAGATCCTTCGGGAGACAACCCGCACGTTGGAATTGGATCTCGGGTGGCCGGGCTCTTTGACTTGCTCATCTCGAACGGGAGCTGCGCGCCCACTTCAGCGACGCATGGATCGCCGGCTACGAGTCCCTGATGCCCCGGATGACGAACGATGAAAAGGGTCGACATGTGATGGCGGCTGCGGTCCACTAATCGAGATCTTCCGCCAGGAGCAAACGGTCGTCATGACCAAATTGAAGCAACAGGCCACGGACCGGGGCCGTAGCGTGCGTCAACTCCTCAACATCCTGAGCGCGACTGTGCCCGAATTCGGGGCGCTCGTTTCTGGTGCAATCCCAAAAGAATAGAGCCGGTCCTGCGCAGGACGCGCGTTGCTCCTCGTTGGCGATCCTGGCCTGCAATGCCTGCAATGTGTATCATTAGTTATTGAGATACACCTCGATGCGGACGAACATCATGATTGCCGATAAGCTGATGCGGGACACGCTTCGCGCAACCGGCCTGAAGACCAAGCGCGNNGGATCGATTACTTCAAGGGAACAATCACTGCGCCGCGCCACCTCGATACGCCCGCGGTATCACTGCCGCGCCTGGTTACCACTTGGCTGCGTAGTCGGCAAACCGGAGATGTGGTTCCTTCGGGCGACTGGCCGGGCTGTGCATGGATCACGGGGCACTCGGAACGATGCCTCCTGGCGGTCCGAGGCGCAACGACGCCCATTCCTTGCACACGTGAGATGATAGAGAGGGAGATGAAAACCGCCGACTTCAAAGGAGAACTTACGCCGAACTGATGTCGCCGCGCTGGTTCCGCCCGGGGAACAGATTCAGGTGGTACCCCAGTCGGGCAGTTCAGAAGACGACGCCGCATGGCGCGTAGCGGGGCGGCGACGGTTCGAGGCCGGGTATGCCGCCGACGACTCGATCTATGAATCGCTGATCCATGACGCTCNNCGCGAAGGACCGCGCGCGCTTCAAAAGGCGCTGGTCGACCTGGTGAAGTCGTCCTGATTCGGATCGAGTTTCATCAGACGCCGGGCGGCAAACTGCGTCAAGCCGTGGTGCTGCTCGATGCGGGCGACGATGATTTCGTTGCCGCTCCCATCACCTCCCGTCCCAGAACCTCTGACTTCGATGTCTCTACTCACCAATGGCGCGAGGTCGGCTTGAATACAGCCTCGACACGTTCGCGTTCACAAGCTGACCGTGCTGGCAAAGTCGCATGATGTGCTGGCCCCGCCTGGGCAGGTAGTGCCCCCGCCGACACTGTCCTAGGAAAGGTCACGGACAGCGTCTTATCGCCCGAGTTCCGCTCTCCGGATTGTAGGCCGTGACCAGGCGTTTCAGCCAGTCGTAGGTGAAGGTCGGCTGCGGCAGGGCGCCCTGCGTGACGCTTTTCAGGTCGTCGAGGGCATCGTAGCCGTAGGTAGGTCGTCGTGTAGTTCAGGTGCGTGGAATACTCCACCACCTTGGTGAGGCGGCCAAAGGCCGATCGTGAAGGTTCAATCGGGGATAAACGGATTGTGGATTCCGATGCCCGCAACGATTTGTCCGTGATTGAGATCTTCCGTCAGCAACTCCGTCGCGGCGGTTTGTTCAGCGGCGGCAACGATCATGCTGTCCCAGAAGGACAGCTTCCAGGTTTCGGCGATCTCCGATGCGCGGATCACGGTGGCAGGGGTGATGGGAGAGTGAACCCAACAAGCGTAGTTGACGCAGAATTCCTGGAGCACCTGCGTGCTCATCCGCCCGCTGCCGCTGTCCCACAGCTCGCGGAGGCAAGCCGCCGCGCGCAACTGCTTCGCGCCTGCATCGAGATCGTGCGCGTAAATCGGGATATTGGAATCAACGAAGATCGTGCCGGTCATGCAGATCCTCGCGATTCCGGATGCCGCGGCCTCCAAGCTGGAACGGCGAATCCAGTTGCGCCAGAGCGCGGCAATTCGCCTGCGCATACGCTTCCTGAGTTTCGACAATCCTGCGCAACTCACCCGCCAGTATTGCGCTGACGCTAGTGCCTTGCTGTGCCGCGAAGGACCGCGCGCGCTTCAAAAGGCGCTGGTCGACCTGGTGAAGTCGTCCTGATTCGGATCGAGTTTCACCTGACGCCGGGCGGCAAATTGCGTCCAGCCGTGGTGCCGCTCGATTCGGGCGGCGATGATTTCGTTCCCCTCCAATCACCTCGCGTCTCCGAATCTCCGACTTCGATTTCGCTATTCGCCAATGGCGCGAGGCCCGCTTGAAAACTTCCTCGAAAGTTCGCCCGAAGTCCTGCGACAGATCGGTGAACTCGCAGAAGTCGAGCGCCGCCCGGCTGCCATTCTGTCTCCTGACTCCTGCCTCCTGACTCCTCTACCGCAAATTTCCAGAGAGAACTTCCCGCCATCCGCCACGAGATAGCTTCCTATAAGGAGGAATCTCATGGACGAACGCGAGCGGCGTCACGCGATCGACGTCACGCTTTCACAACTGGATAAGCAGTTCGGTAAAGGCGCCGTTCTGCGCCTGGGAGCCGGCTCGGTGATGCCGGTGGCGGTGATCTCCAGCGGCTCGATTTCGCTCGATGCCGCGCTGGGCGTGGGCGGCTTCCCGCGCGGACGCGTGATGGAGATCTTCGGGCCGGAGTCTTCCGGCAAGACTACCTTGACCCTGCATTTGATCGCCGAGGCGCAGAAGGCCGGCGGGGTGGCCGCCTTCATCGACGCCGAGCACGCGCTCGACCCGGCCTATGCCCGCAAACTGGGTGTGGACATTGATAACCTGCTGGTGTCGCAGCCGGACAACGGCGAGCAGGCGCTCGAAATCGCCGCGGCGCTGACCGCCTCCGGAGCCATAGATGTGGTGGTGATCGATTCGGTGGCGGCGCTGGTTCCCAAGGCCGAACTGGATGGCGAGATGGGCGACAGCCACATGGGGTTGCACGCGCGGCTCATGTCCCAGGCCATGCGCAAGCTCACCGGCGTGGTGAGCCGCACCGGCACCTGCATGGTTTTCATCAACCAGATCCGCGANNGGCGTGATGTTCGGCAACCCCGAAACCACCACCGGCGGACGGGCGCTCAAGTTCTACGCTTCCGTGCGCGTGGATATCCGGCGCATCGCCGCGATCAAGGACGGGGACAGCGTCATCGGCAACCGTACGCGCGCCAAAGTGGTCAAGAACAAGGTCGCGCCGCCGTTTCGCGAAGCGGAGTTCGACATCCTCTATGGCGAAGGCATTTCGCGGGAGGGCGATCTGCTGGATCTGGGCGCGGCTCACAACCTGGTGGAAAAGAGCGGCTCCTGGTTCAGCTATCATGCGGAGCGCATCGGCCAGGGGCGCGACAACGCCCGCCAGTTCCTGCGGGAGCACCCCGACATATGCCGGAATCTGGACGGCGAATTGCGCAAAGCACTGGGCCTCGACAGCCTGCAGGAACAGCCCCGCAAGGCGGCGGCAGCGGCCACGGGCGGCGAGAGCACCGCCAAAAAGGCCGTTTGACGGGCCTCGCGCGGCTCGTCCTCAAAAAAAAGCCCAAAAACAGGCCATTTTCACGTGTTTTCTCTTTACATCGACTTTCGCCTTCCCTTATTATTGATACGTAATCGAGGCCGGCGCTCATAACGGGCGCGCGGCCGGCGCCTTAATTTCGATGGACGGCGTTTGCGGGGCCTTCATTACAGGCGGCCCTGGAGTTGAATCGATGGTGAGAACCAAAGGAGATCTATGGCAACGCAACGTATGACGCAGACAACACTGGTGAGAAGCCTCGCCGAGAGTTGCGAAGTAAACAACAAAATAGCCCGCCAGTTCCTGGATACCCTTGCCAGCCTGGCAATCGGTGAAGTAAAGAAGAACGGCGTGTTCGTGCTGCCGGGTATCGGACGCCTGGTACGCCAGGACCGGAAAGCCCGCGTGGGCCGCAATCCCGCGACCGGGGAAACCATTAAGATCCCGGCCAAGAAGGTGGTGAAGTTCCGCGTGGCGAAAGCCGCCAAGGACTCTATCGTCCCGCCCAAGAAGCCGAAATAGGCGGGATACTAGCTCCGATAGCAAAATCCCCGCGAGCCTCCCTGAGTGCCCGCGGGGATTCTTTTTTCAATCGAGATGTCTGGAGCGTTCTTGGAGCCTGATGAGATCCGCCCAACTTGCGGGCAGCCTCCGGAAGCCTACTGCTTCTTCTCGTCGTTGTCGCCCTTCATGGCGTCCTTGAAGTTGCGGATTCCCGCGCCCAAGCCTTTGGCCAGTTCCGGAATTTTCTTGCCGCCAAATAGTATCAGCGCCACTATGGCGCACAGGACAATCTCCTGCGTGCCAAAACTCCCAATGAAGGCCAAAACCATGTCAGTGGTTCCCATGCGGTCTCCTTTAGACTCTATTGTACAGGAAACTGCTGAGATCGGAGCAACCCAACAAGGGTGCGCACAATTCACGCGCCGGCACAATAAGCTCAAAACGAAAGCCAAATTCCACCCGGCGCAGCCGTCGCTGGCCCGCAGGCAGGATTGCCTGCCTCACATGTTGTCCTTTCCTACAGGGGCGTTGATAAATCCAACGCCAGCCAAGCGCGTTGAAGAGTAAAGGGGTTAGCTGTCCTTGCCCGGCGACAGGTGCCGGAAAATGCAACAGCACATCCTGTGTTGCATTTTTCCACGCTTGCAACTGTCTGCAAATACAGCAGATAATAAGCTCCAAAACTCCACAGTTTGGCCGGAGACGTGCCCTATATGGGATTGGAAAAAGGAGGCACGTCATGACCGTCATTCTGGTTTTGGTAACATTCTCGATCTTCATCCTGCTGGATTGGGTAGTCAACCGGCGGAAAGCGCCACAGGTCGTTGCGGCGTCGGCACACACGGCACCACGGTATTTGGATCCATCATATGTAGAAGGGTTCCTGGTTCCCGAGCAGTTGTCGTATCACCCTGGGCACAGTTGGGCCATGCAGGAACGCCGCAATCTGGTGCGGATCGGCATAGACGACTTTGCCGCCGCCCTGGCGGGACACGTGGAGCGCATTGAGTTGCCGAAGCCGGGGCAATGGATCCGGCAGGGCCAAAAGGCCTGGTCGCTCTACCGGGATGGTGAAAAAACCGAAATGGTATCGCCAACCGAAGGCGAAGTCATTGAAATCAACCCGGAAGTGGCGGCCAATCCGGAGCTTCTGCGGAAAGACCCGTACGGCAAGGGCTGGCTGGCGCTAGTCCACGTTCCCGACGAGGAGAGCACCACGCGCAACTTGGTTCCCAAGGGATTGGTGCGGAGCTGGATGCGGGAAGCCGTAGGACGGCTGTATGCGCGGCAACCGCAGCTTGCGGGGTGCCCTCTGGGCCCGGTGGCGGCCGATGGCGGTCTGCCCACGGAGGATCTGTTGGCGAGTCTGTCGGACGCTAACTGGCGGCAGGTGACCAGCGAATTCTTCCTGACTGCGTAGATTTCCCACACCTTTCCCTGGGAACTGCGATATAAAGGAGTTGGACACCTTATTCTATTATGCCTAAAGCGATCCTCTACGACAGCACCATGTGCATCGGCTGCAAGGCGTGCGAGGGCGCCTGTGCCGAGCGCTGGCACCTGCCTTACGACGATAAGGTGGCGGCCGAGTCGCGGCTCTCGGCCCACAAGTTAACGGCCATTCAGACTTTTGGCGAGCATTACAGCCGGCGGCTGTGCATGCATTGCGCCGAGCCGACCTGTGCCTCGGTCTGCCCGGTGGGTGCGCTGCATAAGACCAGCCTGGGGCCGGTGGTTTACGATGCCGAAAAGTGCATGGGATGCCGGTATTGCATGACGGCGTGTCCGTTTCAGGTGCCGGCTTACGAATGGAACAGCCGGCTTCCCAAGGTGCGCAAGTGCGACATGTGCTATGACCGGCAGCGCGCGGGTAAGCCCACGGCCTGCGCGGAGGCCTGTCCGACGGGCGCCACGACGTGCGGCGACCGGGATGCGCTGATCGCCGAGGCGCGCCGCCGCCTGGCTGAGAAACCGGGCAATTACTATCAGCGCATCTATGGCTTGCAGGAAGTTGGCGGTACTTCGGTGCTATATCTTTCCGCGGTGCCCTTTGAACAGATCGGGCTGCGGACGAACCTCCCGCAGCAACCTCTGCCGGCGCTGACCTGGCGGGCGCTGGAGGCGGTGCCGGACGTGGTTTCCGTGGGTTCGGTGCTGCTGGGCGGGATCTGGTGGATCACCAACCGCCGCGACGAGGTGGCCAGGGCGGAAGGGGGGAAGCGATGAACGGCCGCCGGCTGCCGCGCTTCACCATCTGGCGCGCCATCTTTGCGGTACTGATGGCGGCCGGCGCATACGCCACTTATTTGCGCGTGCGGTACGGTCTGGGCGGCGTCACCAACTTGAGCGACCAGTTTCCGTGGGGCATCTGGATTGGCTTCGACATCCTGTGCGGCGTAGGTCTGGCCGCCGGCGGATTCACGCTGGTGGCGGTGGTCCACATCTTCAATGTGGAGCGCTACAAGCCGATTCTGCGCCCGGCTATTCTGACTGCGTTCCTGGGATACGTGCTGGTGGTGCTGGCGCTGCTGTTCGATCTGGGGCGGCCCGACCGCATATGGCATCCGCTGGTGATGTGGAACCCGCATTCCGTGATGTTCGAAGTGGCGTGGTGCGTGACGCTCTACACCACGGTGCTGGCGCTGGAATTCGCGCCTGCCGTTTTCGAGAAATTGGGATGGCACAAGCCGCTGGACTGGCTCAAGTTTGTCTCCGTGCCGCTCATGATTGTGGGGGTCATTCTGTCCACTCTGCATCAGTCTTCTCTCGGCAGCCTCTACCTGATCGTGCCGCATAAACTGTATGCGCTCTGGTACACGCCCGTGCTGCCGGTCTTCTTTTATTTGTCGGCCATCTGCGCGGGGCTGGCCATGACCATCTTCGAATCGTGGCACAGCAGCCGGGAGTTCGGCCGGGAGCTGGAGCTGCCGCTGGCGGCCGGACTGGCGCGGGTACTGGCAGTGTTGCTGATGACACTTCTGTTTGTCCGCTTCCTGGATCTGGAGCAGCGCGGCGTGCTGGGGCTGTTGCGCGAGAACCGGACCGAAACCTGGCTGTTCGGGCTCGAAATCGTGCTGCTGGCCGTGCCCATGGTGCTGCTATTCCGGCGCCGCGTGCGTTGGAACCCGGCGAAACTGTACGGCTGCGCCGTGATGGTCATTTTCGGTTTCATTGCCAATCGCCTGAATGTGAGCGTAACCGGCATGGAGGCCGGGTCCGGCACGCACTACGTACCGCGTTGGACGGAAGTAGCGGTGACTCTGGCGATCGTTGCGCTGGGCTTCGCCGTATTCCGGGTGATCGCCCAATATTTCCCGGTTTTCGAAGAACATGACAGGAGGGCGGGCAATCTTGCCCNNTGCCCGCAGCCGGCTTTCAGCCGGCTCAACGCAGGATGAATTGGTTACTCCACTGTTAGGAGGCTGATGTATCTGCCGAACAGACTCCGCGTTGGACTAGCCGCCAAGCTCGCTATATCTCTGATTGCGAGCACGGCGGCTTTGTTTGTTCTATTCGGCTACTTCAACCTGCGGGACCAGCGGCGCCACTCCGAGGAGATGGTGCTGCAATCGGCGGAGCGCATCACCGATGTGATCCAGCGCAGCACGCATTATGAGATGCTGCGCAACGACCGGCAGGCGCTCTACAACGTCATACAGGAACTGGGCAGCGAGCCGGGTATCCGGCGTATTCGCATCTTCAACAAGGAAGGCCGCATCAGCTTTTCCACCGACGCCACGGAGGTCAACCGGGTGGTCGATAAGAGGGCGGAAGCGTGTTACGGATGCCACGCCCAAAGCGCGCCGCTGGTGAAGCTGAACCGTCCGGACCGGGCGCGCATATTCCCCGGGCAAGGGGAACGTCTGCTGGGCGTGATCCGGCCCATCGAAAACGCGCCGGCCTGCGTGGGCTGCCATCCCGCAGGGCAGCGCGTGTTGGGGGTCATCGATGCCAACCTGTCGCTGGCCGCCGTGGACGCCCAGACGGCGGAGCACCGCGCGCACCTGATCCTGTTCATGGGGATTACGGTAGCGATGATCTGGCTGGTCAGTATGGTCTTCATTTGGGGCGTGGTCTACCGGCCCGTCAAAGAACTGATCGCGGGCACCCACCGGGTGGCGGATGGCGACCTGGATTACCGCCTGCCGGTGCGCTCTAACGACGAGCTCAGCGACCTGGCGGCGTCCTTCAACAAGATGACCGCCGAAGTGTCCGGCGTGCACGCCGAGATCGAGGAGCGCGTCAAGCGCAAGACCGCGGAACTGGACCAGGCGCACCGCTCGCTGCTTTCCAGCGAGAAGATGGCATCCATCGGCAAGTTGGCCGCCACGGTGGCGCACGAGGTGAACAACCCCTTGTTCGGGATCCTCACCTACGCCCGGCTGACGCTCAAGGAAGTGGAAAAGGGGCCCACCGGATCGCGCACGGAAATGGTCGAACAGCTTCGCATCATCGAGCGGGAAAGCAAGCGTTGCGGCGACATCATGCGCAATCTGCTGACGTTCGCGCGGCAGGCCCCCAGCCACCGCGAGCCCAACGATTTGAATACCCTGATTGGCCGCGCGCTGGTGCTGGTGCGGCATCAGGCCGAACTGCTGGGAATCGAGTTGCGGAGCCATTTGGGGGACGATCTGCCGGCGGTCTCCTGCGATGCTGGGCAGATCCAGCAGGCGGTGCTGGTGCTGCTGGTGAATGCCACCGAAGCGATGCCGCACGGCGGAGTACTGGAAGTGGCCACGGAGATGGACTCCGCGGCCGGACAAGCGCGGATCCGGGTTCGCGACACCGGGCCGGGCATCCCGCCCGAAGTGCTGTCGCAGATCTTCGATCCGTTTTTCACGACGAAGGAGGATCAGCACCGCACGGGCCTGGGATTGGCCGTGGCGCTTAGCATCGTCGAACAGCATGGCGGCGAGGTCGCCGTGGAGTCTACGCCCGGCAAAGGCACCGAGTTTGTGGTAGCTCTGCCGGCTGTCAGGCCGGCCGCGATGGAACCAGTCCTCGCGGGCGGCGGCTTCACCGGACCACGCGCGCCCGGCAGATAGCGTTGCCGCTTTGACACGGAGGAAACATGGTGACGGAAGTGGAAGAACCGGTAGAAACAAAAACCAAGGGCAAAATCCTGATCGTGGACGACGAAACGGTCGTGCGCGATTCCCTCGGGAAGTGGTTCTCGAGCGAGGGCTATCAAACCCGGCCCGTGGCCAGCGCGCGCGAGGCGCTGGAATCCATAACGAACACGGAGTACGACGTCGCGCTCCTCGACATCAAGATGCCGGGCATGGACGGCATGGAACTGCAAGCCCGGCTGAAGGAAGCCGATCCGGAGCTGACGGTCATTATCATGACCGGTTACGCTTCGGTGGAAACGGCGGTGCAAGCGCTGAAGCACGGCGCATACGACTACATCACCAAGCCCATCGATCCGGACGAGCTGTCGCACCTGGTGGCGAACGCCCTGGAGCACCGGCGGACGCGGCGCGAAGTCGTGCGCCTGCGCGAGAATCTGCAGGAGGTGTCTCCCTCGACGGAGCTCATCGGCAAAGCTCCGGGGATGAAGAAAGTGTGCGAGCTGATCGAAATGGTGGCGCCCACGGAGGCCACCGTGCTGATCACGGGGGAAAGCGGCACGGGCAAAGAAGTGGTGGCGCGGGCGATCCATGCGGCGGGTCCGCGCCGGTATATGCCCATGGTGACCATTCACTGCGGAGCGCTGACCGAGACGCTGCTCGAAAGCGAGTTATTCGGGCACGAGAAGGGCGCGTTTACCGGCGCGCAGTACCGCAAAAAGGGTAAGTTCGAAGTGGCCGACGGCGGCACCGTCTTTCTGGATGAGATCAGCGATATCACCCTGAAGACCCAAACCGATTTGCTGCGCGTGCTGCAGGAGAAGGAAATCGTGCGGGTGGGCAGCAACCAGCCCATCAAGGTGGATTTCCGCTGCGTGGCCGCCACCAACAAGAACCTGGAGGCGCTGGTGAAAGCGGGCACCTTCCGCCCCGACCTGTATTACCGGCTGCACATCTTCTGCATCGATCTGCCGCCGTTGCGCGACCGCCGCGAAGATATTCCGCTGTTGGTGGCGCACTTCCTGAACAAGTTCTGCATGATGACCAGCCGGCCCGTGCCGCAGATCTCGGCGGAAGCGCTGCAGGTGCTGATGAATCACGAATGGCCGGGCAACGTGCG
>PKYZ01000579.1 GCA_003132865.1 Bryobacterales bacterium
GCGCTCTCCGCTTTGCCCGTCACTCGCCAATCTATACTGATCAATACACAATGAGGTCAGGGACTTTACCAGAACCTTCTCCTGTCGTGCCGCGTTCTGCTACACAGGGAGACCATTTCATCAGCGTTGCCGCCATCGGGATCCTCGCGTTCATCACTACTGATATTGCACATGAGGTGGTGGGACACGGGATTGGATTGCTCATTGCGGGTGGCAGGTCGGGAATATTGACCACAACCCGGCTGATTTATGAATCTCAACTGCCCAATCCAAACTGGAGAATCTTCGATATTGGCGGACCTGCGGGAAATTTGATTTGGGCTGGTGTCTGCTTTCTCGCTCAACGCTTGATTCGCCGAGCGGCTCCAATAATGAGGCTATTTCTCTGGGCCAGCATGTCCTTCAGCCTGTTTTGGGAATTTGCGTATCTGATGAAGTGCGGAGTCACAGGCCACGGAGATGGAATGGCGCTCACCGAGGGACTCACGCCTGCCTGGCTTTGGCGAGCGCTGACCTTCGTAATTGGCCTCGTCCTCTATCGCGGGGCCGTGTCACTCACAAGTTCTGAGCTTCATTTCGTCGTGAGTGCGAAGACCCCGCTATGGCGCTCCCGCATAGTTCGTCTGCTATTGATTCTGTGCAGCGCAGCTCTTTTGATCGCGTGTGCTGGTCCGATCTTTGATCCACGAGGACGGATCGAGATGTTGAACTCCGGAGCACTCAGCAGCTTCGCATCCTGGGTGGGGCTCTTCGCTGTGCCACCTCTTTTCCCATTGCATTCAGATAAGAACGTTGTAGCGGTCAGTCCTGTCCGGCGCAGCATTCCCGTGATTCTTTTTGCAGTGGCCGCTTCGGTTTTATTTGTAGCAATCTTGGGTCCCGGCATCCCGTTCTCGCTGTGATCGACTCCGCTGCTTGCAGCCAAGCCTACCCGCCCGACGAACGGCCAAATCCTGGGTAGTCGGCTAACCTTCCCCTGGGATTACCTCCCGCTTGCCCGTCATTTTGGAGCATCAATCAGCGGCAACCCAGCCCAGGCTATTATTCTGAAATGTGACTGCAATGCCGAACACACTCACCAAGACCCCGCTTCGGACAGGCTTCCTCCGATCCTTTATTCGATGGCTTGTCATCGGCGTGGTGCTTCTTTGGTCGCTTGCCGCGCTGTGCGAATCGGCCGAAGCCCCGTCGCTGCTGAAGCAGCTCGCGAACATTTTCAGGGAGGGTGACCTTTGGGCTTTCACCGCTCCCGCCTTGTAGGGCACGCACCGCGCTCTCGCTGCCGCCTTCGCTGTGTTTGGGGGTTGCCAGATAGGCGTGAACGTCGCCGGTGCTTATCTGGACGGCCAAGCCTACGATCTCCTCGCTGGAATTGATGGAACATGCTACCAACAGTGACAACGGGGAGTTTGCAGGAATCAGGCTGTTGAGGGCGGTCATCACCCCGTTCCGCCAAAGGTACGGATGTGGGTTGAAGTTAGCGTCCAGCGACGGGCCAACTATCTCGCCACTGTCATTGATGCCGACTGCGACGCTATTCACGTCCCCGGGGAGCGTACCGAGGTCCTGGATACCCGTCTCCTTGGTCCACAGGAAAGCATGAAAGTTGGCGTCGCCGGCCAAGTCCGATTGACCAATGACCTGACCTTGGTTATTCAGGTTTAGGGCGAGATTTCCGAACCCCTGTCCGGTTCCGCCGAGGTTGCCGAGGTCAGTCACGATGTCTCCTTGCCAGAGCAAGGCGTGCAGCGGCAAGAAATTCTCCAGCAGATTGGGATTGAAGGCTGAGCACTGGCCCGACGCGCCTGCAACCTGGCCGTGATCGTTGATCGCGAAGGCGGCGCCATCCCGGTCTCCGTCCAGTGTGACGAGTTCGTGAATCTTGCCGCTTGCCCACGTGACCGGCTTGAAATGCAGCACTTGCGGGGCTGGGCAGTCTGGGTCCGGCCTGGCAGTTTCCGCCAGACCGGCCATCTCACCGTTTTTGTTGATCTGGTTGACGGCGCCGTTGTTTCCACCCAGAGTTGGCAGCGCCGTCATCGCGCCATTCTGCCACAAGAACGGCAGACAGGAATTGCCGGCCGAGGGCAGCCCCATCGCTTTGAAACCGCAGAAGTCCTCACCCTTTGGATCTACAACGGATGTTTCAGCCTCGCCCACGGCTTGGCCCGCACCGTCGACGGCAAATGCCACGCTGTTGGCCCCTCCAAGCCCGGGTTTGGCGATGTTCAATTTCAATTTCTTGTACCAAAGCATGGCATTCGTGGGGCCGTTCGTTGCGACCGTACCTGCGATCAGGCCATTGGGAGCCACAAAGAACGGCTGGCCGGGCGCCGGGCCTACCGGGCCAAGGTCGGTCACCGTATAACTTGGTGTTTGTGCCATTGCAAACGCGGCGAGCAAACTGCCCGCGGCAATCGAAGTCATCATCGTTTTCATACATTCTCCTTTTAGTCATGCGCCGGATGCGCCTACTCAGATAGGCGCAGAAGGCGAGATGGACCTATCACGCAAGGTGCGGAAATTTGGAGCGGTATAATTCAAAGGTCAGACGATGCAGAAGGCGGCACAACCCGGCGACGCGGCTGTGAGCGACATCAGCGGGCTGCTGCACGCCTGGAGCGGCGGAGACCAGGGCGCGCTCGAAAGGCTGACCCCCATCGTTTACGGCGAACTCCACCGTCTGGCGCGCCGCTTCATGGAACACGAGCGGTCCGGTCACAGCCTCCAAGCGACGGCCTTGGTGAATGAAGCCTACATGCGGCTGGTGGATTATAAGCGCATGCAGTGGCAGGATCGCGCCCATTTCTTCGCGGTTTCGGCCCAATTGATGCGGCGCATTCTGGTGGAGCATGCGCGGCGTCACAACCTGAAACGCGGCGGCGGCGTGCAGCATGTCTCACTGGAAGAAGCCGCTGTCGTGGGCGGCGACCGGGCCGCGGACTTGGTTGCGCTCGACGACGCGATGAACGAGCTGGCGCGGCTCGATCCACGCAAAGTGCAGGTGGTCGAAATGCGCTTCTTTGGCGGACTCAGCGTGGAAGAGACTGCCGAAGTGCTCAAAGTGTCGCCCGTCACCGTGATGCGCGATTGGAGCACTGCCAAGGCGTGGCTCTATCGCGAATTGACCGGCGGAACAGCCGATGGATTCTGAACGGTGGAAACGGGTCGATAATCTGTTGCAGGCCGCGTTGGAGCGTGCGCCTGGCGAGCGCGACGCGTTTGTGCGCCAAGCATGCGCCGGCGACGAGGCGATTGAGCGGGAGGTGCGTTCCCTGCTGGCCTCACAGCGGCAGGCAGGAAGCTTCCTGGAGAACCCGGCGATAGAAGTGGCCGCGCTGGCCCTCGCTCGCCAGCAGAGCGAAGACGCGCCGGACGGCGCCGCCCCGATCGGCCCTACCGTCTCCCATTACCGCATTGTGGTAAAGCTGGGCGGCGGCGGCATGGGCGTGGTCTACAAGGCCGAGGACACCCGGTTGCAGCGCTTTGTCGCCCTCAAGTTTTTGTCTGACGAATTCGCCCGCGACCCGGAGGGTCCGAATCGTTTTCAGCGCGAGGCACGCGTCGCTTCGGCATTGAATCACCCGAACATCTGTACCATTCACGACATCGGCGAGCAGGACGGTAGCTCCTTCATCGTCATGGAGTATCTGCAGGGCGCGACCCTGAAGCAGCGTATTGCCGAGGGGGCCTTGGAAATGGAAATGGTGTTGGCGCTGGGAATTGAGATCGCCGATGCGTTGGATGCGGCCCACACCGCCGGCATCGTCCACCGCGATATCAAGCCGGCCAACATTTTCATCACACAGCGAGACCACGCCAAGATCCTCGACTTCGGATTGGCTCAACTAGGCGCGGCGGGCGACGCCGAGGAGCCTATCACGAAGCCGGGCACCGCCCTGGGCACGGCTGGCTATATGTCGCCGGAACAGGTGGAGGGGAGGCCCTTGGACGCGCGCACCGACCTGTTCTCGTTCGGGTTGGTGCTGTACGAGATGGCTACGGGCAAGCGTCCCGTGGCCGCGTCCCGGTTGAGCGCAGTCGAGCCGCCGGAGCTGGAGCGCATCCTATCCAAATGCCTGGCGCACGGCCGTGAGCTGCGCTACCAGCGCGCTTCGGAGATTCGTGCCGACCTCCAACGGCTAAGACGCGACATGGATTCGCGGCGAGTGACGATAGGCTGGAAGGTAATGCTCCCGGCTGCCGCGACCGTGCTGGCGTTGGCCGCCGCTGGCTACCTCTATCTCCATCACACGCCAAAACTAACGGATAAGGACACCATCGTTTTCGCCGATTTCACCAACACGACAGGCGATCCCCTGTTTGACGGGACGCTTCGCCAAGGGTTGGCTATACAGCTTGAACAGTCGCCATTCCTCACGCTGGTGTCCGAGGGGCGCATCCACCAGACGCTGCGTCTGATGGGCCGGGCGGCGGATGCGCGGCTCACTCCGGAGATCGCGAAGGAGATTTGCGAGCGCACCGCCAGCGCCGCCGTCCTGGAAGGCTCGATTGCCAGGCTCGGGAGCCAGTATGTACTCGGGCTGCGCGCCATGAACTGCCGCACCGGAGACGTCCTCGATGAGGAGCAGGCGCAAGCGGCAAGAAAGGAAGACGTCCTGAACTCCCTGAGCCAAATTGCCAGTAAATTCAGAACCCGGGTCGGCGAATCGCTGTCCACGGTCGAAAAGCACGACACTCCGCTTGCCGAGGCTACCACGCCGTCGCTAGAAGCCTTGAAAGCCTATAGCGCGGGACTGAAGGCTGGCCTCTCTGGTTCGATTACCGGGGTGCCTTTCTTCCGGCGCGCCATTGAGATCGACCCCCAATTCGCAGTGGCGCACGCCGCGCTGGGGCTCATGTATGGCGACATGGGAGAGTCTGGCCTCTCTGAGGAAAGCACCAGCAGAGCCTATCAGTTGCGGGATCGGGCCAGTGACCGGGAGAAGTTCTTTATCACTGCCTCCTACGAACTTCACGTGACAGGAAACCTGGAGAAGGCGCAACAGACCTCTGAGTTGTGGGCACGGACTTATCCCCGCGAGAGGCTTTCCCACGGATTCCTGGGCGGGATTGTTTACGATGTCTTGGGAGAATATGAAAAAGCGGTCGAAGAATCCAAGAAAGTTATCGAAACAGATCCGGACTCTGCCACCGGTTATTCCCAGCTTGCCTTCAACTATGAATACCTTGGCCGCCTGAGGGAAGCCACCAACACCCTTCGGCAAGCTGCCGAGCGCAAGCTGGAAATCGGCGATTTCATGGTCCAGCGCTACGACATCGCCTTTTTGAGAGGCGACAGGGCGGCAATGGAACGGGAAGTGGCTCTGGCGCAGGGAAAATCCGGCGCGGAAGACTGGATTTCAGACCACGAAGCTTTTGTCTCGGCATGTTCCGGCCGCTTGCAACAAGCCCGGAGATTGGCGCGCCGTGCGTCGGACCTGGCGCAGCAAGCGGCCCAGCGGGACAGGGCGGCTCTGTACGAAACCGGGCTAGCACTGTGGGAAGGCTTTTTCGGAAATGCGCCTGCGGCCAGGCGGAGCGCGATGGCCGCACGTGAGCTTTCCAATGGCCGGGAGGTTGAATATGGCGCTGCGTTTGCTCTGGCCCTCTCCGGGGATTCTGCCCGGTCTCAAGCGCTGGCGAACGATCTGGAGAGACGATACCCGGAGGATTCGTCTGTCAGATTCAGTTACCTGCCGGCTCTTCGCGCACTTCTCGCACTGAACCATCGCGAGCCATCGAAGGCCATCGAACTGCTACAAATCGCCGTTCCCTATGACCTGGGCGCGCCGCGCAGCAGCTTTCATGGGTTCTTCGGGACGCTCTATCCAGTCTATGTGCGTGGTGAAGCCTATCTGGCCGCGCACCAAGGCGCCGAAGCCGCCGCGGAATTCCAGAAAATTCTCGATCACCGCGGAATCGTCGTCAGCGATCCCATAGGTGCGCTGGCGCACTTACAGCTAGGCCGAGCGTTCGCTTTATCGGGAGATAAGACCAAGGCAAGGACTGCCTACCAGGATTTCCTCACTCTCTGGAAAGACGCCGACCCCGATATCCCGATCCTCAAGCAAGCCAAGACGGAATACGCCAGGCTGGGCAAATTGTAGGGCGGCCAATCTTGGCCGCAGCCGCCTTTTAGGCGGCCAAGGCCGGCTGAAAGCCGGCTGCGGGCAGAATTGCCCGCCCCACGAACTTCAATTTCACCGGCGTGGGATTGCCAGAAATGCGTGAACGTTGCCGTTTATCGTGCCATAGCCCACGATCTCTCCGGCATCATTGATGGAATAAGCAGCCTGCAGATACCAACCCGAGTCCGCCGGGATCAGGGTGTTTAGGTCCACCGGCACTTTTCCTTGCCAGATGAGGGCGCGTGAGCTAAAGGTAGTCCCATCTATCGAAAAGCCAACCACCTCGCCTCTGTCGTTAATGGTGTTACAACAAGGGGCCACGGTCACAATGGCCCCGGGAAACGCGCCCAGGTCCTGCATGCCGGTACCCCTGGTCCACAGGAAGGCGTGAATGTTGCCGTCTATAGACGATTGCGCCCCGCCGACCACTTCACCCAGCTCGTTGACGCTGTCCGCAACGTTTAACGTGCCTCCCAGGTTGCCGAGGTCGGTGGCCGAGCCGTCCTTTTCCCAGAGCACGGCGTGCGCCCCACTCGGGTTTGGGGGAATCGTGGTGTTCGAGCATAAACCCGACGAGCCGACGACCTGGCCCAAGTCGTTGATCCCGATAGCGAATCCGACGGTGTCGCCCGTGAGCGGAGGGAGTCCATGGATCTCGCCCTTTGGTCCCCACATCACGGCTTCAAAACGGCGAACTTGAAAAGGCGTTGCGCAGGTGGCATCGGGAGTGCCATTCTCCGCAAACCCGATCACCTGGCCTTGATCGTTCAGGCCAAAAGGGTTGGCGTTGTGGCCGCCTGGCAGGTTGGGAAGCGCGGTCAGTGCCCCATTTTTCCAGATGGCCGCGAGGCATTGACGATGGGTGCCGTACTCGCAAAAGTCTTCACCATTCGGATCCATCGCGGAAGTCTCGGAACCAACCGCCGCCTCGCCACTCCCGTTAGGCCCGCCGGCCCCACTATTGCATGCGGGACAGGCGGGTCCGTCCAGTGTGCCGAGGTCGCGCAAGGGGGCGCCGCCATACCAAAGAAAAGCGTGCTGGGGGCCCCAGCTAGTCAGGTTCGAGGATCCGGCCACCCAGCCTGCATTGTTCATCTCAAAAGCCGTGCTATTCGTCCCGGCCCCGCCTAACGTGCCGAGGTCGGTGACGGTATAGCGTGGCGTCTGTGCTACTGCAAGCGCGGCGAGCAGGCTGCTCGCGGCAATCAAAGTCAAGATCGTTTTCATGTTAAGTTCCCTCCACTCTGAATAGGCGCAGAATGCGGCACGGGGGGATCACGCGCGGCGGTATAATTCATAGGCCATGCAGAGGGCGTCACAACTTGGTGAACCGGCCGCGGAGAACATTAGCACGCTGCTCCGCGCCTGGAGCGACGGAGACCAGAGCGCGCTGGAACGGCTGACCCCTGTCGTTTACGACGAACTCCACCGCCTGGCGCGCCGCTACATGAGAGGCGAGCGCTCCTGCCACAGCCTCCAAACCACGGCCCTGGTCAATGAAGCCTACATGCGCCTGGTGGATTATGAGCGCATGCAATGGCAAAATCGCGCCCACTTCTTCGCTGTTTCAGCCCAGTTGATGCGGCGCATTCTGGTGGAACATGCGCGCCGCCATAACCTGAAACGCGGAGGCGGCGTGCAGCACGTCTCGCTGGACGAGGCAGCCGTGGTGGACGGCGGCCAGGACGCGGACCTGGTGGCGCTCGACGACGCAATGAACGGATTGGCGCGGATCGATCCACGCAAGGTGCAAGTTGTCGAAATGCGCTTCTTTGGCGGACTCAGCGTCGAAGAGACGGCCGAGGTGCTTAAAGTATCGCCTGTTACCGTGAAGCGCGACTGGAGGGCGGCCAGGGCCTGGCTCTACCGCGAACTGACTGGCGGGACGGACGATGGACTCCGAACGATGGAAACAAGTTAACGAAGTCCTGCAGTCGGCGCTGGACCGTGCGCCCGAAGAGCGCGACGTATTTCTGCGGTCCGCATGCGCGGGCGACGAAACGCTGGAGCGGGAAGTCCGTTCCCTGCTGGCGTCGGATGAGCGGGCAGGCGGGTTCCTGGAGAATGCGGCGATGGAAGTGGCCGCGCGGGCCATGGCTCGCGGGCAGAGCCAGGACGCGCAGGAGAGCGCGGATTTCCCGATCGGACGGACCATCTCGCATTACCGCATCGTCGAAAGGCTGGGCGGCGGCGGGATGGGCGTGGTTTACAAGGCCGAGGACAGCCGGCTGGACCGCTTTGTGGCGCTCAAGTTTTTGTCCGGCGAATTCGCTCGCCACCCGGATGCCATGATTCGTTTCCGGCGCGAGGCGCGATCCGCTTCCGCCTTGAATCACCCAAACATCTGCACGATATATGACATCGGCGAGCAGGACGGCCGCTCCTTCATCGCCATGGAGTTCCTGGACGGAACTACGCTGAAGCATCGCATCGCGGCGCGCCCACTGGATATCGAGGCACTTCTGTCATTGGGCAACGAAATCGCCGACGCGTTAGACGCGGCTCACTCCGCGGGGATCGTCCATCGCGACATCAAACCCGCGAACATCTTCGTGACCGGGCGCGGTCATGCGAAGGTTCTCGACTTTGGACTGGCCAAAGTCGATCCCGCCTCCGGCTATCGAGTCGGCCCCGGCGCAGGTGCAGGCGCCACGGCGCAACCGACCGTCACGATCGAAGACCAAGCGACCAATCCAGGGAGCGCACTGGGAACGGTGCCGTACATGTCGCCGGAGCAAGTCCGCGCTCAACCTTTGGACGCCCGCACGGATTTGTTCTCGTTCGGGGTGGTGCTCTATGAAATGGCTACGGGCAAGCTGCCCTTTCGCGGGGAAAGCTCGGGGATGGTTTTCGATTGCATTCTGAATCGCGATCCTGTGCCTCCCGTGCGCCTGAATCCCGACCTGCCCGCGGAATTGGAGCGCATCATCGACAAGTGTCTGGAAAAGGATCGCAACCTGCGCTACCAGCACGCTTCGGAGATCGGCGCCGACCTTCAGCGCCTCAAGCGGGACACGGGGCAACCTCCGGGCCCGGGCAGGGTGACAGCCGCTGCGCAGCCCGGCGCCGCAACTGCCATCGCCAAACGCCGGAAGGCGATTGCCGCGGCCGCGGCTGTGCTGGCGCTGTCCGCCGCCGGTTACTTCTATTTCCACCGCACCCCAAGACTCACGGACAAGGACACCATTGTCCTCGCCGATTTCGTAAACACGACGGGCGACGCTGTGTTTGACGGGACGCTTCGCCAGGGGTTGGCGGTAGAGCTTGAACAGTCGCCTTTCCTCAGCCTGGTCTCCGAGCAGCGTATCCGGAAGACACTGCGTCTGATGAGCCGGCCGGCGGATGCGCCACTAACTCCGGACCTCGCCCGGGAAATCTGCGAGCGAACCGCCAGCGCCGCCGTCCTGGATGGCTCAATTGGCAGCCTCGGAAGCCAGTACGTGTTGGCGCTGCGTGCCCGGGACTGCCGCACTGGCGACATTCTTGACGACGAGCAGGGGCGAGCCGCCAGGAAAGAAGACGTTCTGACTGCCCTCAGTCAGATTGCCGGCAGATTTAGAACCCGAATCGGCGAATCGCTGGCCACGGTCGAAAAGCACGATACTCCGCTCGCCGAGGCGACCACACCATCGCTCGAAGCCTTGAAGGCCTATAGTACGGCCTGGAAGGTCTGGTTCTCCAAAGGCCCTGGCGCGGCGGTGCCCCATCTCCAGCGCGCTATCGGGATCGACCTCCAATTTGCGATGGCCTATGCAACCCTCGGGCGCATGTACGGCGAGCTTTGGGAGCCTGTGCTCGCGGCGGAGAGCGCCGGCAAAGCCTATCAGTTGCGGAATCGCGTCAGCGACCCGGAGCGGTTCTTTATAATGGTCCCTCACGATCTGGACGTAACGGGAAACCTGGAAAGCGCCCGGCAAACCGCTGAGTTGTGGGCCGAAACCTATCCTCGCGATGCCAGGCCCCGAAGTAGCTTGTCGTGGATTTACCAGGAACTCGGCAAGTATGACAAGTCCATCGACGAAGGCAAGAGAGCGGTCGATCTCGATCCGGACTTTCCCCCCGGCTATAACAATCTTGCCTGGGGCTATGTTCAAACGGACCGCCTGCCGGAGGCCGAGAACACTCTTCGGCGAGCCTCAGAGCACAAAGTCGCGTTCCCCGAGTTTCTGATCATGCGATATTACATCGCTTTCTTACGGGGTGACCAGGCGGAGATGGGGCGGGCAGCGGCTCTGGCTGAGGCCAATTCCGACGTGGGAGACTGGGCCGTCCACGGGGAGGCTTCCGTCTTGGCCTATTCCGGTCATTTGCAAGAGGCCCGGAGGAAATCACGGCAGGCAGTGGACTTGGCCCAGCAGGCGGCTCACAAGGGCGAAAGTGCGGCGACGTATGACGCTGGAGCGGCCGTGCGGGAAGCCTTTTTCGGGAATGCGCGAGAGGCAAGGCGGTACGCCGCAGCGGCGCTGGACCTTTCCAAGGGCCGGGATGTGGAGTACGGCGCTGCGTTTGCTCTGGCCCTCTCGGGGGATGTGGCGCGGTCTCAAGCGCTGGCGAACGATCTGGAAAAGGCATCGGAGGATACATACGTCAGATTCAATTACCTGCCAACTCTTCGGGCGCTTTGGGCGCTGAGCCATGGCGATTCTTCTAACGCCATCGAGCTGCTGCAAATCGCAGCTCCGTATGAGCTCGCCGTATCGGGTAGCGGGTCTGGTATCTTCGGAAACCTCTATCCGGTGTACCTGCGCGGCCAGGCCTGTCTGTTGGCGCATCGGGGCCCCGAAGCCGCCGCGCAATTCCAGAAGATCCTCGACCACCCTGGCATCGTTTTCGCCGATCCCGTAGGCGCATTGGCGCGCTTGCAACTGGGCAGGGCGTTCGCTTTGTCGGGAGATAAGACCAAGGCAAAGGCTGCCTACCAGGATTTCCTCGGCCTCTGGAAAGATGCCGACCCCGACATCCCGATCCTCCAGCAAGCCAAAGCGGAATACGGCAAGCTTGCAGTGAGGGACGAATGACGAGCTTGGCTGGAGGGTTTCGAGTTGCCTGCCTGTATCGTAAAAGGATCACGAACAGGTCCTGGGTTATCGAGTCGTGGAAAATCCACGAGCTGCAGGCTCGACGCCGTGCTGCACGACTGACGGCGCCAGCCATCCCGGCGCAGAACTTATTGCCGAAGATTCTCGTACGTCTCGGGATCAAGACGTCACGCGCCGGATCTTGGCCGAACGCCATTCATGATGCCTTCTCACTGAGGTTTCTCTAGGAACGCCTGCTTTTGGTCTTTTGGCAGAAGCCTGAAGCATCGCATCATCGAAAACAGCAGGGTCTGCGGGTTTCCCTGAGTCCAAGTTCGCTTCCGCGAGAAAGTCGGCACAAATCACCTCGATGCAATAAATACGCTTGTTTGCCTTCTGGCAACGCATTTTCCGACCTTGACGCTAACTGCTCTTCCGTATTTGCAAGGGTTGAACTTGCCCTGGTTCCCACCTCCGCGTTGATCCGTGTGGGTGTGGGCACGATCACAGGAATGGCATGGCGCCGCCTCTACTGGAAGGCGACGCCAGAGGACTGGTTTATGGACCGACCACGCTGGTCAGCTTGTTGTTGACGCCCATTACTATGCACACGACCTGGCCGGTGCCAAGGGCCCCGCAGGCGGGAATGCCAATACCGATGCCGCCGATTTTGATCCATCCTCCCCAACTGGCTCCGTTATACACATCGGCGTAGAAGGCATTGTCCAACTCACCGATCGCGCCGCAGACCACCAGTCCGGCACCTTGTGTGGTGCAGTTAGCATTGTTGGAGACCGTCCCGCCCAGCGCACCGTAGGTGGTCCAATTGTTGGCCGTCCACGATCCGCCGAGGAATTCCGCGCCGTAGATCATTCCCGAGTTGTAGGCCTCACCAAAGCAGGCGACTTTGCCGCCGGAGTTCACGGACGAGCAATTCGGGTCGCCAGCCGCCGATCCACCAAGGTTGAGGAAACCCTCCCAAGCGCCAGCGGTGTAGCGATTCGCCAAGGTTATGCCGTCAATAGTGACCACGGCACAAACTACGCCGCCCGCGTTGTCGGTCGCGCAACCGGGGGCCGAGACCGCTGAGGTCGCGACGGTCTTGAAAGTGCTCCAGGAAGTCCCGTTATAGATCGAGTAAGCTAGTCCGCCCGTAGAACTGCGCGCTACACACAGTACTTCTCCAGCGGTGAGTTCCCCACAGCTCGGTGCGGAATAGAGTCTCGCTGCGACCTGCGCGGGGGTAGTCCAGCTTGAACCATTGAAGACGGTGGTGAGCAGGTTTCCGCTCGTAGCCATCGCTGCGCAGATCACATCGCCAGAGCCGTTACTGGTGCAACTTGGATTCGACGCGACCGCTCCCACCAGATTCGTCCATGTGCCCCATGAGGTACCGTTGAACTCGTTCACCATAATCGCGCTTTTCCCACTGCGCACGGCACATACCGCTTTGCTGCTCGAGACGAAAGCACAAGAGGGGTTTCCGAAGCCGGTGGCATTTCCTGTCGAAATGAAACTGCCCCAGGAGGCCCATGCCGACTGGCACGATACCAGCCCGGCGCACAAGATCAGCACACACACTGCAGTTCGTTTCATACTAGTTTTTCCTCGCTCTCAAGAGTTGTAGATTTTTCTCCAGGCAGACCGTCGCCGGTTACGGCTCGCCGTCGCTTCTATTTAGTATGGCGCGAAATCGAAGTCAAAACTATCAATCGAGTCCACAAATTCGCAGGTGCTTGATTCAATGGGGAGTGACGGAGCCGCAGATGCAGCCTCGAAACTCGGATCGGCACTCACCGGCAGCCATACCCGCTTCGTGCCAAACCCGCCTCGCAGATACTCGATCTTCACAGCGTAGCGATGCCCTTTAGTCAGAGCGATGGTCACTCCCTGCGAGTTGGGATCGTGCAAAACTGCGTCATCGACGGCTAGCTTGCCATCCAGGCACATCCGGTGCCTTGATCCCACCAGACCAAGGATTTCAAACTCATAATCGGGCCTATTCCTAAGCAAAACTCTTGCTAGCGCTCGGAATCGAGATCGCCGATGCGTTGGATGCGGCCCACACCGCAGGTATTGTTCACCGCGACATCAAGCCGGGCAACGTTTTCATCACCGAGACAGCAAGCGGGCGCCCCGACCACGCCAAGATCCTCGACTTCGGCTTGGCTCAACTAGCTGCGCCGGACGGCACTGAGGAGCCTCTTACAAGGCCGGGTACCGCCATGGGCACGCCCGGCTACCTACATGTCGCCGGAGCAGGAGCTCATGTACGGCGGTTTGGGAGAGTCCGACCTCTCGGCGGAGAGCACCAGCAAAGCCTATCAGTTGCGTGATCGAACCAGTGACGGCGAGAAGTTCTTTATTACCGCTTCCTACCATCGCCGAGTCACTGGAAACCTGGAAAAGGCGAAACAGACCTGTGAGTTGTGGGCGCAAAATTATCCTCGTGAGATGGTGTCCCACGACTACCTGGCGGCGATTTACCCGACCTTCGGAAGGTACGATCAGGGAGTGGAAGAAGCCAAGAAAGCAATCGGCCTCGCTCCAGATTTTGCCATCGGTTATGCGCTTCTTGCCATGAACTATCAATTCCTCGACCTCCTGGAAGAAGCCACGAACACCCTCCAGCAAGCCTACGGACGCAAGCTGGAAATCCCCGACTTTTTGGTCCAGCGCTACGACATCGCCTTTTTAAAAAGCGACAAGGCGGAAATGCAACAGGAAGCGGCTCTGGGCCAGGGAAAATCCGGAGCGGTTAAGACTGGATTTCAGACCACCAGGCTTTTGTCTCGGCGTATTCTGGCCGCTTGCAAGAGGCCCGGAGGTGTCACATGATGCGGCGGAACTGGCTCAGCATGCGGCCCAGCGGGACAGGGCGGCTCTGGATGGAACCGGGCTGGCACTGTGGGAAGGCTTTTTCGGGAATGCGCCTGAGGCCAGGCGGAACGCGATGGCCGTACGTGAGCTTTCCAAGGGCCGGGAGGTGGAATATGGCGCTGCGTTTGCACTGGCCCTCTCCGGGGATTCTTCCCGGTGTCAAACGCTGGCGAACGATCTGGAAAGGCGCTTCCCTGAGGATACGTCTGTCAGGTTCAGTTACCTTCCGGCTCTTCGCGCACTTCTCGCACTGAACCATAGCGAGCCGTCGAAGGCTATTGAACTGCTACAAATCGCCGTTCCCTATGACCTGGGCGCGCCGCGCAACGGCTTTCATGGGTTCTTCGGGACGCTCTATCCAGTCTATGTGCCTGGTGAAGCCTATCTGGCCGCGCACCAAGGCGCCGCAGCCGCCGCGGAATTCCAGAAAATTCTCGATCACCGCGGGATCGTGGTCAGCGATCCCATAGGCGCACTGGCGCACTTGCAATTAGGCAGAGCGTTCGCTTTGTCGGGAGATAAGACCAAGGCAAGGACTGCCTACCAGGATTTCCTCGCTCTCTGGAAAGACGCCGACCCAGATATCCCGATTCTCAAGCAAGCCAAGGCGGAATACGCCAAGCTGCAAGTGAGCGGCGAATGACGAGCTTTTGCGGGAGCGTTTCGGGTTGCCTTGTATTGCCTTGTTGGATCGTTGTTGGCTTTGGCTACGTGGCGCCTTGCAGCGCGAGGATCTTTTCCTTGACCCCTGATGGAAAATCCACAAACATAAAGTGGTCTTTGTGGTATAGATAATCCTCACCGTTCTCGTCGACGATCCGCACCAAATCGTCCTTGGCCGCTGTCAGATCCGGAAGAATTCGATAGACCTGGCCGAGGATAAGATAATCGCTGTTGTCGATACATAGAGCGAAGGACTTTGCTTGTGCGTTCATCCTTCGCCAGCGACCATGACCATAAGTCTTACGCTCGCCGAAGAGCGGGTCCAAGGAGGATCCGCATGGGCAAGCTCCGCTCGCCTTGGCAGGCGAAACCGCCTGCCNNACGCGATGCTCGGCGATTTCGCTGATGTGCAGCAGGCCGTCGGTGCCGGGGAAGATCTCGACGAAAGCGCCGAAATCCACCAGCCGCACGACCTTGCCCAGGTAGGTCTTGCCCACTTCGGCCACCGCGGTGATGTCGCCGATGATTTGGAGCGCCTTGTTGGCCGCGGCTTCGTCGGCGGAAGAAACATGCACGGTGCCGTCATCGTCCACGTCGATCTTCACGCCGGTCTGCTCGATGATGCCGCGAATCACCTTGCCACCTGGTCCGATGACGTCGCGGATCTTATCGGTCGGAATGTGGATGGTGTAGATGCGCGGCGCGTATTCCGACATGTTGGCGCGCGGTTGCTGGATGGCCTCCTCCATCTTGCCGATGATAAAGAGGCGGCCGCGGTGGGCCTGCTCCAGGGCTTCGTGCATGATGGCGGCGGTGACGTTCGGCACCTTGATATCCATCTGCAAAGCGGTGATGCCTGCGCGCGTGCCGGCGACCTTGAAATCCATGTCGCCGTAATGGTCTTCGGCGCCCGCGATGTCGGTGAGCACGGCGTAGTCGTCGCCTTCCTTCACCAGCCCCATGGCGACGCCGCCCACGTGCGCGGGCATTGGAACGCCCGCGTCCATCAAGGTGAGAGAAGCGCCGCAAACCGTAGCCATGGAACTCGAGCCATTGGACTCCAGGATGTCGCTCACCACGCGCAGCGTATAGGGAAACGCGGTCTCGGGCGGTATGAGCGGCAACAGGGCCCGCTCGGCCAGCGCTCCGTGGCCGATTTCGCGGCGGCCGGGTCCGCGCATAAAGCCGACTTCACCCACACTGAATGGCGGAAAGTTGTAATGCAGCATGAACCGCTTGGAAGCTTCGCCGGGCTCCAGCAGTTCGATCCTTTGGGCGTCGTCTTTCGTGCCCAGGGTCAGGGTGACCAGGGCTTGCGTTTCGCCGCGGGTGAATAGCGCGGATCCGTGGGTTCGCGGCAGCACGCTCGTTTCGATTGTGATCTGGCGAATCTGGTCGAAGGCGCGGCCATCCGGACGGCGGTGGTGCTTCAACATCTCGTCGCGGAAGACCCGCTCTTTCAGCGCCTCGAAGGCCTTCTTGCCTTCGTCCTTCTGCTCTTCGGGCAAGCCTTCCAGAACCTTCTTCTTCAGCTCGGCGACCTTGGTGTGGCTCTCCAGCTTCGGATACTTTTCGGTGTTCAGCCCGTCAATCAACGCCTCGCGCGCCCGGGCGGAGATCTGGTCGTAGAGGGCCTGGTCGAGCGCCTTCGCTTCGAATGTGCGCTTGGGTTTCCCGACTTTCGCGACCAACTCATGGATGGCCGCGGCGATCTTCTTGCAGCAGGTGTGGCCGAAGTCGATGGCCCCGATCACGTCCTTTTCGGAGGCCTGTTGCGCGCCCGCCTCCACCATCACGATGCCGCCCTCGGTGGCGGCCACGATGATATTCAGCTTGGACTCGCGGCCCTCCGAATAGGTGGGGTTGGCGATGTATTCGCCGTTCACCATCCCCACGCGCACTCCGCCCAGCACGTGCTGAAACGGAATATCGGAGATGGCCAGCGCGGCGCCCGCGCCCACCACGGCCAGGGAATTGGGGTCCTGCTCCGGATCGGCGGAGAGCACCATGGCGATGATCTGGGTTTCATTCAAAAACCCTTCGGGGAACAACGGACGGACCGGCCGGTCGATCAGCCGGCTGGTGAGGATTTCCTTTTCCGAGGGACGTCCCTCGCGTTTGATAAAGCCGCCTGGAATCTTGCCGGCGGCGTAAGTATACTCGCGATAATCTACCGTGAGAGGAAAGAAGCCGGCGTTCGGCTTCGGCTCTTCGGACATGCAGGCGCTGACCAGCACTACGGAATCGCCGGAACGAACAACGACCGCGCCGTTCGCCTGCTTGGCCATTCTGCCCGTTTCGAGGGTGATCTGGCGGCCTCCCAGATCGATTTCAACTGTGTGTGACATTTCTAATTCTCCAAGCCTCGGTCGCCCGATTGCGGGCGCCAATGACGAAATCTGGCCGATCGCGTGACCGGCCGAATGAGACTGGAGTTGACAGGACG